>CAIUWO010000526.1 GCA_903902895.1 Candidatus Hydrogenedentota bacterium | reverse complement strand
TAGAACGCGTCGGCGGTGTACTGCAGGTCCGGGTTGGTCCCGGCCCCGGCCACCTCGGCCTCTGTAACCAGTCCGGTCTTGGCGGAAAGGCACAGGCTGCGCCAGCCGTCGTCGAGGGCAAGCAGTTCTTTTCGGTCGCGCACCGGCATTCCCACCAGGCTCAGATTGCCCCGGACAACCCGGAGCAGGCCGGGCACAAACCAACCGCACACGCGGGCCATACGGCCGCCGCCCCAGGGGGACGCGTCCCTGCCATAGGCCACATATCCCATGGGGAAGGCGGTCCACGAGGCGGGGTGGCGCTCGGCGGGGGTGCGGACCGCATCGAGCACCCGCCAGCCTCCACCGCGGGTCGCGGCCACCGCGAGCGCCAGCAGCGGCAGGGGCCAGAGCAGCAGCAACAGCGCCAGCGCGACGGCCCTCTCGGCCATGCGGTGCAGCCAGTCGCCGACGCGCACGCCGGAGGCGGCGCCGAGAATGAAGCTGTCCGTCACGGTGGCGCCGGATTCCAGCCGCACATTGATGAGGCAGTTGCGGTCAATGATCACATCCTGCAGCTCCAGCGCCTCGCCCACATAGGTGCCTGGAAACACAACGGTGTTCTCGGCAACGGTGCGCGCGTCGATGATGGAGCGCGCGCCCACCACCACGCCGGGCCCCAGGTTCACGCCCGACTCCACCCGGCAGTCCTCCCCGATGTAAACCGGCGCAATCAGGCGCGCCGCCGGATGGAGGCGCACGTTGCGCGAAATCCACACGCCCGGATCCGATTCGCGGGCGGAGAACATCATGCCGGGCACGGTCTTCGCCAGGGCGCGGGCATGGGCGTCCATCATTCCCGCAAAGGTCCGCATGTCCAGACAGTGCGCCACCTCAATCCGGTTTCCCGGCCTGGCGAGGGTCTTCACCCATGCCACGAGCACGCCGGGCT
This sequence comes from Candidatus Hydrogenedentota bacterium, assembly GCA_903902895.1. Lineage (GTDB taxonomy): Bacteria > Hydrogenedentota > Hydrogenedentia > Hydrogenedentales > CAITNO01 > CAITNO01. The sequence continues at coordinate 11,635 of CAIUWO010000526.1, read as the reverse complement.
TGTCGGTGTCGGGACACCGCGCAAGGGTGGCCGCGTCCAGGCAGGCCCATCCCGTCCAGTCTTCCCCGCAGCTCACGGTGGTCGCGCCATCACCTGCAAAGAGGCGCGCGTCGTCCTCACGCATCACCGGCAGCCGGTCCGCGCTGGCCAAAAGCAGGGGGCCGGGCGAGAAGGCAACGCTGCGCAGTCCGCGGCCCAGCGCCGAGTCGTCGCGCACGAGGTGGTAATGGAAGCGGCATCCCCAGCGCTCGCCGCCGCCAAAATGCGCCTCGATACTCTCGGGAAGGTGGTTCAGGAAGAAATGCACCTCCTGCACGCCCCGGGCAACGATGTGCTCGACAACATGCTGGATAAACGGCCGGTCCACCAGGGGCATCATTGGCGCGGGGAACCGGCTGTTCAGGGGGTCCAGCGCGCTGTTCTCTCCCATGGCCAGAATTGCTGCATCCATAGCATCCACTCCCATGACAGTTGACCGGGTCAGCCCCCGCGCAAACGCTGCGCAAGCACCCGCCACAAAAAGACCACATTGCCAACCAGGTAGCGCCGCCACATGCGGCGCGGTTCCTGGATAAACCGAAACACCCACTCCATGCCGATTTCGCGCATCCACAAAGGCGCGCGTGGAACGCGGCCGGAGTAGAAGTCAAAGAGCCCGCCCACGCCCATCGCGGCGCGCACGCCCAGGCGGGGCATGTTTTCGGCGAGCCACAGGTCCTGCCGGGGGGCGCCGAAGGCCACCAGCAGCAGTTGGGCCCCGCTTTCGGCGATCTGCCGGACGACGCCGGGCTCCTCCTCCGCGGTGAAATAGCCGTTCCGCGTTCCGGCAATGCGCAGCGCCGGATGGCGTTCCCGAATCCAGCCGGCGACCGCGTCGGCGACGCCGGGTTTCGCCCCCAGCAGAAACACACTCCCCCCGCGCCCGTCGAGCGCGGCGCACAGCCGCGGAAACATGTCGGTTCCGTTCACGTTCTGCCGGATGTCGCGGCGCAAAATCTTGCCGGCCAGTTTCAGGCCGAGGCCGTCGGCCACGGTGAGGGCCGCGGCGTTGATAATCTCCCGGTAGCGGGCATTGTGGAAGGCGATGTTCATGCAGTCCGCATTGAGGAAGCACAGTTGTCCAGGCGTGTCCCCGTCCACCCACTCCATGAGCCGGTCGAGCGTCTCCTCCATGGTGAGGTTGTTGATGCGCATGCCCAGTATGGTGACCTCGTCGCTGGCCGAGGCAATGCCCTCCCCGTAAAGCATCGCGGGCAGGGCGCGCAGCACGATGGCCAGATCGCCTTTCACCGTCCGCGTGTCCACATATTCGGCGTCGGCCTCGGCCTCCGTGCCGTAGGCGATGTTGGCGCGCCGCCGAATCCACCACAGGCACACCAGTCCGGGCCGCACGTTGTGGCGGCGGCGCACCAGGTGCTCGGCCATGCTGACCTCGCCCGGCGCGACCGACCGGGGGCCGACCAGCGACATGTCGCCGCGCAGCACATTCCACAGCGCGGGCACCGCGTTGAGATGGAGCACCGCGGCGAGCCGGCCAAGCCGGGAATCGGGCAGCAGCAGTTGCCACTCGCGGTACGGCACGGCCCACCGGCCCAGACGCGGTCTTCGGTCCAGGCCTAGACCGCGCGCGTTGGACCACAGCCAAAGTGGGGCCATGAGGGGAAGGGAGAGCACGCCGAGCAGGATGGCGCCGGCGATGTCGACGGCGCGCTTGCCCAGCGCGGTGGTCTGCACGACGCCAAGCCACAGCAGCACCTGCACGGCGCGGCGCAGGCGGGCGCGCAGGGCGCCCCGCCGGGAGAAGCGCCGTTCAAGCTCCTCGGCGAGCAGTCTCTTGCCGTTTTCCGTCCCGGATTCCATGGCGAGTCAGTAGGCCCCTTTCCCCAGCAGCACGGCCGGGATGGTCATGAAAAGGAGTTTGACGTCGAGCCACAGGCTTTGGCTCTGGATGTACTGCACGTCCAGCTCCACCTGCCTGTCGAAGGGAATGTCGGAGCGGCCGCTGACCTGCCAGATGCAGGTGAGGCCGGGAATGACGTCGAGCCTGCGCCGGTCGGACAGCGTGTACAGCACCACCTCGCGCGGCACCGGCGGGCGCGGCCCCACCAGGGACATGTCCCCGATCAGCACGTTCCACAACTGCGGCAGCTCGTCGACGCTCAGCTTTCGGATGATGCGGCCAATCCATGTGATGCGCGGGTCGCGCTTCATCTTGAAGGTAATCCCCTCGCCGTGCTGGTTCTGCTCCAGCAGCGTGTCCTTGAGCGCCTCCGCATTGACGACCATGGAGCGGAACTTGGGAAAGGGGAACTCGCGGCCGTACTGCCCCACCCGGGTCTGCCAGAACAGCACCGGTCCGCGGTCGGTCATTTTGATGGCCAGGGCCACGGCCAGAAAGAGCGGCGAGAGCGCCACCGCGCCGCACAGCGCGGCGGTGAAGTCGATCAGCCGCTTGAGCCGGCGCGTCCCACCGACGATCAGCAGCCAGGCGTACTTTTTCCGCCAATAGCGGAACCGCTGCGGCCAGCCGGGTCCCGAAAAGCGCTGGTACAATTCATCCGACAGCGCGACCCGCATCGCGTGGTCGGACGCCCTGTTTCCGTTACTGTCCGTCTGGGCCGTCATGGTGTGCACCTCCGGTTCATGCCGTTTTCGCCGCGTTTGAAAGAACCTTCCACGTGAGCCGCGCCGTGTTTTCCCATGTGTGCAGCGCCGCGCGCCCGAGTCCGCGCGCCACCAGATCCGCCCTGAGGGCCGGTTCGGTGGTGATGCGCCCGATGGCCCGCGCGATGTCCCCCTCGTCCATGGGATTGAACAGGAGGGCCGCGTCGCCGGCCACTTCGGGCAGGGACGACACATTGGAGCAGGCGACGGGCGTGGCGCAGCACATGGCCTCCAGCACGGGCAGGCCAAAGCCCTCAAAGAGCGAGGGGAACACCACCGCGTCCGCCGCCCGGTAGAGATCGGGGAGCAGTGCGCCCGGGACAAAGCCGAGGAAGGTTATGCTGTCGCGGTGCCGGGCCGCCCCGGCGGCGGCCCGCACCTGATCGGAACCGGACCAGTCGCTTCCGGCCAGCACCAGCCGGTGCGGCAGGTCATTGCGCGACTTGGCCTCGTCAAAGGCCCGGATGAGGCGCACATGATTCTTGCCGGGATGCTCCAACCGCGACACGTACAGCAGGTAGGGCGCGGTCACGCCGGTCTGCTCCAGGACGGCCGAGGCGGCGCGCCCGCGGTCTCCGGGATTGAAAAATCCGTGGTCCGCGCCCAAGGGCGTGACCGTGATGCGATCGGCGGGCACCCTTGCATAGTCAAGCAGGTCCTGACGGCTGCTCTCGCTGATCGTAATCACATGGGTCAGCCGGCGGATGAGCGCGGGCAGGACGGTCTTGATGTAGAACATGCGCGCCGGGTCGTATTTGGCCGCCACGTGCAGCGCCGAAAAATCATGCACGACCCCCACCGAAGGACAGGGACAACGCCAGGGCAGGCGGCGGTTGCCGGCCGGCAGAAACAGGACATCCTGTTTGCCCGCACGACACCAGGAAGGCAGGGACAACTGGTGCCATGCCACATTGGCCACCGGGGAGCGCCATCGGCCGGACAGCGCCGACAGTTTCCAATGCGGCGCGTCGGGCATGAAGACGGACGCCTCGTCCGCATGGGCGGCCACCTGCCATTGCGCGCCGTTATCGAGCGTTGCCAGCGCGCGCAGCAACTGGGTGATGTACCGGCCGATTCCCGAGCGGCCGCCGTCTCCGCCAAATGTGGTGACACCAACGTTCATGCGTTTGCCCCCCTGAGTGTGTTTTCCAGGCGATCAATGTAGCGCCCGAAAGAGAAGTCCGTTTCCGCCCGCCGCCGGCCTTCGGCGCCCATGCGCTCCGCGAGGCCCGGCTCATGCAGGAGGCGGTAAAGGATCGCGGCATAGCCGGAAACATCCTGCTCGCGCGCCAGCAGCCCCGTTTCCCCGTCCTTCAACCAGTCGGGGATGCCGCCCACCGCGAAGCCCGCCACGGGCCTGCCGAGGCGCATGGCCTCCAGTCCCACCATCCCAAAGGGCTCGGGCCAGCGCGAAGGCACCGCCACCACCCGCGCCCGCCGGTAGTATTCCGCAAGCTGCCGATGGTCCACCCAGCCGTGAAAGGCGATCCGGTCGGCGAGGCCCAGGTCCGCGCAGAGGCGGCGCGTCTTGTCCAGTGCGTTTCCCGTACCTATGATGTCCGCCATCCAAATGCCCGACACTTTGGCCAGGGCGCGCAGCAGCAGGTCCACCCCCTTGCCATGGATCACCTGGCCGACATAGAGAATCCGCGGTGTGGCCGGGCAGGGGGACGGGTCCCCGGCCTCCGGCTCGGTCACCGGCGCAAGCACGCACACGCGGTCTTCCGAAAAACGGTTGCCCAAGAGCTCGTCGCGCATGAAGCGGCTGCCCACCAGCAGTTGGTCCACGGCGCGGTTGGCCTCCAGTTCCTGCCAGAACGCGCCCAGGCCCCGCGGCGTGAAACCGACCGGGCCGCCGCGCCGCAAGAATGCAAGATCGGCCAGACAGCACAGGCCCGCGGCGCGGGTGCAGACCCTGCCCGTCCAGACGTAGTACTTGTGGCGGCGCGGGCAGCACAGGTCATGGTCATGCACCATCCGCACGGAGCGTTTGGCGCGGGCGGCCGCAAGCAGCGGTTTTACCTTGGTCACTTTGTGCAGGTAAACCACGTCAGCAGGCGAGGCCAACGTGCGTTCGGCCATCTCGGCCCAGGTGAAGTTGTCGGAGAAGCCGCGCAGGAACACGGTCTCATCCCTGCCCGTGCGTTCCGCATAGGCAAGCGCGCAGCGGTGGCCCCGGGCCGCCAGGGCGGCCGCCGTTTCGGCGATGTTTTGCTCGACACCGCCGAAACTCCCGCATTTCTCATTGATGAAGAGGATGTTCACCCAACACCTCCCGGTACAGATCGAGCAACTGTCCCGTCACCGCGTCCCAACTGTAGTGGGCGCGGGCCTTGCCGCGGCCCGCGGCGGCTATTGAGGCCGCCCGTTCCGGATTCATCAGGCATGCGTCCACGGCGGCGGCAAAACCGGCCGCATCGCCCGGTTCCACCAGCAACCCGTCGGCGCCGTCGTCGACAAACGACGGGATGCCGCCCACCCGGCTGGCCACCACGGGCAGGCCGGCCGCCCAGGCCTCAAGAATGACAATGCCGAAGGGCTCATGGACCGACGGCAGCACGAACAGGTCCGCCGCGTGGTAGGCGTCGACCAGCGCGGGGTTGTCCGCCTGCAACCCGGGGATGAGTTTCACCCTTTCGGCAAGCCCCCGTTCCTGCGCCTCCCGCACGAGGGCCTGGCGGTATTCTTCATTGGTCACATGGCCCACCAGCACCAGATGCAAATCCGGATATTTCCCCGTGAGCCCCGCGGTCACCTCCAGGAGCATGCGCTGGTTCTTTTGCGGGTCAATCCTGCCCACCGTCAGCAGCATAGGCACCCCGCCGGGGATGCCGTGCTCCGCGCGAAAACGCGCGCCGTCGCCCCGGGCAAACCGGTCCAGGTCCACACCGTTGGGAAGAAAGATGACTTTCTTTTCAGGATAGGCGGCCTGGGTTCGCCGCTGCTCCTCCTGTCCCACGCAGACAATGGCGGCCGCATCCTCCAGCACACGCCGCGAACCCACCGCCCATCCCAGCACCTTGCCCCATTCCAGCGCGCCACGGGTGGGTTCGGTAAAGCTTTCCGCCTCGGACTGGGGGACGTCGTGGACGCCGCCGTGCAGGGAGACCACATAGGGGATGTCGCGCCGCCGGGCGACATAGCGCCCGATGCCGCCCACCCGTTTGAGCGTGTGCAGATGGATGAGGTCAACATTGGGAATGCCCATGAGCGCGCGAATGAGTGAGAAGGAGAACATGTTTCCCCCCTTCTTGTCGAGCATCTTCCGCGCCTCCCCGCCCAGCCCCAGGTAGGGATAGAAATAGCCGGTCCTGAGCACCTCCACCCCGCCGATGACCTCGTTGTTCGTGTCGGCGAGGGCGTTCGGACAGACAATCACGGTCTCATGGCCAAGCGCCTTGAGACAGCGCGCGGTTTGCAGCACCACCGTTTCGGTGCCGCCCCACTCGGACTGCACAAAGCGCCTTGGAACCATGGCGATTTTCATGACTGCCCCTCCCCCTGCGCGCCACGCAGAAAAAGCGCCAGGTCGTCCACGTAGCGGCGCATGGTGAAGTGTTCCTCCACCTCGCGCCGTCCGGAGAGCGCCAGTCGTGCGCGCAGCGCGCCGTCCTGGACCAGCGCAAGAATCCGCTCCGCCAGTTCGCGGGCGTTTCCCTTGTCGAAGATGAGCGCATTCCCGTCATGGCGCAGAAACTCGCCATGCCCCCCGTCACAGGTGCTGATCACCGGCGTGCCGCTCGCCATGGCCTCGAGATGGGTCAGTCCAAAGGGCTCGCGCCAGGTGGAGGTGAACAGAAAGATGTCGCTGTCGCGGTACAACGCGGGCAGTTCGTCATGGGGCACCCTGCCGAGAAACGCCGCGCTCAGGCCCTCTTCGGCCGCCTGCTTCTCCAACTGCTCGCGGTATTCGGCGGGACCGTCCCCGGCGATGGACAACTGCACCGTCAGACCGTGCTCCCGTTTCAGCAGACCCGCCGCCTCAAGCAGCGTGTGCACGCCCTTGTAGGGATGCAGTTGGCCCGCATAAAGCAGGCGCGGGGGCGAGCCCAGGGTGCCGGGCTGGGCCTTCATGGGAAACTGGTCGAGCGGAATGCCCTGATAGATGACCTGGGACTTCTCCACGGGCACCTTCAGCGCCAGCAGGTCGTCCTTCAAGGTCTGGCTGATGCAGGTGACCCGGTCCAGGCGCAGCCCGAGCAGGGTCGTGCCGCGGAAGACGGTGCGGTCGGTTAACCAGCGGATGACGCCCTTTGGCGTCGGACGGAAGGGCGCGGCCACAAAGCTGCCCAGGTGGGGGTCGTTCATGGTGCAGGCTGTCGGCAGTCCCAGCCTCTCCGCGGCGCGGGTGCAGGCGATGGTGAGCCGCAACTGGCTCCACACAAACACGAGATCGGGATGGAACGCCGCCGCCGCATCCGCGAAGGCCCGCGCGTTGTGCCTGCCCGCCCGCATGCGGCGCATGCGGGACACGCTGGCGGGCTCGCCAAAGGGGGTGTCGAGGCGCAGCACCCGCCGGACCTCCATGCCGTCCAGCGTCTCAACGCCCGCTCCCGAACCGTGTGTCGAGGTGAGCACCATGATCTCATGGCCGCGCGCGGCCAGTTCCCGCATCACCTGCCGGCAGAGGAGTTCATACCCGCCCAGGTAGTGGGGTGGGTAGAGATTGGTGACTGTCAGAATGCGCGGCATCACACCCGCTCCAAATAGTCTTTGAGGACGCCGTTGAGCACCACGCCGGCGAGCGGCTTCTCCGCCGCGGCCAGGCGGGCGGCGGCGTTGCGCAGCGTGAAGAAGGTGGTCTGCCCGGCGCGCGCCACCAGCAGCACGGCGTCGGCCTGGTTGGCCAGAATGACAGCGTCGCTGGACTGCGCCACCGGTGCGGTGTCAAGCAGGATCAGCGAGTATTTGCGGGACAGCGCCCCCAACAGTTCGGCCATGCGCTTTGAGCCGATCATGTCCACCATGACCACCGACTTGCCGCAGGGGATGAAAGTCACCCCGGAAAACTCGGTGTGCATGGCCACCTCTTCCGGCTGGTCGGCATGGAACGAGAGGTACTCGCCCAGCCCGGGCCGGGACGCCCCCCCCGTCCCGGGCTTGCCGCCCAGCACGGACTGATGGACGTCCTTGCAGGATGCCCCGGCGTCGGCGTCGCCGCGCTCCGCCCGCAGGTGGGCGTCAATGACGAGCACGCGCTCATCGGCCCGGCCCGCCGCCGCCGCCAGCCCGGCAACCACGGATGACACGCCGCAGCCGTTTTCCGGGGCCGAGACGACCAGGATGGCGCCGGGTTCGGGAAAGCGTTTTCGTAAGAGCAGGTGCAGCCTCCGGTACTCCTCGTGGTGCACGCTCACGCCCTCCGCGGTGAAGGGCGACTGTCCCCGGGGCGCCACGGGGACTTCCGCCAGCACGGGCATGCCCGTGCGCAGCTCACACTCCGCCCTGGACAGTATGGTGAAATTCAGCAGAATCAGGGCCATCACCACGAGGACAGACGCGCCGGAACTCATCACGAACGCCGCCGCCGCGATCATTTTCCGGGTCGATTTCACCGGATAGAGCGGGGGTTCGGCGAGCGCGGCAATGGAAAAATCGGGCGTGTCCCGCGAGGCAAGCTCGCGGGCCGCAGCCAGTTTCTGCCCCAGCTCCTGCTTTTCACTGGCCCGAACCTTGACATTGCGGATCAGGTTCACCTGCTCCTTTTGTTTGGTGGGAAGGTTGTCGAGCGTGCCGCGAATCTTGTCCCGCGCCTCCTGCAACTGCCTGACCTTGTCCTCGAGGGAGGACTTTTGCAGCTGCAGTTCAAAGGACTTGGAGAGCATTTCGCGCAGGATGGGCGCGGTGGCGGTGTCCGTCTTGCCCTGCACGGGCACGATCGCCTTGTCCAGACGGTCCAGTTCGTCCTTCCAGTCCCTCACCTGGCCGGTGTCCACCGTAATGGCCTGCTGGGCATCGCGGATTGCCTGCGCCTTGTCGAGCTCCGCCTGGGACATCAGCCCCTCCGCAACCCCCTGCTTCGCCCGCTGCAGGCTGATTTCCATTTCGGTGAGTTTGGCCTGGTTCATCCGGCGGCTCTCGTCGGCGTAGATTTTTTCCCGAAGCCTGTCGGCGCGGGTCTTGGCCGCCCCCAGCCCCTCCATCTCGCCGCTCTCGGACTGCTCCTGCTCCACCTGTTTCTTCAGGTTCTCCATAATCCGGTCGAGGTCGGCCAACTGCAACTCGACGGTGCTCCGCTCGATTTTGGACTGTTCGTAGAGCGTGTCAATTGCGGTGAACTGCTCCAGGAACCACTGGGCCTCCTTGTCGAGGTCCACCACCTTGTTGACATTGTTGAAGTCTTCGAGCGCCTTGTCCGCCTCCAGCAGTTCCCCGGAGACCACCGCCAGCCGCTCCTCGGTCTTGCCAATGCTGCGGTTGGCCTCCTCCGTTCTGAGAATCACCGAGTTCTTGAGAAAGACGTCGCGGGCCGTGTTTGCCAGGGTCGCGGCGCGCTCCGCGTTGTCCGATGTGGCGCGGATGATCAGCATGGACGTTTCGTTTTGCGCCGCAACCGCAATGGCGCTTCCAAGAGACTGGAGCGAGGTGCTCCAGCCCAGTTTTTCGCGCACCTCCTTGATGTTCTCGGGAAGCTTCACCAGGTTTATCTGGGTTCTCAGGGAGGGCACCCGGTAGACCCCGCCGACCATGTCGCCCTCTTTCGCGGTGAACAGGAGGCTGGTTTCGGAGACGTACTCGCGAACACCCAAAGTCGAGGCTGCAATGACGGCCAGCACCGCGCCGATCGCCGGTCCAAGGGCGAGAATCCACCATTTCCGGAACAGGCTGGTGAGCAGCGTGCGCGGATCAAAGGGCAGCTGCTGTTTGCCGGTGTCTACTTGTTCATTTTCCATAAACGCACCCTCTTGTCCCGCCCGCGCTTCCCGCCGCAGGCGCTGTTCTTTTTGTTCTATACATGGCGCAGTTCCCCCCGAAGCGCCGGGGCCCGGCGTTTGGCGCGGCGCGCGGCCCGGTTTTGCAGCGACCACGCGGCAATGAGGCCCGAGGTGACGGCGAACATGTAGGTGGGCGGCGTGATGCGCAGCGCCCATTCCTTGAGCCCCACCAAGTGCAGGGCGGCCGCGCCCAGAAACAGTCCGAAGAGCAGGCCGTTTTCCACGGAGCGCCCCGTCAGCGCCCCCCACAGGGCCATCCACATGAATCTGAAAATGACGGCCAGGTATACGACCAGCCCGATGCGGCCCATCTCGGCCGCCGTGAGCAGGTAGATGTGGTGGGCGACGCCCGCCTGCTCTTCATGTTTCATGACCACGATGTGCTCCCGGTAGCGCTGCTCGTTGGAGAGGACCTCGGAAAAATTGTTCAGGCCCACGCCGAAGAACTTGTCGGCCAGCATCATGCGGGCCGCCGCGTTGAACTCCTCCCGGGCCTCCTCGCTCTCCTTTGGCGCGGTCTTGAAGCGGTTTATGACGGTGCTCGCCGCCATCGCCCCGCCGACGAGCACGCCCATCACCATGACGGCCGTGATAAGGGTGGTGCGCGACCCGCGGTGGCGCCAGTTGGCGTAGCCCATGGCCCCGGCGAGGCAGGCGCCGGACAGCACGAGGCCGAAACGCGACTGTGTGGCGAGCACGCAGAAGACCATGCCCAGCGCGGCCCCCATGGAGGCAAGGGCCGGAACCTTTCCCAGCCGGGGGTCGCACACGCCCCATACCATCAGGAGCGGCAGTGTCATGTTGAGATACATCGGCACGGTGTTGGAGTGGTCAAAGGGCCCGCGGATGCGGTAGATGCCGAAGAGGTACTTCTGCTCCAGCGCGAGCAGGGTCACATAGGCGGCAACCGCCATGAACCCGAGCCACACGTAGCGCCGGTCCACCCCTGCCAGAATGCAGTTGCAGACACACCAGAAAACCAGGTAGGCCCGCGCCAGTTTGAGCAGGGTAAACTCGCCATAGATCGACACCGGCGCCATGGCCGTGGACACGCACGCCAGCGTCATGAACAGCAGGCACCACAGGCTGTTGGGGGGAATCCACTTGATTGAACGCAGTTTGGTCAGCAGAAGCCAGACGACCAGCGCGAGGGCGATGAGGTCCGTTATGGTGATCTCAAACCCACGGTCGGGGCCGCGGTAGAGTTCCATGGACACGAAACGAATTCCGGCCGAGGCGCCCCAACTGGTGGAGAAGATCATCGCCGAGAGCAGGAGGCCCGGAACGGCCGGGTGCACCATGGCGGCCAGCGCCATCATGGGCACCCCGGCAAACGCTGTCGCGAAGAAGATGAGGTACTTCATGGGTGGCCCCCGATGGCGGCCGCGCGGGACGACAGGCTTGGTGTGGGCATTCTCGACATCTCAGTTGAACCTCCGCCACACGGACAGGAACTGCGCCGACCGGGCCGCCCAGCCGGGCGCGCCCGCATCGGCGAGCAACAGTCCCGGAAGGCTGCGGTAAAGCGCCTCGCGGGGATGAAGCGGGGACAAGCCGCCCGCGGAAAGGTTGCGCGCGAGGTTCTTAATCCTTGCCTGGCAAGAGTTCATTTCGGGTTCGCGGATACCGGACCATGCGCCATAGTCCGTCACAGACGCCCACGCCCGGCCCGTCCGCAGCCCCTCGACATGCAGCAGGACTTCGGCCCAATGGCGCGCCAGGCTTTGAAGCCGCGCATCGTCCCAGGGTTCGGCCGGGGCCTGATCGGGCCGGAAACGAAAGCGCAGCGCTTCGGCATAGAGGGCGGTCAGGTCGAAGGAGAAGGAAAGGCCGAACTCGCGGACCAAGGCCGCAATCCGCAGGTCCCGCCCGTCATAGGCGGTAACGTGACGGCAATACACGACCGTCAGCGCGTCCCCGAGCGCCATGGCGCACTTGTAGGCGTTTCGGCGGATAAAATCCGGGTCGATGAGCGGGTCTATTCCGGCGGCCACGCGCCGCGCCCAGAGCAGCCCGGCGCCGCGGTTCAACAGCAG
>CAIUWO010000525.1 GCA_903902895.1 Candidatus Hydrogenedentota bacterium | reverse complement strand
GTCCGTGGTCTCCACGCTGGCCGTTACGGCTTTCATCAGCGCCACCGGCTACTGGAACGAACTGCAGGCTACGGTTCAACTCGACCAGAACGCCACTGCGGCCCTGGACAGCCTGCGCGACGACTTTGGCCGGGTGCTTCCGTCCAGTGTGTCAAACGCCGCATTGCGCGGGCATGCCGGCACGGTCACGGACGACAGCCATTCGTGGAGGACCACTTTCGAGGATGACCGCATTGAGATGACGGTGGACCAGTACAACACGGCCGGGAAACAGCGTGAAACGGCAACCGTGGCCTATCACATTGACCGGAAGAACGGCGTCCCCCGGCTGGTGCGTTCGGCCCGGGGAAGCGCGGCGTCGGAGATGGTGGTCGCGCCCAACGTGGCCGGACTCCGCTTTGCCTGGTTCGACGGAAAGCAGTGGCTGGACGCCTGGGAACAGGCGGGACTGCCGCGCGCCGTCCGGGTGAGCCTTTCACTGGTCGATCCCCGCCGACCCACACGCAACCTTGCAAGAACCGTCGTGTTCAACGTGAACGTGCCATGAAGACAACCGCCCGCGACAAATCAAAGAATTGCGGCGCGGCGCTGCTGCTGGCGCTGGGCATGCTCACGATCCTGTCCGTGCTGGGCGCGGCCTATGTCCTGTCCCTGCAAATCGACACCGAGTCGGCGGCGTTGCGGCTTATAAAAGTGCGCGCGGCGCATGCCGCCGAGGCCGGCGTGCAGTACGCGCTGGGCGAAGTCCTGCGCGCGGGCGACCCCGCTTCGGCGGCGGGCGAGCGGCGCTACGAGATTGGCGTGTACGGACCGGTGCGCACCTCGCCCCGGACGATAGAGATGACCGCGCGGCTGACCAACGTGAAAGCCTATGCCCGGGTGACGGTGGAGCCGGTTTCGGCGGCGGATTATCCCGCCGACGCCGAGGGCGCGGCCGTTGCCGCCAAGGTCGGTCCCGGCGCGGGGCGGTTGCTCCGCGTCACGAGCGAGGGTGTCATTGCCCGAATGGACGGCGGGCGAAACCATGGGAGCACCACGGCGCGGACAGTGGCGCTCCTGCTGCTGCGCCCCGATGGCCCGCAGTTTGTGTATTGGAATTCCGGCCCGGCGCCCGCGGGGGCGTCCAAGGCCAGGTGACCGGCCCCGGCGCCGGCGATTTCAGAAGGAGAAGGTGCATATGGCGACCACACCCGGAAATTCCGGCGGCGAGCCGAAAAAAGTGCGGCGGACGGCCACGCGGCGGTCTGCGGCGGCCCGGCCCGCGGTGGCGGACAACAGCGTGGTGATGCGGCCCGAGCCGCCCCCCGCACTGGGCGGCCTGTTCACCGGCGGCGGCGTGCGCCACGCCGACGTCACCACCTTTCTGCGGCAGTTGATCATGCTGCTGGAGGCGGGCACCTCCATCCTGAAAGCGCTCCGGGCCCTGTCGCTGCGCGGCGAGCGGCCGGCCATGCGCGCGCTGGTGGCGGAAATCACCGCATCCGTCGAGGCCGGCAATCCGCTCTGGATGGCCTTCGACCACCACCCCCGTCACTTTGACACGGTCTTTGTCAACCTCATCAAGGCCAGCGAGGCGAGCGGCACGCTCACCACCGTGCTCCGCCGCCTTGTGGACTACCGGGAGGAGCGCGAACTGCTGCGCAAGCGCGTGCGCGGGGCCATGGTCTATCCCGTGCTGCTGCTGCTC
>CAIUWO010000524.1 GCA_903902895.1 Candidatus Hydrogenedentota bacterium | reverse complement strand
CGGCACCGGCATCCACGCGCTGTTTTTCGCGGAGCACGGCGCGGACGTGACCGCCTGCGACCTCAGCCCCGAGATGGTCCGGCAGGCACGGGCCGCGCGGCCCCATCCGCGCATTGTTTATGAAGTGGCGGACATGCGCACCCCCCCTGCCAGCCCCTTTGGTCTGGCTCTCTGCCTGGGCAACTCGCTGTCACTGCTCCCCGAAAGGGACGACCTGCACGCCTGCTTCAAGAACACCGCAGCCGTGCTCGACCCGGACGGGTGCTTCGTCCTGCAGCTGCTGAACTACGCCAATCCGGCCCTGCGCGAACCCCGGCAACGCACGGAGACGGCCCAGTTTGAGGGTGGAGAGGTGCTGGCGCGGAAGACCTTTACCCCCGGTGTTGACCGCACCACACTCCTGCTTGAGTACACGGTCAAACGGCCCGGCGAAGCGGAGCAGCTTACCGTCGAGACGGTGCAACTGAGCCACTGGTCGCTGGAAGACCTGCGCGATGCGGCGCATGCTGGCAGACTGGCGGTGGAGATGGTGCAGGGAGCTTTTGACGGAACGCCTTACGACCCGGAGACGGCAAACGATCTTGTACTGCTGTTGAGGCGGGTATAGCCGCAATCTGTGGCACCGGCCAGTCTTGTCAAACCGCCTGCGTCTTCTCCCCGCCGCGCCACAGGGACGGCCCCCAGAGCGTGAAGAAGATGAGCGTGCCCATCCCGAAACCGAGCAGACCGCCCATGAACACGCAGAACGGGAAATGCGCGGCGGTGTAGACACGGCCAACCCCCTGAAGCGTGGCCCAGAGCATGAGTCCGGCCCGCACCTTGCGGTTGCGGGCAAACCAGAACAGCGGCGTTAGCAACGCGAAGGTTCCCGATGTGTGGCCCGAGGGGAAGGAGTTGTTGCCCTTGAGCACCTCTTCCGGGATGGGTCGGACGGTCTCATTCCAGGGCTTGTTCGCGTCGTTGAACGGCCTGGGACGGGCTATCGTACTTTTGATCGGCTGGGTGATGCCGAAATCGGTTATCAACCCGGCCAACAGAACCAACCAGAATACCCGCGAAAAACGGCGCATGGTGTCGTCGTCCATCTTCCAGAACATCCAGATGAAGGTGCCGAATCCAGCCAGGCACATGAGCACCATCAGCACGTTGGCGCCGACGTAGACCTTGTTCTCCCAGTTCTTGTACATCACGGCGAAAAGGGCAACTGAGGCGACGGCAAATGCGACGGCGAGGACTTTCTTGTTCCGGGGAAGCAGTCCGAGGAGCGGCATCGCGGCCGTAAGCATGAGCAGTGGCTTTATGGCACTATTGGCTTTGTCGCCGTAGGCCAGGTGGAGCAGACCCGCGAGGGCGAGGAGCAGGGCGGCGAACCTCAGGTAGTTGACAACTCTTTGCTTGGCCGACATGCTGTAAAGTGCATAGACAACCATCCAGCAGAGGAACGGCAGCAGAATCACCGGATTTGTGTAGTCATTGATCGCGCGAAAAAGCTCGTCAAGGCCCGGCGCATAGTTGTCGGGGTTGATGAAGGCCAGAATCGCCTTGTCCGCACCGTCCGTAAGCGGCACGAGAAACCTGCCCGCCGCGTACAACACGCCGTACGCCACACCAAAACCGGCCGCGAGCACCGCAAGCCGAATCATCACATTGCCGACACGTTCCACTTTCACTGCATGCTCCTCTTGCGCGGGACAATATCACGTCCGGAAAAGACAGCCACTGCCAACCCCGCCCGTGATGGCGCAGAGTGTAGCCTTTTTCGGCACCGGGCGGCAATATGAGGCGGGAACTTGGGGCGGCCGCGCCCTTTGGTGTACGATGCTGGTGCAGAAGCATTTTCTCGCTGGAGCGTTTTGTCCCAACATGAGCGAACTCGACACACTAACGGTAAAGTCCCCAATGCCCGACGGTGCTGAAGATCCCTTTGCCGGCGCGTTTCCGCCGCTGGCGGCCCTTGCCGGGGCGGCTTTTGTGGCGCTGACCGTGGCGGTGTGCCTGCTTGCACTCTTCGGACAGTCCTTCGCCGAGCGCATGAGCAGCCGCGTAGGCGACATTGAAGCGGCGCGCGCGCGTTCGCTGTATGATGCGGGCCTCGTTGAAAACGCCATCGCCTCCTATAAGAAGGCGCTGGCCATGAACTTTGACGACCCCGACCAGCGCCGATGGGCGTTGCGCCGTTTCGGCGATCTGCTGCTGAACGAAAAGCGGCCCGAGGATGCGGCGCCCATCCTCAAGGAGTGCATCACCGCGTTTCCGGATGACCTGCCCGCCCACGAACTGTTCTGTCAGGCGCTCGAACGGACCGGGCGCTCGGGGGAACTGGTGGACGCGTCCAACGCCATGTTTTCCGCCGCCTCGGAAAACCGCGGCAGCCAGTCTGCGGCGAAGTATTATCTCGGATGCGCGTGGGAGAAACTCGGCAAGCCCGACGAGGCCCTGGCGGCATGGACAGAAGGGCAGGCGCTCGATCCCAAGGGACGCTGCACCTACCGCGCCGCGAGCCTGCTCCACATCCGTGGCGACAATCAGCGCGCGCTGGACATGCTGAGGCAGGTTCCGACCGAACTGACCGGCGGCGAGGCGGACGCCATCAAGGCGCTCCGCGCCGAAATCGAAGCGGACCAGAATGAAAGCCCCAAAGCGCCCCAGCCGCCGGCAGGCGGCTGATTCGGCGGTGCCCACCGGGGGAATGCCGGTGAATCCGGAATCCAACACAGAAACCCGACTCTGGCAAAACCGCCGCATCAAGGCGGAACGCTTCGCGACCGCCGCTGGGCTTCTTTGCGCGCTGCTCTTTCTCGCCGCATGGCCCTGGGAAATCTTCCAGCGCATTCTTGGCGGCCTCACGCTTGCCCTTGTCGCATCGGCGTTCATCCTTGGGTTTGGCCTGATTCGCGGGGCGGCGCTGTTTCCCCGGCGTATTGGCCTGCCCAAGGGGGTGGGGCTACCCATCGCGCTGGTCGCATTCGCCTGTCTCCAGTCGGCCTTGCACTCCGCCGACCCGGACGCATCCAAGACGCTCATCATTAAGTATGTCTGGTACCTGCTCCTGTTCGCCATGGCCGCGCCGCTGTTCAGCCGTCCCGGCAATGCTGTGCTTGCCTGGCGCGTGTTCGCCGTGTCGGCGGGACTGGTGGGTGTGTATGCGGTGTGCTGTGCGGCGGGCTGGTTCACACCCGCGCTCGCGGGCACGCATGAGTACTTCGGACGCCGCCTGACGGAGGATGTCCGGGTGGGCGCGTTCGTGCGCATCGCCGCAACCACGCCCGACTACAACCAGGCCATTCTGCCCATGCTGCTGGCGCTGCCGTTTCTGCTGGTGTGGGCGGGCACCAGGGGACTGCGGCACGTGGGCAGGATCGCGGCGGCAGTGTTGGCGCTGTTTGTGGTGGCCGGGGTGACTGTGTCCTTCTCACGCAGCGGTTTGCTGGCGGTGGTCGGGGTGTTTGCGTCAGGAATGCTGCTGATGGTGCGAAACAGAATAAAAGCAACCCCGCCCAAGCCCTCCCCTTGTTATATAGAGGGAGCGGAGACAACATCCCCCGGTCGGCTTTCGCCGACCACCCCCTTCAAAGGGGGACCTAAGAACAGTCGGTGGGTCTTGTTGGTACTCGGTCTGGTGGTTACCGTGCTGTGCCTGCTCGTGCTGCTGGCGGCTGGCGGCTACGCCGAAATGCTGGCACGCCGCGCGCTGCGGGGGTTCAATTCGCCCGACCCCTCTTACCGGTCGCGGTTCTATGTCTTCGGTCTTGCCTTCCAACTAATGCCGAAATACGCCCTGTTCGGATGCGGCATCGGTGCGTCCGGGGCAACGTTGGGCGCGGTTGCCGAACCCGGCAAGTGGATGGGCACGGCCATTCACAGCATGCCGCTTATGATGTGGTTTGAAACGGGTATCCTCGGACTTATCGGTTACTTCTGGATGTGGTGGGCGTTGGCGCGGCGGGTGTGGGTTGGACTGGTGCGCAGTGAGGAGGCGGCACGCCGTTCTCTGGGGGTGGCCACGCTGGGCGCGCTCGCCGTGCTCTTCTGGATGACTGCCGTACAGCCCTTTCAGGAACTTTCGCTGTTTCCGGTGCTCGTCGCGCTTGTCATCGGATCGATCGGGGGGGACAAAACCGCTGACGTGCCCGCGTCGCCCTCCGCGTCGCGGGGATGGCGTGTCGCGTTCGCCTGCGCCATGGTGCTGGTTGCAGGGTCGGTGGCCGTAAACATCAATATCTATAACCGTGTCGTGGCATGCGTTTCAGGATACGCCTCATTGCTCGAAAGCGGTCTCGCCGCGGAACAGCGCGGCGATTGGGAAGCCGGACGCCCGGCCTATGAAGCCGCCGAGAAGCTTGCCATGGACACTCCGCTGCACTTTGCCCACGGCAAAATGGAGTGGCTGCCCTACTATAGGGAGGCCTTGCGCGCAGCCGATCTTGATTTCCTCTTCATGAGACTGCCGGGACGGGGCGGACCGCCCAACCTGCCCGGGTTCATTACCGGATTTGGTGTTGTCCGATGCCTGTGGAACGAGGGCAAGACGGACTTGGCCATGAAGAAGCTTGGAAACAACTGGCTGTGGATGGTTTGGCCGGAGTCCGCCTATGCCGCAGGGGAAATGCACTGGCAGCAGGGACACTATGGCGATGCCCTGGAATCATGGAAGGATGCGGCACGATTGAACAGGGAGCGCAAGCCCTTCCCGCCTCTGGAGTATCCCTTTGAGGTGCCCCCGTCGATGGATGACCTTTACCGCACGCTGGATGCCGAGGCGCAGGCGCTGGCCGCGTCCACGGTTCCCACTGACATCGCCCGCCGCGCCGCTCTGTTGCTGCGTCTTGGCCGGCGGGACGAGGCGGTTGAGGCGCTGAAGGCAGCCCCCGCTGGCGCCCCGGAACTGGGGCCGCTCAGGGATGCTTTGCCGGAACTCTGGCGCCGCTCAAAGATGCGTTGAAAGAGCAATGACCGGAATCGCGCCGAAAAGCAGACGCGGTTTCCAGCCGAGTTCTTCCTGCGCGTGAACACGCGCAAGAGGCCATGAAACAAGGAGGCTGGAAGCCACCCCTACTTCGAGGCTCCCGTGGCTCCCGTAGGGTGCGTGGAGTTTTGCGCAGCAAAACGGCACGCACCGTCTTTGGAAGATCCTTCACGCCGCTGCGCTTTGTTCATGATGACAGAGGGATGCGGTGCGCTCCGCTTCGCCGCGGGCACCCTACTTCTTCTCCAGCGCCTTCATGCGCAGCAGCGCGAGGCGGTGGTTGGGCAGGCGCTTGAGGGCTTCGGAGTAGCAGGCCTTCGCCTCGTCGGGGCGTTTTCCCAATTCCGCCGCGACCCCTTTCCAGAAGACCATGTCGGCGTTTTCGTATCCGGCCGCGCGGGCGCGGTCAAAAGCGGCGAGCGCCTCGGGCAGCAGCCCGTTGAATATCAACCGTTTCCCCGCGGCGCACTCGTCCTCCCCATTCCTGGGATTCTTTGCCAGCAGTTTTGCAGCGGTCTCCGCGCGCTGCGCGTTCTGATCGGCCCAGTAT
>CAIUWO010000523.1 GCA_903902895.1 Candidatus Hydrogenedentota bacterium | reverse complement strand
CGTGAAGGTTACGCACAACGGGACCGGTTTTGCGCGGGTGACCATTGACGAGCCGAAGGCGACGATACGCGTGAACGGCGATTCGCTGTTCATGCTTCAGGCGCATGCGCCATTGCGCGCGGCGGTGCGCACGGAGATTGCGCCAGCATGGAACGCCTCTTGGAAGACGAATCACCTCATCGTGGACGAGTTGGGCGGGTTCGGGCTGTATTGTTCGGAACCGGAGCTGAAGGACCAGTACGATCCCTACGGCACCCCCGTTGCGTCCTATCCCCTGCCGGAGAATGCGGTGCTGGCCGTGGGGGTGTGCCCGCCCAAGCCCTATGACTGGGAACGGTCGCTGCGCGAGCAGGTGATTTGGCATTGGTCCAATGTGAGTTCCTATCCGCCCGACGACGACTTGCGCTCCTGGAAGCCCTACGGCAATGTGATCCTGCTGCAATCGGAAGTGATGCTGTGGAAGGACTGGAACCTGGACTTTGTGCCCCGGCTCGGTATGGATGAGTGGACCCGGGTGCGCAACACCATCCACGGCATGGACATGCCGTTCATCGTGTACACGAGCCCGTTCTACTTCCTCAAGGGCACGTCGCAGGAGAAGAACGCGGTCAACGACAAGCCGGGCGTGTGCCCCGGCGCGATCGTCAACGGCGAGAACATGGACCTGTTCCTCGATGCAATCACGCGGGTCATGAAAGACCTCAAGCCCGACGGGCTTTACTTCGACGGGCAGTATGCGGAGAACCCGGCCGCGCTGTATGCGCTGGCGCGGCACAGCCGCCGTATCATCGGCGAGGACGGCATCCTCGAATGGCACAGCACGCTGGAACTGGGCACATGGGGCGCGTCGCTGATGTACATGCCCCAGGCCGACGCCTACACCGACATCCAGCTGCGCGGCGAGGGATCGGACCGGCTCTACGGCGACTTCGACTACCTGCGCTACTTCGTGTCGGGCTACAACATCAACAACTGCATCGGGGTGCTCTGCAACAACAACGGCAAGCCGATGACCGTGCCGCAGATGGACTCGGTACTGCAGGCCAACGCGCGGCTGCACACACTCTTTGGCAAGTCCGACTTTATTGCCAAGGAGTACCGGCCCCGGCTCACGCTGGCGTACCACGCCGAAGTGGACCGGCTCGTGGCCGAGCGCCAGCAGCAGGCCCGCGCCAAGGCCGACGCCATGGCGGCCTTTTTGAAGGGCCCGCAGACACCGCCGCCCACGGTGGCCGCGTTCGAGTTTGACCAGATGCCCGACGCGGAACGGCTTGTCTCGCCGCTGAACCCGGACGCGTTGTCCGTGGTCGGGGGCTCGCTGCATGTGCGCGCCCTCACCAGCACGTATGCGTACCTGAAACTGCCTGTGAACAAGCAGGCGTCCGGCTTTGAGATCAAGCTGCGGCAGGGGAGTGACCGGGGCATGTCCTGGGGGCCGGCCGCCATGGTGCAGTGGGACAACGGCGAGGCGCTGCGCATCGGCACGCGGAGCGATGGATTACAGGTCGACACCCCGCCCATCCAGATTCTTGGCCCGTCCTATGACCCGAACACCTGGGTGTGGCTGCGCGCCCGCTGGCAGGGTAAAACGGGCGTGGTGGAGTGCAGCCAGGACGGCGTCCACTACACGCGCTTCCACTCCTTCCCCTTTGAGGCGAACGGAAGCACGGTCACCGAGCTGCTGATCGGCAAGGTGCCCTGCAACGGCAAGCCCGAGGACTACGGGGTCTCAGGAGCCGTCGGCGAGTGCGACATCGACTACGTGCGCCTGTACGAGGAGTGAGGGCGCAGGGCGCCACTGCAGTGAGTCATGCTGATTGAGTCTTAAGTTTGAGTCGCCAGACCCTAAGAAACGCAGTCATTGCGAGGAGGACGCAGTCCGACGCGGCAATCTCTTGCCCGCATGAGGCTGTGGGCACAAGGGATTGCTTCGCTTCGCTGCTAAGAAAGTGTCGGTGCCGCAGGGGGACTGCCACGAATGGCACTTAGTTAAGGCGATGTTGCTTTATAGTGATTTCGATGGGGGCATTCCTTGAACAGGCGCCTTGTTTGTGTGAGGTATTGGTAATTTTTGGACCG
>CAIUWO010000522.1 GCA_903902895.1 Candidatus Hydrogenedentota bacterium | reverse complement strand
TACCGCGGGTATTTCTTCGTGGTGCTGGAATCGGCCGACGTCAACGCCTTTGCAACACCCGGCGGCTTTGTGTTTGTCACCACGGGCATGGTCAAGTTTCTGCGGAATGAGGATGAACTCGCCGCTATATTGGGCCATGAGGTGGGACACGTTGAACTTAGCCACGGGATGCGGTCCATCCAGGACAACCGCAACAACAAGGCAATGGGCGGCGTAATGCAGGAACTTGCCTCGGGAACCGTGGTCGGAGACACCGTGGGCCAGGTGCTGGGGCCGCTCTCCGATGAGATTTACAAGTCCGTGGCAAACGGCTACAGCAGTGACCTTGAAGCGGAAGCTGACGCGCGGTCCGCGGAGATTTGCGCCAAGTTGGGCTATGACCCGTCCGCATTGCTGGGCGTCCTGGAGCGCTTCCGCGCCTATAAGGGCAACTACGGCGGCGCAGGCTATCCGGAGGAGCGGGCGGGCTTGTACGCCGGCAAAATCCAGCGGGCCCAGTATCCCGTTACCGCCCCGGTACCGGAACGCGTCAGCCGCTTCGCCGACGCGCTTTCGCGACTTCCCTAAGCCTTCAGGAAACCAACACCGTGCCTGACAACGAGAAGAACATTCCTGCGGAACCGGAAACTGGTCCACTCCCATCAGCCGAGTCTGGGGGCCAATCCGGCCAAATCCACGTCTCCGATGCGATGCTTGCAAAACTCGTGGATGCTCTCAACAACCTTGTGCGCCGGGAAACGGCCCAAACGGCATCGCTTGAGCGGATCGAGGAGCAAATCGAGCACACACAGGAAACGCAAGAGGCGAACCGCGAGGCTTGGACCACCTGGCTGACAAGATTCATACTGGCCCGGGAAGCCGGTTGGCGGCTGTGGATGGTGCAACTGACCGTGCGCGTTGTGGCGGTGGTCCTGGGGATTTCCGCGTTCTGGGGGTTTATGGGCTGGTACATAGACCGTATCGAAATCGTGCGCATGGCCCAAACCTACTGCGATACCGCCGTGCAGGTATACGAGGAGGAGGAAAACGCAACCGTGGCGCTTGAGCTGCTGGACAAGGCAGTCGAGCTGAACGGCAACGATTCGGAGATACGGTTTCAGCGCGCCTTCATCGGGGGCATGGCAGTGGTCCGCGACCTGTTTAACCTCGACCGTCCGGTCAACCGCGAGGAGCTTGACCGTGCGCATGGGGCCCTGGCCCAGGCCCGCATGCTCCAGCGCCTCCGCCCCAAGAGTCCCGAGTCGCACATTCTATCCTCGCAAATCTACACGGCACTGAAGAAGTTCGACACGGCTGAAAGCGAAATGAGCAAGGCGCTGGAACTCGCCTCAGACAATCCGCTGGTGCGTTGGCGGCATGCGGCCCTGCTCATGGAGCAGGTCAGGAACGACCAGAAAAAGGTTTTGGACCATGCCGCAATGCTGGCGGAGGCTGAGAAAGAACTGGACGCCGCGCTGGAACTGAGCCGAAAGCCAAAGGTGCATTCCTCCCTGTTTGACGCCTCGCTGACTTCGCTGGTGGTGCGCCCCTTTGTCTCGTTGCAGAGCGGACTGGAAGAGGGGCGCTTGGACAAGATGATTTTTCTCTGGAAGGGCGTTCTGGAAGCGGAACACAGGAAGAATTACGCCAAGGCCCGGGACTATTACACTGAAGCCCTGAAAAGCGACCCTGGATTTTCCCTGGCCCTTTCGAGCCGGGGAATAGCCTGGATAAGCGGGGGCACCAAGGACCTTGCCAAGGCAAAGGAGGATTTTCTGCAGGCGCTGGAGACGGACCCAAATTGTGTCCAAGCTTATTACGGACTGGGAATGGTCTACGGCTACCAGGACCGCTATGAGACGGCCAAGTCCTATTTTGACAAGGGACTGGCGATAAACGACTCGGCCCTGCGCCTGCTGAAATGGCGCGGTATCGTTAACACCGAAATGCAGCAATGGGACGCCGCGCTGGAAGACTATGACAAGGCGCTGGACCTTAATCCGGCTGACTACGAACTGTACGTGCGCAAGGCCAAGGTGCTGGAAAAGACGGGAAAAACGCAGGAGGCCATCAGCGATCTGCTGTTTGCCGAGGAACTCAACCCCGACAATCCAGACATTGCATACAACCTTGGAAACATCTACCTGGGGCTCGGCGACACGGACCGGGCCCTTGCCCGATACGGCAGCGCCCTGAAGCAAAAGCCCACTTTCGACGACTGCTGGGCCGCCCAGGCAGACGCATTGGCCAAGGCCAACCGCATGGACGAGGCTTTGGAATCGCTCAACCAGGCCGTTGCCTGCGCCAAGCAGCAATCAGAACGCTTCCTGCTGCGACGGGGTGTTTTGGAGCAGGCGATGGGCCGTAAAGAACCCGCGCTGGCCGATTTCCAGGCCGCGCGGGAAAAAGACGAGAAACTGGCCCCTGCCTGGTGGGGAGAGGCGCAGGTGCTCGCCGATTTGGGCCGGGCCGAAGAAGCCCGCGCGGCGCTCGAAAGCTACATCAACCTGCATCCGGACGATCCAGAGGCGCGGCTGTTGCAGGAGCGGCTTAAGTAGGGCCGGGGAACTCCGTTGTGGCGTGGTTTCCTGACCACGCCACGCCCCCGACCGCAGGTCTCCCGATTCTATGCGCTACTCCGTGGTTGGACCCTGTGCCTTCTTTGTCTCCTTCCTCTCTCGAACAATCCCTGCCCTTCACTGCTCCGTCCGCTTCATGACTTGTAATTCCATCTGACTGCCTGCTGAGCTTTTCGGGCACGTTGTCGGGCGGGGAGGCTGCGCGCCGTTCCGCACCTCAATGTTCCACGGGCTTCCGAACCGCACCTCCATCCTTCTCGAGGACGTGCGCATCCGTGGGGCGGGCGTCCCAAAGCCCCACGGTTCCGTGTTCGGTCACCGCGAGCACCTTCGTGCCGTCCGGCGAGAACGTCACGAAAGGGACCCCCTCCGACTGCCCGTCCGGCCTGGTGAACCAAGTGTTATAGATATAAATCGTTGCGCCCGTAGCCGCATCCCAAAGTCTGGCGGTGCTGTCTTTCGAGCCCGTGAGCACCCTGGTGCCGTCCGGCGAGAATGCCACCGAGGTTACTTCCCCCGTATGACCGGTAAGAACTCGGACCTCTGCGCCGGTGGCGACGTCCCAAACCCTGGCGGTGTTGTCTTCGGTGTCCACCCACCCGTCCGCCGTACGGGCATTCGTGCGCACCGAGCGGGCTGCTGTGATTACCCTCCTGCCGTCCGGCGAGAACGCGACGGACGAAACCCCGCCCGTGGGACCGGTAAAGGTGCGGATTGCCTCGCCGGTGGCCACGTCCCACAGCCTGGCGGTTGCTACCATGCTGTCGCTGTTGTCCACCCATCCCTTCCATGTCAATATCTTTGTGCGCGGCAGACTGCCGCCCGTGAGCACCTTCGTGCCGTCCGGCGAGAACGCTGTCACCGTGGCGTCGGCAGCGCCTACCAGTGATTCGCCAATTGCCGCACCGGTGGCCGCCTCCCAGAGTTTGGCGCTCCAGTTCCCCGCGCCCACAAGCACCTTTGATCCGTCGGTCGAGAACGCCACGGATTGAACAAAATCCCTTTGTCCGGCAAATGTGCGGACCTCCACGCCGGTCGTTGCGTCCCACAGTTTGGCTGTCTTGTCCCGCGAGCCTGTAAGCACCTTCGTCCCGTCCGGCGAGAAGGCAACACAAGTGACAGGCTCCATGTGGCCGGTGAAGGAGTGCTTCTCCTTGCCTGTGGCCACCTCCCAGAGCTTCGCGGTTTTGTCTTCCGACCCGGTCAGCACTTTCGTGCCATCCGGTGAGAATGCCACGGACAGAATCCCGCGCGTGTGGCCGACGAACGCCGGAACATCGCTGGTGTCCTTCCAGCCATCTTTCCCAAGCACGCTGCAGGGCGCCAGACAATCTCCCGCCATGACCTTCATACTGTCTGGCGAAAATGCTACGGAAAAGGGACAGCCTATATGCGGGATGATGCGAAGCAGTGGCCAGAAGTCGGATTCCCACACGTTCACAGCGCCGGACGGCACACTGGCGAAGACCTTCGTGCCGTCCGCCGAGAACGCAACCGCGTAGATGCTGCCCGTGTCCCCGGTGCACGTGCGCACACAGATACCTGTGGCGATGTCCCACAGCTTCACCGTCCCGTCACATGAGCCGGTCAGCGCCTTCATGCCGTCCGGGCTGAACGCAACGGAATCCACGCCTGATGTGTGCCCCGCGAATGGGAAGACCGCGCGCCCGGTAAATGTTCGCAGCACCGCACCAGTCGTCACATCCCACAGTCTGGCCATAGGTCCCATGAGTACTTTCGTCCCGTCCGGGCTGAACGTCATGGATTGCACCGGAACAGCGTCTTCGGAGAAGGTGAACGTGCGTAATTCAGCACCCGAGACCGCGTCCCATAGCTTGACGGTGCCGTCCACCGAGCCCGTGAGCAATGTCTTGCCGTCGGGCGAGAATGCGACGGACCAGACCCCCTGCTTTTGGCCGGTGAACGTGCCGACGCACGTGCCCGTCACCGCATCCCAGAGTTTGGCGTTATTGTCGTCTGGCTTCATATCCAGCCCCGAAATGCTGAGATCGGCCCCGGTGAGGACCCGCGTGCCGTCCGGCGACATCGCCACGGAAGAGACCTCCGACGTGTGCCCGGTGAAGGTTTGGATACAGACACCCGTGGCCACATCCCAGAGTTTGGCGGTACAGTCTTGTGAGCCCGTTAGCGCCTTCTTGCCGTCCCCTGAGAACGCGACAGCCCAGACGCACCGCTTGTGGCCGGTGAACGTACCGACGCACTTCCCCGTCTTAGCATCCCAGAGCTTGGCGGCATCCTCTTTGCCGTCACCGGCTCCCGTGAGCACTTTCGTGCGGTCCGGCGACATGACAGAGCACCCGTGTGACTGTGTCGGGGTCCCATGGATATACGCTTCCGCCGCGCCTGATACGAGCAAGGCACCGAGCAAGACAGCGACCACCCCCAACGCACCGGCATCGTGGCGCACCTGTCGCGAGCCTGCCAAAAACATCGCGTATGTCCCCATAGCATTCACCTCTATGAGCGCTATTGTAACATGACTTCTTTTCGCGCCATCACAGAACAGCCATCACAGAACACACTTGCATTCCGGCCGCACTGAATGTATACTGATTCAGTGAATACGATTCAGTCCAACTCGGTGCAGAACCTGAACGCCCGTGACCGCAGTCGCATAGAAACCCGGCGACGCCTTCTGGAAACGGGCTTGGAACTCTTTTCAAGGCAGGGAGTTGCCACTACGCGAGCATCCGATGTCGCCTCTGCGTCTGGTGTTGCGGTGGGCACGCTCTATCTCCATTTCAAGGACAAGCAGGGACTCCTCCGCGCCATTCTGCGCGAAGGTGTGGAGGAACTGATGTCCGCACTGCAACAGATGGCCCTCTCCCCCGTGCCAGAGCCTGCAGCGGCGGTACGGGCGCACACGGAGATTCTGGTTCGCTTCGCGGAATCTCACCCGGGGCTTTGCCGGATACTCTTCGACCCCGAGTCGGTTCGCACGAACATCAGCACCGAAATTACAGAACATCTCGTGGCGATGCAGGAACAACGGTTGCGCGAGGGTGCGGCAAAGGGGGTCATCCCCCCGTGCATGGACCCCACCGTTGCGGCGCACGGGGTGGTGGGCATGCTGCTTCAGGTGTTGAACTGGTGGGCGCGCAACCCCGGGACCGTGCCCGCGGACACGGTAATTGAAACCTTGACCCGCCTTCGCTTGTCTGGACTCTATCAATGTTGAGCCTTTGGCGGCATGGCAATGCCCGGCCTTATGATGCGGCGGGCAGATTTGGAACAGACCATGATGCACGAAACGAAAGGACTTAGGAGGCGCTCGATCAGGGCGTTTGCCCTGCTGCTGGGGCTTCTGGCTGGGCTGTCGCTGTGGCCATCCCGTGCTCCCGCACAGGAGCGCCTCAGTTTCGGAGACGCCCTTCAGCGGGTGCAGCAGCGCAACGAGTCCCTGATGGCGGGCCAGGACGAGATCCGACAGCGCGAGGCGGAAAAAGCTGCCATCTCCGGCCTGAAGGTTCCGAAGGCCGAATTGGACGTGCGAAGCACCTTTCTGGACGCGGACATCACCACGCCCTTTGACCCCCTGCCAATCGCCTATAAAATGCAGGACAAGCATTTCACCAAGGCCGAACTGTCCGTCACCTGGCCCGTGTATACAGGAGGTCGTATCAAGGCAGCCAACCGGGCCGCGACGGCCAGGCAGAACGAGGCCGAGGCGCAATTCCGTTTTACGGGGGACCAACTGGTCACCGAACTGGCACAGCGCTATTTCGGCGTGTGCCTGGCCCGCCGTGCGCGCACTGTGACCGCGTTCAAGGTCGCTGCCACGGAGCGGCACGCGCACCGCGCCAAACGCCTGCTGGAAGAGGGCATCATATCCAGGGCGGAGAGTTTGAGCGCCGAGGTGGCGCTGGCCAACGCGCGGTCTGAACTGGAGGCGGCGGACCGTGACGTGACGATTGCGTCGGAGGGTCTTGCCAACACGATGGCATGGACCGACCCCGTGGAACCGGTCACGGCGCTGTTTCTGCTGCGCGACCTGGAGACGCGGGACTACTTCCAGAATTCTGTGGACGACCAGCATCCCGTGCTGGCAGTGCTGGGCGCAAAACGCGAGCAGGCGCACCAGGGCGTCCGGGCGGAGGAGGGGGCGGCCCTCCCAACGGCGTATGTTTTCGGCATGTACGAACTCCTCCCCAACGGCTGCAGCGTTGTCGACCCCAAGTGGGCCTTTGGTTTTGGCGGCCAATACACGCTTTTTGACGGTGACCAGGGCCGAAACAAGGTGTCTGCGGCCAAGGCGCAGGAGGAGCGCGTGGCGCATCTGCGGCAGAAGTACCAGCGCGACCTGCGCAGCCTCACCGTCAAGCGCTACGAGGAAATGGAAAAGGCGCGGGAACAATACGACGCGCTCGACACGACCCTTGCGCTGACAGCGGAGAATCTGCGGGTGCGCACAAGGGCCTTTGAGGAGGGCGTGGCAACCTCCCTGGAGGTTGTGGACGCAACGCTTTCCCACGCCCGCGCGCAGTTGGGCCGGCTGAAGGCCGCCTATGATTTTGACTCCGCCTTCTTTCAACTGCTCGAATCGAGCGGACAAACCGGGCGTTGCCAGGAGTATCTGGCCAGGGCGGTTCCGGTGCCGGAAAACGACGCTTTTCCGGGCCCGACCGATCCCTCCCTTGTCGAACCCTTGGACAAGAAACCAGCGGAGCCCCCGACCAAATGATGCGCCATCCCCGACTGATTGCCTTTTTCATCATCCTCATAGTGCTGGCCGCCGTCGCGCTGACGGGCTGGATGATGATTCAACCGCAGCCGCAGTTTATCCAGGGTGAGGTCGAGTCGCGCAAGGTGAATGTCTCCGCCAAGATTCCCGGCCGCATCGAGCAGTATCTTGCGGAGGAGGGACAGTCGGTGAAGCGGGGCGATGTGATTGCCGTGCTGGACAGCCCGCAGCTTCAAGCCAAGCGCACGCAGGCGCAGTCGGCGGAGAACGCGGCCAGCGCCCAGCGGGACAAGGCGGAGAACGGCGCGCGGGAAGAGCAAATACGGATGGCCCAAAACCAGTGGCTCCAGGCAACGGCAGGGGCCGAACTGGCGGAAAAGAGCTTCCGGCGGGTGCAGACGCTTTTTGAGGACGGGGTTCTGCCCGCGCAGCGGAGGGACGAGGTGCAGGCGCAGCGGGACATGGCGCGCAAGATTGAGGCGGCCGCGAAGGCCCAGTACGACATGGCCCAAAACGGGGCGCGAACCGAGGACAAGGCCGCGGCGCAGGCACTGGTGGACCAGGCGGCCGGGGCTGTGTCGGAGGTGGACTCGCTGATTGACGAGGCCAAGGTCCGCGTGCCGATTGACGGCGAGATTGTGGAGCATGTCGTCAACCTTGGCGAACTGGCGGCGGCGGGAATGCCCATCGTGACGATGGTAAATCTCACCGACGTCTGGGTCACATTCAACCTGCGCGAGGACCACCTGGCCAGTCTGAAGGTCGGAGACCATCTTCAGGGAACCATCCCGGCCCTTAACCGTCAGGCCGTCGACTTGGAAATCACCTACATCGCGCCACTGGGCGATTTTGCCACCTGGCGCGCCACGAGCATAGCGGGCGGATTTGACTTGAAGACCTTTGAGGTGCGCGGCAAGCCCGCAGCGCCGATTGACGGACTCCGGCCGGGGATGAGCGTCATCGTTCCGTGGGACAAGGAACCGCGCCCCGACCCCCTCAAGTGGGTCCGGGACCTCCTTGCGCGGACCTGACCCATGACTGCGGCCGACCCAAACCCCGCACCGAACCCACGCGGCGGCTTGTGGCCTGTGGTGGCCCGCGAATTGGGCATGATCGCCCACAGCCCGTTCATGCTGCTCTTCGTGTTCATCCTTCCCCTGGCCATGTTTGGCCTGCTTGCCGCGATTTTCTACCAGGAGATTCCGCGGGACCTGCCGGTGGCGGTGTGCGACCGTGACGACAGCGTCCTCTCCCGCCGCATGGCCCGGTGCATGGACGCCGCGCCGGCGCTGGCGGTGACAAATCATGTGCGGGACGTGCGGGAAGGGGCGTCCCTGATACGGCAGGGAAGGGCGTACGCGCTTGTTTATCTCCCCGCCGGCCTGGAGAGTGACGCTTTGCGCGGCGAGGCGCCCGCCGTCACGGTCTACTTCAACAACCAGTGGCTGCTCACCAGCGGCGTAATCAACCGCGCCGTGCGCGATGTTGTCGGATACGCCTCGGCCGGCGCGGATGTGCGGACGCGCATGGCCCGGGGCGAAAGCCCGGCCCAGGCGCTGGAGCATTACGAACCCATCCGGATGGACCAGCACCTGCTGTTCAACCCCAATATGAATTACCGGTATTTCCTGCTTCCCGCGCTGCTTCCCGTGATGCTTCAGATTTTCATCGTGGTGGTCATGGTGCGGGCGACGGGCGGCGAATTCCGGCACGGCACCGCCGGCGACTGGCTCGCGGCGGCCGGTGGGCGGCCGTGGCTGGCGATCTTGGGCAAGGCCCTTCCGTACACACTCTCGTTCTTCGTGCTGGGCGGGTTCATGTGGTCCCTGCTGATTCGGTTCTGCAACGTGCCGCTGCACGGCGAACTGTGGATGCTGCTGGCGGGCACAGCCGTATTCGTGCTGGCCTACCAGTCGATGGGGTGTTTCTTTGTGGGACTGAGCGCCAATCTGCGCATGGCCAACACGGTCGCGGGTTTCTACTGCGGTCCGGCGTTCGCCTTCGCCGGAATCACCTTTCCCGTGGTCGCGCTCCCGTTGCCCGCCCAGTGCTGGAGCAACCTCCTTCCGCTCCGGCATTACGTGTGCATCATCATGCAGCAGGCAATGCAGGGCGCCCCGGTCCAGGTGTCCGGCTATTCCCTGCTTGCCCTGGCGGCGTTCATCCTGGTGCCGCCGCTGGTGTTTATTCCCCGTATGGGACGCTTCATGCGCGACCCGTCCTGCTGGGGGCGCCTATGAGGTACATTCTGCGCGTGACCCTTGTCGAGTATGTTGCCATTGTGCGCGACACCTCCGTGTTGCTCGTGTTTCTGGCGGGGCTGGTGCTCTATTCCATGATGTATCCCTATCCCTACTCCGCGGAAGTGCTTCGGAACGTGCCGGTGGTGCCGGTGGACCAGGACCGCACCATGCTCAGCCAGAAGCTGATGCGTTGGGCGGACACCACCGAGGAGGTGTCTCTCACCGATGAGGCGGCGGACATGGCGGAGGCCCGGGAGAGGGTGCTCAACGGCCGTGCCAACGCCATCTTCCTAATTCCGGAGGGTTTTGAACGCAAGGTGCTGCGCGGTGAACAGGCGACGGTTTCGGTCTATGCCGACGGCAGTTATTTCATGATATTCCGGCAGGTTGTGTCAGGCTTGTACAAGGCCACGGCAACACTCTCGGCGGGTGTCGAGATCAAGCGCATGACCGCTGCGGGCATGGGCGAACAGCAGGCCCGGCAGGCGCGGGATCCGCTGCCCATAGTGACCCGGGCCTTGTTCAACCCGGCGGGCGGATATGCCACCTATGTGACACCGGCGGTGTTGATACTGGTGCTGCAGCAGACGCTGCTCATCGGCATGGGGACGCTGGGCGGGACCCGCAACGAGGAATTCACCAAAGCGCCGCCGCCGCCGCCGGGGGAAAAGGACAGCGCGCTGGCGGTGCTGCTGGGCCGGACGCTGGCCTATTTTTCGATCTACATCCTCTATCCCCTCTTCTATCTGGCCGTGGTCTTCCGCATGTACAGCCTGCCCTACCAGCACAACCCGGCCACCGTCATGATTTTTCTGATTCCATTTGTGCTGTCCGTAACCCTGTTGGGCCTCGCCCTGAACATGCTGTTCCGCGCGCGCGAAACGTCCATACCGGTGGTGCTGATCACCTCCGTCCCCGCGATCTTCCTTATGGGCTATTCCTGGCCGCACGAGGCGATCCCCGGCGTGCTCCAGGCGCTCTCCCGGCTCATCCCATGCACGGCGGGCGCGCTGGGATTCGTCCGCATCAATCAGATGGGCGCAACACTGTATGAAGTGCGCCACGAATGGTTCACCCTGTGGGGACTCTGCGCCTTTTACGGAGTGCTGGCCTGGCTCGGGACCATGTACCGCCCCACGGCTGCGAAAACTTGCCCCGTTCCGGAAAGCGCGCCAGGCAAGAACGCGGCGAGCGTGCCGGAAACGGCACCTTCTTCGTCCTGAATAGGGGGACATCCGCGTCATTTTTCTCGAAATATTGACATTCCCGGCATAAAACCGTCATGCTATGAGCACGGCAATCAGCCGTATTCCCCATGACTTTTCACACGTAATCTCAGAAACACAGGAGTGAATTGCATGCACAGGATCGTGTTGCTGCGCCACGGCCAAAGCACGTGGAATCTTGAAAACCGGTTCACCGGCTGGACCGACGTGGACCTGAGCGATCAGGGCCGGGACGAGGCGAAACTTGCCGGACAGGTGCTGAAGGCGGACGGGTTTGAGTTCGACCTGGTGTACACGTCGGTGCTCAAGCGGGCCATCCGCACCATGCAGATAGCCATGGACGAGTTGGACCAGATGTGGGTGCCGGTCATCCGCGACTGGCGGTTGAACGAGCGGCACTACGGCGCGCTGCAGGGCATGAACAAGGCCGAGACGGCGGCGCAGTACGGCGAGGACCAGGTGAAGATTTGGCGCCGCGCCTTCGACATCGCCCCTCCCCCGCTCACCGAGGATGACGAGCGCTGCCCGGGCCGCGACAGGCGCTACGCCGGGCTGTCAAAGGCGGAGCAGCCCCTGACAGAGCACCTGAAGGACACCATCGCGCGCTTCGTTCCCTACTGGGAAAATGTGATTGCGCCGCAGGTGAAAGCGGGCAGGCGCGTGCTGATCGTGGCGCACGGCAACAGCCTGCGCGCACTGGTGAAGTACCTGGACAACATTTCGGACGCCGACATCATCAACCTCAACATCCCGACGGGAATTCCGCTGATGTACGAACTGGATGAGAACCTGAAGCCAATTTCAAACCGTTACCTTGGGGACCCCGAAGCGGCGCGCAAAGCCGCGGAAGCCGTGGCCAACCAGGGCAAAGTGAAATAGGGCAAGACTGCGCAAAAGCGATGACACAGAGCGCCGGAAAGCCCCGTGGGGGTTTTCCGGCGTTTTTTTCTCATACTGCGAGAACAATCCGGCAAAAACGCCCGCTCAGTCCTCCCACTCCGTCAGCCAGTGGTGGAGGCGGATACGCTCGGACAAGAAGGGCTGTCTGGACGACACAATGATTTCGCGGGTTTCATTGGGCGTCATGTCAAAATAGTTGTCCGAGAACCAAGCGGGCATATCCTCCTCGGTCACGAGATAGACACAGCGCGCAAAATGGCGAGTGGCCACGGTGAGTGAGGCGCAATAAAGCCCGTCATCCCGCTGTTCACAGGGACCTGCCGTCATCTCGATTTCCGGCATGGGCCACCCGACACCTTTCCACCGGTTGGGGAACCAGACCTGTTCCGCGCGATGGTCGTCATATTTGAACATGGCGTGGACAAAGACATCGCTTTCGGCGGGCACCCGGTCGGCTTTTAGAGACAGGCCCACTTTGGTCGACTGGGCGCCGACTTTGAGGCGCTCCCTGGCATGGTGAATCAACTCGCCCGAAACACGGCACACCTCCACGGTCAATCTGCCGCTCACCTTGTCCGTCAACCCGTTGACGACACGCACTTCAAGTTCCCCGCTCCCCCTGGTGATGTCCACAATCACGGGGGCACAGGCGCGTCTGGCCGCATAGTAACCCTGTTTTGGCATGCCGAAGTAGTCAACCAGGGACCAGCTGGCACAGGGCCAGGTATCATTGAACATCCATAGGAGCGCCCCGGCAGTCTCCGGGAAATGCGCCCGCTGGGCACGCATGTTCTCCTCGATGACCAAGGCGTGGACCGTGCCCGCCAGTTTCACGAAATCCGCCGCCGAGTAGGGCGCGCGGAAAAGGCTTTCCGCAATTCGGCGCTGCATCTGGAGAAAGGTGTCGTCCTGCTCGTTGTAGGGATTGTCCTGCACATGGGCCTCCCACACCTCGTTGAGCGGCCAAAGGCTTTCCGCCGGGATGAACTTGCGGATAGACCGCAGACAGCAGGGACCGTTGCCCGCGAACTCGGAGTTGAACGACACATGGCTATCGCGAATGACTTCGCGAAACTGCTCTATGCGGCCCGGATAGACCTGCTCGAAGGGGTTGCCCGTGTGCGAGTCACCGGAAGAGAAATCGTTGCCGACGTCGGTGAGCGCGTGCGGGCTTGACGGCGTGTAGGAGGCGTCAGGACATAATTGCGCGAGCACACCACGCGCCAGATAACGCGTAACCGTGTCGCCGTAGGCGGTCATCGCCCTGAAGGTGCCGGTCTTCTCGTTGCCGCCGCACCAGTGAAGGATGCAGGGATGGTTGCGCAGGCGCTTGACCTGGCTCTCAAACTCCGGAATGAGTGACGTCACAAAACCGGGGTCATCGTCGGGAATATCAGAGCAGGCGAACATGAGGTCCTGCCAGATGAGTATGCCCAGCTCGTCGCAGCGGCCGTAGAAGGCATCGGACTCATATACTCCGCCGCCCCAGACGCGCAGCGTGTTGAACCCCGCCTCGGCGCACAAGCGGAGCAAATGGTGGATGCGCTCATCGGTGACCCGTCCGGACAGGTAATCGGCGGGAACCCAGTTCGCGCCCTGGCAGAATATTTTGACGCCGTTCACGCGGAAAGCAAAGCCGAAGCGGCCGTCGCCGGCGGGTTCCTCCTCCAGCACAATTTCGCGAATACCGAAATGGCCGGACCAGGTGTCCAAAATGGCGCCGTCGCGCAGGTAGGCCACGCGGCATTCGTACAAGTTCTGTTTCCCGTATCCCAAAGGCCACCAGAGCTTGGGGTCGGGAACATTCAGCACAACGGGGTTTGCTGCGCCCTGAACCGACACTTCCTTGCGGACAGTTTTCATTCCTCGAATTACGGCAATCTCCAGCGTGTCGAGGGAGCCTTCGCGCCTCTTGCCGTACTGGTCGGTCTCTACGTTGATCAGCACAGTTCCGTCAATGCGGGTGCGGATATGCACGTCTTCAATCCGCCCATCACTGACGGCCTCCAGGCGCACGCCGCGCCACAGGCCTATGGCCGGCAGATTGGGGGCCCAGTCCCACGAGAAGTGGCACTGGGCCTTGCGCGCCCAAACCCGGTTCAGATAGAAGCACGCGTAGTAGCGGCTCGCATCACGCTTTTCGAGAATGGCGGACGGGCCCTTGATGCAGACAATGACAACATTCATCTGCTCCGGCGCCATGAGCGCGGTCACGTCAAAGCGCCATGGGCGAAACATGTTGTCGGCGGCGCCCGCATAATGGCCGTTTACGAACACCGTGCCGTAGGTGTCGATGCCGTCGAAGACAAGCTCCACCTTTTCGCCCCCGAAGCCCGCGGGGATGAACACCTCACGGCGGTACCACCAGTCGGTGTACCGGGTCCAACGGCACTCTTCCAGGTTCATGCCCACACCGGGATCGGGCATGCGTCCGCAGCCCATGAGCGCGTCATGGATGTCCCCGGGCACATGCGCGTCCATCCACTGGTTGTGGGATGTGTCCGGGCGGTGCATGGTTTCGGCAAAGCCCGGCTGGTGGGGCATGTCAGTGAGTTTCCAGAGACCGTTGAGATCGAGCGTCTTGACGGGCATGACTGTCACCTTTCCAATACGCAGCACGTGCGCACAGGAGAACTTTACCATGGAAGCACCCATAATTGGAGCGGGAAAATAACCGGGGCCGTGTACTACACTATGGGCGGACAACTTGCGAGGAAATCATGAAGAAGATGAACAAATCGACATTTCTTGTGCGCGGGCTATTGCTGGATTCCGGGCGGGTGGCCGATGTGTTGGTGCGCGACGGATTAGTGCGCGATTTCAGCGTTGGAAAACCGCTCGGAAAACCCGACCTGGGGTCTGATGAGACCCTGCTGGGTCCGGCGTTGGTGGACATGCAGGTCAACGGCGGGTTTGGCATAGACCTGCAGCGCGACGACCTGGTGCTGGACGAGGTTGTCGAGCTCAGCCGCAGGCTGGCCGCACAGGGCGTGGCGCGCTGGGCGCCGACGCTGGTGACGGCATCGGTGGACTCGATGGAGCGGCGGGCGTGGCGCATTGTGGAGGCGCTGACGGCTGATTCCGCCACGGACAACTCCATATTGGGCATCCATTTCGAGGGACCGTTCATTTCCCCGGTGGACGGACCGCGCGGCGCGCACCCCAAGGAACATGTGCTCGCCCCGGCGGTCACCGTCATGAAACGCCTCATCAAGGCGGCGGCGGGCCGCGTGGCGTGCGTCACCCTGTCACCAGAGTTGCCGACCTCGGTGTCCGTCATACGCAGTCTCGCCAAGCAGTCCATCTTGGCAGCGCTGGGCCACCACGCCTCCGATGCTGAACAGGTGGTAAAAGCGGTGGCGGCGGGGGCGCGGCTGTCCACGCACCTTGGCAACGGTCTGGCCACAACGATACACCGCCATCACAATCCTCTCTGGCCGCAATTGGCCAACGACCAGTTGCACGCATCGTTTATCGCCGACCTGCACCATCTGCCGAAGGAGATGCTGAAAGCGTTGGTTTGGGCAAAGGGACCGGAGCGGTGCGTTCTGGTGTCCGATGCGGTCTGCCTGGCCGGGATGAAACCGGGCAAATACCGGCTCTTTGGCGCGGAGGTGGAAAAGCGCAAAGACGGGAAGGTTTGCCTGGCGGGCACGGAACTGCTGGCCGGAAGCGGCACGCTGCTGCTCGACGGGGTCATCAACGCCTGGCTGGCGGCGGACCTGACGATGGGCGAAGCCTTCGACTGCGCATCGAAGAACCCGGCGCAACTGCTGGGCGTCCCCGCGCCCGTCTGGCCGCCCAGGAAGGGCCGCCGGGCGGAGTTCATCGGGTTCCATCTGGAGACGAAGCAGAAGCGCATCACGCCCGGAATTGAATTCAGTTTTGTCAACGGCGCCCACTGTCCGCCCGGGGTGTGACCGGGTCCAAGAAGCGCCACAGAAACAAAGACTGCGCCAAAACAACCGCATTGAACCGAAGAGGCCGCCCCACCGCTAGGCTTTCTTAATCCTCTTGAGCGTCTGGTAGGCCTCGTTGAGCGCGCGCATGGCATCCGCATCGCCGCCGTGGTCGGGATGGTGCACCTTGGCCTTGCGACGGTAGGCGCTTTGAATCTCCGTCCAACTCGCCGAGGGCGAAAGACCCATCAACCGATAGCAAAGCTCGATATCCGCCCGGGAAGGCGGGGGCGCGTCCACGGCGGAACGCATCCCCATCGAGTCCTTCACCCAGCGGACCAACACGCGCTGGACCATGGGCCACAACCCCGCAATATTGAGCAGGATGAAGATACCGGCGAGTATCAGGAATTGCTGGAATGTTGGCAGATGAAACATCACATGATTCTGGGGGTTGTCGGAAAAGCTTTAAACACGGCGCTATTTTCGGTCCTTAAACTTGAATATGTTGTCCACGGCCTCACCGACTTTGCCCGGGTTGTCCCCGTCCTTTGAGCGTTTCAACCGCTCGCGGGCCTGCTCACGGCGCCAATTGTAATAAAAGGGGATTGCCTTCATCAGCCCGTACCCCGCAGCCATGCCGCCAAGATGGGTAACCATCTCGGCCATGCCTCCGTTGAGCCCCGAAATGAGGTTCATAACGAGCACCAGCACGACCATTCCCACGGCACTGATGGGCACGGGCAGCGGAAACAGGAAGAACTGCCGCTTGGGATCAATCATGGCGAAGGCGACCATCACTCCCATTACGGACCCGCTCGCGCCGCACATGGTCGGTGTAAACCCGAACAGGGCCAGCGGCACCAGGGTGCACAGGACCGCCAGCGCGCCGCAGGCCAGATAGAAGCGGATGAACTGGCGACTGCCGAGCAGGCGCTCGACTTCGGGCCCAAAAAAGAACAGCCAAAGCATGTTCATGAACAGGTGCATCAGACCCAGATGCAGAAACTGGTAGCTGAGCGGTTGCCAGAGCATGCCATGAAAAAGGGTGCCCGTCGTGAAACCGAAAGTCTCCACCACGCGCGCCGGACCGCCCGTCACCACTTCCAGCGGCGCAAGCGCCAACTGTCCGGCAAAGACCGCGGCATTGACGAGGATAATCCACCGCACCGCCCAGGTAATACCTGGGGCAAGGGCGCTGAAATTGAAACGCTGATTTGAGTATGGACCGTTCATGGCATTCCGAGAATTTGGGACAAGTTTCGGGTATTGTACCGGAAAGTCCGGGTTGGAGACTATTCGCCCGCCGTGTTGACCAGGGGGTAGGAGCGCACCCTCCCCCAGCGGCTGTAGGGGTAATAGAGAAAGACGACCCGCCCCACAATATTCTTGGTCCACGCCAGCTCGTGCACTCCCGGCCCGCCGGGCGCGCCGTGGTCCACGCTGCTGTCGTCGCTGTCGTTGCGGTTGTCGCCCATGAACACAAAACGCCCGTCGGGCACGTGAATGGGCTCCTCGATGATGTACTGCATCGGTTCGCGAATGTAGGGTTCCGAGGCG
The DNA here is from genome assembly GCA_903902895.1 of Candidatus Hydrogenedentota bacterium. Lineage (GTDB taxonomy): Bacteria > Hydrogenedentota > Hydrogenedentia > Hydrogenedentales > CAITNO01 > CAITNO01. Next base: position 10,720 of record CAIUWO010000522.1, on the reverse strand, counting down.
TACTTGCCATTGATGAACAGGGCGCCGTCCACCACCCCGACGGCATCGCCGGGCAAGCCCGTGATTCGCTTGACGAGATACTCGCCGTCATGGCGAAGCACAACAATGTCGCCGCGGTGGTAGGAGGGCTCTTTAATGGTCACGATCATGTCGCTGGGGAAGAGGGTGGGCTCCATGGAACTGCTGGGCACCATGAAAAAGCGAAGACCGCGAACGCCAAAGGCATAGCCGCAGGCCACTGTGAGCAGCGCAATGGCGATGTATCCGGCGCGCCTGCCGACAAGCCAGTCTTTCCAATCCACCGTCATAGACATGATTCCCGCGATTGCCGACCCGAGATCATTTTCCAGACTTGAACGACTTTGGCTCACGAGCCATGCTCAGAAGCTCCTTGGCAACCATGCTTTGGGGCCGGATCTTTAGGGCCGCCTCACAGCATTTTTCAGCCTTGCCACCCTCTCCCCCTTTGTACCATGCACGCGCCTCGTTGAGCCAGGTGTTGAATTCCTCATCCTGATTGCGGACGAGTTTTCGCGCGGTCTCCCATGCAGCCGCCGCAGTCTTCCAGTCAGGGGTGACACTCATCTGTTCGGCGACAAAGAAGTTGCGGGCGTAATCGACCACCAGGTCGAAATCCTGCGGAGAAAGTTTGGCGGCGCTTTCCGATGCCTTCATGGCAGCCGCGTAAACCTCACCCGCCGTCCACTTCCGAAATTTCATGACCTGCGGCCAGTTCGTCAGGTAAATCTGGGCAAGATTGTATTGATAATCCGGATTTTCGGGCTCCAACAAAACCGCCTTGTCCAGATTCTGCAGGCCCTCCACATACTCCCCGTTGTGGCAGAGGTAAATTCCCAGATTATTGTAGGCACTGCTCAGTTTGTCGTCCCGCTCGACGGCCTTCCTCCACTCCCTCACCCCCTTCTCCCGCTCCTCAAAACGGTCAAACAGGATTTCGCCGTAATAATTGTGCAGCTCGGCGTTGCCCGGATAGCGTTGCAGGGCGCGTTCGTAGGCCTGGCGGGCAAGCATAAGCTCCGCGTTCGCACGCTGAACTTGCTGCTCGGCTTCCTCCTTTTCGCCTTCCTTTTCAAGCGCTGCGGCGCGCTTGGCGAAGACATCGGCCAGTTTCTGGTGCAGCCCGTCATAGGCGCGCACCTTTGCCCCCACAGTCGCACTGTCGGCAATCAATGTGTCTATGCGGGCCTTTTCGGCATCTGACTGCGCCGTGGCGCAAAGCGCCGGCCAGAGCAGGACTGCCGGGACCATCAACACGAAAAACGGGCGCTTATTCATGGCGAACCTCATTGTCAGACCTCATATGGCAGACAACACGCTGGGCGCGGCTTCCAATCCCGGGCAGACCCCTTTCGAAGAACGAATTCAATAGCCCACACAGGCGACACGCACCACCCACAACGCCAGCAGGGCGGCCGCAGGCGCCCAGTCAAAGGCCCCCCCCATGGGCGGAAGTATCTGTCGGATGAACTTCAGCAGGGGGTCGGTGGCCTGGGGAATCCACTTCCATCGCGGTGAGCGCAAATCCAGTTCCAACCAGGGCGCGGTCCACCGGAGCAACACTATCATCATATAGAGCGTCAAAGCGCTTCCAACAAGCGCCTTCATAAACAGGAGTTGCATGACAGGGGAAACTCCTCAAGGCGGGCATGCACAGGCCCGCCTGGTTTGAGGTCACTGCGCAATAGTGCCACGGCTTCGGCCCTAAATTCATCCCCGAAAGACACAGGGGCTCCCCCCGCACGGTTTTTCACCGCCTCAACAAGACCCGCCGCGCCGGAAAGCTCCCTAATCCGCGCCAGCGTGACATGCGGATGAAAGGGCTTGCCGTCCGGGTCGAGTCCGATGCTCTGAGCCGTCTGCTCAATCTCACGCTGAAGCCCGGCAAGCTTGCCCGTGACCTCTCGCACACCCGCCCATAGCACCGCGGGCCTGTGCTGATTGGGAAAAGCCCCGAACCCCTCCACCGTCAATCTAAACGCGGGCGTGCCGGCGCACAAATCACGCAACCTCATGGAGAAAATGGTCTTCTGTTCCTCGTTAACCTCGCCCAGAAAGCGCAGGGTCAGGTGCATGTGTTCCGGGCGAACCCAAGAGGCCCGTCCACCGGCTTGGCGCAGGCAAAGTATCTCCTCCTGGAGCAGAAGCACTGTTGCTTCAGGCAATTCCACTGCCACAAAGAGCCTCATGGCCGCCTCCACGGGGTTCCGCTGAAAAAGGCGGGCGGAACCCGTTTCGGATTCCGCCCGCCTGCACAATGCGTTTTTGGCTTAGTTTTCGCGAACGCTGAACCGCAGCCCCTGCGCGGGCTTGCCGTCCGGCTGGGTGATGCGCGCGCAGGCGGACCAGGCTCCGCCCTGCTGATAAACCGCCAGCATAAGCGTGTTCCAACCCTTGTTCAACTTGAGCGCCAGTTTGTCCTGTCCGGGTTGAAGCGGGCGGCCCTCGTTGACGGAGTGTACCTTCTGTCCGTTGAACCACACCTTGCACCCGTCATTGGTCCCGAGTTCAAGGATGGTCTCTCGGTCTTCCTGCGCCAGGATGCGGGTTCGCAGGTAGATGACGCGCTCCTCACCGCCGAAGACTTTGTCCAGCAGGATGACCCATCCCCGGGAATCGTCGGTGCCGAACGGGAACACGCGCCAGCCGACGTTCGCATCCCCCTTCTCGGGCGGGAATTCGACATCGAAGATCTGCGCCGCGCTCTTGCCCTGCTCGAAGTAGGGACCGGCATACTCCCAGGCGCTGATATAGTCCTCAAAGCGCTCGATAGTGCCGAAGACCTCGTTGACGGTCTTTATGGTGTTCTCGTTCGGATTGGCCAACAGCAGCTTCTCAAGCCGCTCGCGGATGCCTTGGGGGTCGGCGCCGCAGATGGCCTTGGCGATGCGAAGCACCGCCTGCTGGCATTCCGCCGTCAACTCCTCGTCCTTGGCCATCTCGTCGACCAGCGCCAGCGCCTCGGGCGCGGCGATGCTGGCCACGCCGGAGAGCACGTTGCGCTTCTCGGCTTTGTCCTTCGCCAACTGCGCGGTCTCGGCGAAGCGCGCGCAGACCACCGCTGCCGGTTCGATGTCGTCCTTGCGCAGCAGGACGATATAGCCGGAGAACACGCGGGCGCGCTCCTTGTCATCGCGCGGGGTTTTGAGCAGCGCGAGCAGGTCGTCGGCCGGTGCGGCGTTGGGCCAGGTGGCGTAGGCGTCGATGATTGCCGCCCGGACTTCGGGACTGGCCTTGTCCAGCTTCGCGCGCAGCGTGTCGAGCGCGGCCTTGTTTCCGATCTCGGCCAGCACTGCGACCAGCGCGGCCTGCTGTTCGGGCTTGGAGGCCTTGTCCAGCGCGGCGATAATCTGGTCCGCGCGCTTGTCCGTGTCGGGGTTGCGCTCGCACACGGCCACGATGGTGCGGGAAATGTTGTCCTTCTGGGGGCCGTCCTCGGTGCTGTTGAGCAGGTCGACAAGGGCGGGAACGTCATCCACCGCAGCGAGCACCCGCAGCGACTTCACCGCCTCGGAGGCCACCTCACCGTCCTTGCTGGAGGCCAGGGCGAGCACCGCGGCACGGGAGGAAACCGCGCGCCGGTCGGCCAGACTGCGCAGCGCCTGGGCGCGCAGGGCGGCGTCGCCGTCCTTCCTGGCCAGGTCCACGAGCACCGCATCCACCTTGTCGCCGCGCAGCACGGCAAGCGATTCCTGGGCGGCCGTTTTCACATCGCCCTTGCCCGCCGTTGCCCGCTCAACAAGGAACGGGGCAACCGCCTCATCGCCCAGTTTTCCGAGGGCGCGCAGCGCCGCCACGGCAACGGCATTGTCCGAACTGTCCGCAAGGCGTTTGGCCGCGTCAACGGCTGACTTGTCCCCGCGCGCGGCAAGAACGTTAAGCAGGGCCGCCTGCTGGTCAGGCGCGGCGGTCTCAACCTCTTTGGACAGCGCTTCGGTTATCTCTTTGCCTTCTGTCTTGCGGGCCAACCCGAGGGCAACCCGCGAAATTTCCTGGTCCGGATCGTTCAGCGCGGCCACAATCATGGCGGGCGCCTTGGCCGGGTCCGCTTTGATCAGTCCGCCAAGCGCGGCCACGCGCACATGCGCGGGGAACTCGGCACCGTTCAGCATGGCAAGCCATTCATTGTTCTGCTCGTCCAGGGCGCACTGCAGGCATGCGGGGGTGTAAAGTGCTTTCTTCTCAGCCGGGGCGGCCTTGATTGTCCCGGCCACGGCGGTGCAGCCGGACTTGCCAATAAACGCAAGCGCCTCCGCCGCCTGGACCGCCACCGCGTCATTGTCGCTGGAGAGCAGGTCCGTCAGTATCGGCACGGCCTTCTCACCACCCTGACGCCCCAACGAGGCGGCGGCGGCAATTTGCGCCCCGTCCTTGGCTTCCTTCACCGCCGCAATCAGCGCGTCGGTGGCTGCGGCACTGCGGTTGGTCTCCAGCGCGGTCAGCGCGGCCTGGTAGGTGTCCGTGCTCTTGAGCAGACCGGCGAGCGCGGACACGCTTGCCTCGCCGCCGAATTCATGGAGCATGCGGCAGGCAAAGCGCCTGCCCTCAACGCTGCACTCTCCCTGAATGGCGGCGCAAAGCCGCTTTTCCAAGTCCGCGAGTGCCGCGGCGTCGTTGTTGCCGATGGCGGTGTCCACCGCGACCTTGACATTGCTCAGCGCGCTGCGGTCACTGCCGAATTGGTACTGGGTCAATGCGGAGAAATCCGCGTTCATGTCGGCGTGGGCTGCCGGCGGCATGGCCACTGCGGCAAGCGCCAGTATCATGACGATGCGTATCTGCATGGTTTTCATTTCTGTTTCCTTCCCTGTCCTAGAGCTGCCACGGGCCGCGGATGGACGGCTGCATCATGCGGTTTGCCTCGTCATCGTCAAACAGTTCCTTGTCCGGGTCCCATTTGAGCTTCTTGCCCGTGCGCATCGCGAGGTTTATCATGTGGCACATCGTGGCGCTGTGGTGGCCAATCTCACAGGCCGCCTTGGGTTCGCCGCGCGACTTCACGCAGTCGATGAAGTCCAGGTGGTGCCCCTTGCTGCGGCCAAGGTGCTCCTCGTTCGGTCCGAGCACCTCCTTGAGCAGCGAGGGCGAACTCGCCTCAAGGTTGCCGCCGTGCACATGAATGAACACCCATCCATCGTCGCCGATAAACTTGACGCCGCGCTCACCGCCGCATTTGCCCTGCATGATGACGCCGTTGGCGTATTCGAACTCGAACTGGTAGTCCATGGCCGTGTCGAAAAGGCCGTCGCTTGGGAAATAGCCGCTGGCCTGCACCGAGATGGGCGTGGTGTCGTCGGTGTTGTTTCCCAACTGGCCCAGGTCGATGACGTGCGCGCCGCGGTCGGTGATTTCACCGCCGCTGTAGTCAAGAATGTAGCGGAAGTAGAAGTGGCAGCGCTTCTCCGTGTAGGGCGCCTCCCGCGCCGGGCCGAGCCAGAAGTTGTAGTCGAAATGCGGCGGAATCGGCATTTCGGGCTGGTTGCCCGTGGGGCCGTTGTTCAACGGCAGGTTGATCTCAATCTTGCGCACTTTGCCGATGCGGCCGTTGCGCACCAGTTCGGCGGCATATCGCGCGTTGTCGCGGCTGCGTTCATGGCTTCCGGTCTGGAACACCCGCCCGTAGCGGCGCACGGCGTTGACCACGGCCCGCCCCTCGGGAATCGAGTTGGCCAGCGGCTTTTCGCAATAGATGTCCTTGCCGGCCTTGGCCGCGGCGATGCTGATGATCGCATGCCAGTGGTCCGGCGGCGCCACCATCACCGCGTCAATGTCGTCGCGGGCAAGCACTTCGCGAAAATCGTAGTACTCCTTGATGCCCTCAAACTTGCCGTCCGGACTCTTCTTTGAATAATACTCCTCGATGTCCTTGCGGCCCGCCGCAGCGTGCTGGCGGTCCACGTCGCACACGGCGACGTACTGCACCTCTGGGATGTTGAACAGCGCACGCGTGTCCGCCCGGCCCTGTCCGCCGGTGCCGATCGACGCCATGACGATGCGGTTGCTTGGCGCGACCGTGCCGTCCAATCCGAGCGCGCTGCCGGGGATGATGTACGGAAACGCCACCGGCGCCGCCGCGGCCATAGCCGCGCTTTTTAGAAATGACCTGCGTGAAAAAACGTTCTTGGACATGGGTAGACCTCCTTGATGGGTCCCGATATTCTGGGGAATGGCCTTGGCAAAAGCAAATATCCGTTTGAAACATAGACAAGACCAGGCAGCCTTGCTATTGGTTACGGGAAAATCAGGTGTCCGGCCGACTCCTAAACGCAAGGCATGTGGTTGTACGGATTGGGGGTCTCAGGGCATAATATTATCAGGCAGGAATTGGGTGGTCCGGATGTGGCAGGCAACTCTTGTCTTGGAGGCAGGTTATGAGCGACAGCAGCAGTACACAGTCACTTGCCCTGTTTGGCGGCGTGCCGGTGCGCAGTGCGGACCGGCAGTGGCCGACCTGGCCCATATTTGACGATACTGAACGCACCGCGCTGCTCGAAGTGCTGGAGAGCGGGAAGTGGTTCTACGGGGAGCGCGTGGCCCAGTTTGAGCGGGAATACGCGGAATTCCAAGGCGCGACCCACTGTGTAACCTGCAACAGCGGCACGGCCGCAGCCGAGGTGGTGCTTCAGGCTTTGGGCATCGGCCCCGGCGACGAGGTCATTGTCCCGCCCTACACCTTCGTGGCAACGGCGTCCTCGGTGCTTCGGGTGGGCGCAAAGCCCGTGTTTGCCGATGTGGACGACACGTGGTGCCTGGACCCGGAGAAGGTGGCGGAGGCAATCACGCCGAGGACTAAGGCCATCATGCCGGTGCATTTTGGCGGGCGCATTTGCGACATGGACCGGATGAACGACATCGCCGCCGAGCATGGCATTCCGATTGTCGAGGACGCCTGCCATGCATGGGGCGGACGGTGGGTCGGCAAGGGTGCGGGCACACTGGGCCTTTGCGGCATATTCAGTTTTCAGGTCTCCAAGAACATCACCGCCGGCGAGGGCGGCGCCATTGTGACCGACAACGCGGAACTGGCCGACATGTGCCGTTCCATCACGAACTGCGGCCGAGCGGTGGGCGCGCCCTGGTACCACCACGTGAACGTGGGGACCAACGCGCGGCTGACCGAGTTCCAGGGAGCGCTCCTTTCCTGCCAGATCAGGCGGATGGGCGAGCAGACGCTGACGCGCGAGCGCAATGCGGCCATCCTCAACAACGCACTGGAAAAGATCGCGGGGCTGATCCCGCAGCGCAAGAGCAACCGCATCACGCGCCGGGCCTACCATCTCTACTGCCTGCGCATCGACGCGGATGAGTTCGGCTGCTCGCGCGAGCAGTTTGTCGCCGCGGCCAACGCGGAAGGCTGGCCGGTCGGCGCGGGGTATCCCCTGCCGCTGTATGCGCAGCCGGTGTTCACAAACCACCCGGGCCGCCACGGCGGAGGGCCGTGCCCCATGGTGGAGAATCTTTGCTACCGCAGCGCCATGTGGTTTGGCCACGAGAAGCTGCTCGCAACGGAAGAGGACATGCGCGACATCATCCGTATTGCGGAGAAAATAAAGTCCAACGTTGATACGCTGCGCGGCTGGCAGGGCTAAACGCGGGTCAACGCTGCAAATGAAACCACGGGGAGAAGAGGCTGAACCGGACACCACCCGGAACACCGCCGCCAAGCGGGGAAAGAAGAGGCCCGCTGTGAAAACAGTCACCTGCCCGCATTGCCGGTACGAGCGGCCGGCCGGCGACGAGCGTTGTCACATTTGCGGTTTTCCCTGGCCCTGGATGAAGAAATGAATACGGACCGGCCTTCCCCTGAGGCGGGCCGGAACGAGAGGATTAAAACAATGTCCGAAGAAAACACTTCAAAATTGCGCAAATTGCTGGGCTACGCCGTCAAGAACGGCGCTTCAGACCTGCATCTCACCGCAGGAACCGCCCCTGCGGTGCGCATTGACGGTGAGATCCGCTTTCTCCCCGCCGATCCCCTGTCGTTTGCGGACATGGAATCCTTTCTCGGCGAAATGATGAACAAGGACCAACGCGCCGCATTTGACGAGCGGGGCGATTTCGACCTTGCGCACGGCGTGGCCGGGCTGGGACGCTTCCGTGTGAACGTCCTGCGCCAGCGCGGGTCCGTCGCGGTGGTCATGCGTCATGTGAAGGGCAAAATACTCGATTTTGATGCGCTGCACCTGCCCGCCGTGCTCGGACGCATAGCGGACATGCCCCGCGGCCTTGTGCTCATCACAGGCACGACGGGCAGCGGCAAGTCCACCACGCTGGCGTCGATGGTGGACTGGATTAACCAGCGCAAGCGCATGCACATCATCACGCTGGAGGACCCCATCGAGTACCTGCACAGCAACAAGAAAAGCATCGTGACCCAGCGCGAGGTGGCCATTGACACGCGCGATTTCACCTCCGCGCTGCGCGCCGTGATGCGCGAGGATCCTGATGTCATTCTGGTGGGCGAAATGCGCGACGCGGAAACGTTCCAGGCGGCCATCTCAGCCGCGGAAACGGGGCACCTCGTCTTTTCCACCCTGCACACAACGAATGTAATGCTCACCATCGACCGCATCATGGACATGTTCCCCTCAAACATGCACGACCAAATCCGCGCCCAGATTGCGCTGCAACTGCGCTCCTGCATTTCGCAGCGCCTTATCCAGTCGGCGGACGGCAAGGGCCGGGTTCCCGCCGTGGAGGTGATGATCTCCAACCCCGGCATCGCGGGACTGATCCGCGAAAACAACGTCAAGCAGATACCCAACGCCATTTCGGGCGGCGGCGAGGAGGGCATGCAGTCCTTCAACATGAGCCTCGTCATGCTGCTGCGCCAGCACCTCATCCGCGAGGACGATGCGATGATCGCCTCCGACAATCCGGACGAGCTGCGCATGAACATGCAGGGGATTTACCTGACCCAGGGCCGCGGCGGGATTTTGAAGAAGTAGGCCGGGGTTATTCGAAAATCTGGGCGACCGGCTTTTCAGTCCACTTTTCCGGCGGAGTCAGGCCAAGCACCGTTGCTATGGTCGGGGCGGTCTGTGCGACCCCCACCGCATCGGTGATTTCCCGCCCCACGGCAATGCCGGGTCCGGCCGCCATCCAGGGAACCGTGGTCTCCTCGTCGGTCATCCCACCGTGGCTTTGCCCTTTGCCGCCATGGTCGGAAACGACGAAGAACACCGTCTTGTCCGACATGCCCGCGTCACGCACCGCCCGCATCACCTGGCCCACATGGGTGTCCGCCATGGCGACGGCCAGGTCATAGACATCGCTGTCGTACCCGAACTCATGTCCCGCATGATCGACCAGGTCAAGATGCACGAAACTTAGCAGCGGCCTGTTTTCCCCTATGCGCCTGACCGCAGTCTGTATGGTGGCGTCGGCGTGGGACCTGCGCCCGACATAGAGTTGCCAAAAACCGGACTTTGCGTTCCTGTAAAAGGTGACATCTGTCCTCTTGAACAGGTTGCCGAAGCCGCCCCATTCGTAAACGGCGGCTATATCCGCATCGGGATGTGCCGCGCGGCACACGCCGAAAATGGTGGGAAAAGCCGGGGTGTCGCCGGGCTTCCAGTCATTCGAGGTAATCCCGTGGGTTTCCGGCTTCGCCCCCATGATCATGCTGGCCCAGTTGGGGCTGCTGACCGACGGATCAACCGACCGCGCGTGCAGCGTGTATGCGCCACTTTTCATAATGTCGTGCATGTTGGGCGTTTTTGCCCGGTTCACCGAGGAGGCGGTCATTCCGTCAACACCCACCACAATAACATGCTCGACACCGGACGCGGGCGCAGCCCCGGCTGAGACCGCGAGAAGCGCCGCAAGAACGCCCAGCAGGCAAACCAAACCCCTGTTGTTCATGGCACTCTCCCTATTCGGTAGTTTTCATGCGGCCGGGCGTGATGTTGTTGTCCGATTCCAGACTGGCGCGCACACGGCAATAGGAATCGTAGCGCCCCTGCTTGATGCGCCCCGCGGACACGGCCGTTTTCACGGCACAATCCGGCTCGTGGGTGTGGGTGCAGTTGCGGTATTTGCAGTCCATGCTGGCCTCGGCCAGTTCGGGGAAGTAGTAGGCCGACTCGGCCGGGGTGACACGCCAGAGGCCGAGGGAGCGGATGCCCGGCGTGTCGATAACGCGGGCGTTTTCGCCCAACTCATACAGCCGGCCAGCTGTGGTCGTATGCCGACCGCGCAGCGTCTGCCCGCTCACCTCCTGGGTGTGCACGCGCAGAGCCGGGTCTAGTGCATTGAGCAGGGAAGACTTGCCAACGCCGCTGTGGCCGGCAAAAACGCTGAAACGGCCGGAAATCATGCCCCGCAGCGCGTCCAGACCCCGACCGTCAACGCAACTGGTAACGCAGACCCGCATCCCCAAATCCCGGTATATTTGCAGTTCAGAGGGCTCTTCGGGGGCCAAGTCGGCCTTGTTCAGGCAGAGCACCGGTTCCACGCCGCCGATCTCGGCGGCGATGAGGAAACGGTCAACAAGTCCGGGGCGAAACGGCGGCTGCGCGGCGGCGGCCACCACCACGATCAGGTCGATATTTGCGGCGATAACCTGCCGGGCAATGCGGTCATGGTCCCCCGCCGGACGGCTGAGCGTGGTCCGGCGCGCCGCAACGCCGCGCACAAAGGCGTCGTCCCCCTCGAACTCGACGAGCACCCGGTCTCCCGAGGCAAGCAGGGATTCTTCCCC
>CAIUWO010000521.1 GCA_903902895.1 Candidatus Hydrogenedentota bacterium | reverse complement strand
GACCAGTTCTCCGAGCCTTGGACGAAACAGCGGAACTCGTCGCCAATGGACTCAATCCATTTGGCCGGGAGGGCGTTGGCGCCCAGGATGCAACCGATGAGTGCGCCGACGCTGGCCGTGTCGCAGTCGGTGTCACTGCCGCAGGAGGCCGCCGTGGTGATGGTCTTCTCAAAGTCTCCCTCGCCGTAGAGTAACGCCAGCGTCACGATACCCGTGTCCGCATAGACGGGATTGCAGGCGTTCGGGTACTTCTTGACCACTTCGGCGCGCACCTCGCGGTAGTCTTTTCCCGCATCGTGCATCTGTAGCACCCAGCGTACCGTCTCGGCGTATTTGGAGTCGGCGGGAATCTCTTTCAGCGCCATTTCGATGATCTTGCGCGTGTCCTTTTCCTCGAAGGCGGCGCTCATCATGGCCGCGATGAACTGCTCGCCGTAAACCCCGTTGTCGCAGTGGGCCACCACGCCGTCGCGCCGCGCGTATTCGGCGGCCAGTTTGGGGTTTCCGGGACAGATCAGCCCCCACAGTTCCCCCTTCATCTGGCCGCCAATGGCCTCGCCGATGGGGTGCCTTCCCGATTCGGGTGGTTCTATCCCCGACCGCATCCGCTCCAGCGCCAGACCCTCGGCAAGTTGCTTGTCAATGGCGGGCAGTGAAGCACACCATTCCGTGCCCAGTTGCTTGCAGGATATGTCCGGGCCGTACTTCTCCAGCGTATTGAGCCCCACAATTTGGTAGGAGGTGTCGTCGTCCGGGCCAAACCCTTTGCGGGGTTCGCGGGACAGCCAGTCAAACGCGAGGCCCAGGTGGTTGTCATTCCCGGTCCATTGGGCTTCGAGGGTGATCACCAGCGTGTCGCCCGGTTTGAGGGCCAGCCCCTTGGCCTCGGCCTGGCGCAACCGCAGCCAGGCCCGGTCGGCCGGGCAGACATACTGCGCAACCCCGTCTTGGTCCCAGAACACCGCGCCCGAAGCCATCCAGCGCTCCCCGTTGCTGGGAATGTCCGCCTTGGGCTGGGCAATGCGCAGGCTGCGCACCGCCAGCCCCACCGGATAGCTGGTGAACTCGGGGCTCAGCCCGATGATGGGGGCGGCGTAGTCCTTGGCCGTATCATGGGCGGGCACGGAGACACGGAATTCCATCGCGTGCCATTGGCCGTCCTTGGGCACCTCCAAGGACTGAACCTGTCCCGACCAGCCGACCTGTCCGTCCGTGAAGTAGCCCAGGTACCCCGTGATCTTCGGATAGGTGCTCTCAATGCGCGAGTAGGGCCAGCCCTCGATGGGCATGCCCAGCGCCCCGCCAATGCACTTCCCCAGCCACGCGCCGCGCACTTTGTCCATATAGACCTCGTCGGAAATCGGCGCAACCGCAGGAGCAACTCCGGCCAAGAACACCAGTACCAGAGCCACCCAGACGCTTCCCTTAAGACCTCTTCGAATCATTGCACCACTCCCGATCTTCTCATGGAAAAGAAGAATAAAAGACGCAAATAACCCTATTTATTCAAATCCAACCGAAAACCTGCGGTCGAGATCGTAGTTGCTGTAGGCGCGGAAGCCGATAAGCGTGGTGGTGCGCTCGATGCCCTCCAGCTTGCGGAGATGGTCGGTGACCAGGTCGGAAAG
>CAIUWO010000520.1 GCA_903902895.1 Candidatus Hydrogenedentota bacterium | reverse complement strand
TAATCTTTGGAGTGGAAATGCTTTAAGTCCCCCTTTGAAGGGGTAGTTAGGGGCTTGTCCGCCTTCGGTGGGGATGTCAGCCTTGGGTGGGGGCGTTAACAACCCCCAGTCCCGCCAGTGGCGGGACCGTCCCCCGTCCAAGGGGGACTAACAGCAGAGCACTCCCTATAACCATATGTTAAACGTTCCGTGCTTTCGTGGCTTTTGGACACCACAATGCCTAGAAGCTTCCGTCACCCGTGTTTTCGTCAGGTCGGTATTTTAATGCGATTGCCCTGCGGCGCATGCCGCCCTATGCGTTCGGCCGCCCATGGTTTATACTGAATGGACGGTGCGACTTTTTCAAAGGAGAGCTGCCATGCGCCCGTCCTTCCTTGCCGTCTTTGTTCCCGCGCTGCTGACAGCCGTTGCGGCCTGTGCGGCATCCCACGCGCAGGGCACGGCGCGCGGTGTTGTCTATGAGGACGGCAACGCCAGCGGCGCGCGCGATTCGGGTGAGCGCGGCCTGCCGGAGGTGCTGGTGTCCAACGGCTCCGATGTCGCCGCCACCGACGCGGAGGGGCGCTGGGAACTGCCCGCGGGGGAGGATGTCATCTTCTTCGTGATCAAGCCCTCCGGCTACGCGGTGCCCGTGGACGCGTACAGGCGCCCCAGGTTCTACCACATCCACAAACCGGCCGGTTCACCGCCCGGGGCGGTGCCGGGCGTGGCGCCCACCGGCCCGCTGCCGGCCTCGATAGACTTTGGGCTGGTGCCCAGGGCGGAACCGGGCAAGTTCACCGCGATTGTGTTCAGCGACCCGCAGGCGCGCGGGCTCACGGAGGTGGACTATATCGCGCGCGACGTGGTGCCCGAACTCATCGGCACGGACGCGGCCTTCGGCGTCACGCTGGGCGACCTTGTCGCCGACGACACGGCGCAGCTCGGCGCGGTGGGCGAGGTTGCCGGCCAGATCGGCGTGCCCTGGTATGAGGTGTTCGGCAACCACGACCACAACCGCAACGTCCGCGAGGACCGCTTTTCTGACGAGTCCTTCGAGCATTTTTTCGGACCCAGCACCTACGCCTTCGACCAGGGCGAGGCGCGGTTCATTGTGCTGCGCGACATCGTCTTCTCGGCCGACGGCAGCAGGGACCGTTTTCCGGAAAACGCGGCGAACTTCACGCGCCATCTGCTGGAGCGCACCCCCAAGGACAAACTGATCGTGCTGTTCATGCATGTGCCGTACTCCTCGCTGGAGAACGCGGAGGAGGTGCTCGGCCCGCTGTCCGCCTTCCCGAACACCTTCTCCATCGCGGGCCACGCGCACATCCAGACGCACCAGTTCGTCGGCACCGGGAGCCGCGGCTGGAACCGGCTGGAGGCGCACCACCAGCTCGTTGCGGGCGCGGTGTCCGGATCGTGGTGGTGCGGCGAGCGCGACGAGACCGGCATTCCCCACGCCACCATGAACGACGGCACGCCCAACGGCTACGCCCTGCTCGACGTCGACGGCGCCCGCTGCAAAGTGCGCTGGAAATGCGCGCGCCGTCCGGCGGAATACCAGATGAACGTCTACATGCCCGACGCGGTCGCGGTCGGGGAACTTGCCGCCGCGCAGGCGACGGTGAACTTCTTCATCGGCGCGCCGCAGGACGCCGTGGAGATGCGGATTGGCGACGGCGGGGCCTGGCAGCCGATGACCCCCACGGTCGATTTCGACCCCGAATGCCTGCGCATGTTCGGCATGAACGCGCAGCGGCTCAACGGGGTGTGGGGCTGGGACATGGACTTCCCCTACCCCACGGAGCATCTGTGGCGGGCCGCGCTGAATTGTCCGGCGCTGACTCCGGGCACCCACACGCTGCACGTGAGGGCGCGCGACTCCTTTGGCCAGACTCACTTCGGGCACCGCGTGTTTCGGGTGACTCCGGACGGGGCGCCAAAGTAGGCCGTTGAAACACAGGCCCGGCCGCGGGCAAGGTGCTGCGCGTTTCTCCACCTCACACGGTTCGGGGGGGGGCGCTCCACCGGAACCGATAAGGTGGGAAGTCGAGGACTGTCGGGGGTGTTATGTCATGTGAACCTATGCGACAGCGGCAAGGAGCGGGCAAATGAGTGAGAACAAAATGACTGGTTGGCGGGTTGCGTCGGGAACGGCGGTCGTGCCGCTCATCGCAGGGCTGGCCGCCATTGCCTGCGCGGCCCAGGCACCCGACACAACCGGCCAAGACCCCGCAAACCTCACGCGGACACTGGAGCTTCTTGGCAGATTCCATCCCGTGGTGCTGCACTTCCCCATCGCGCTTGTGCTTGTGGGCCTGCTTGCCGAAGTGCTGGGCCTGCTCTCTGGAAGGCAGATGTTCCTCGATGCGGCAAGATTCATGGTACTGGTCGCGACGCTGTCGGCGGTCGTCACGGTGCCCCTGGGCTGGATGGCCGCCCTCTCCCAGGACCTTGAGGGCGACCCCGCGCGCATGCTTTGGCTTCACCGGTGGTTTGGGACCGCCGCGGGGGCAATGATTCTGACCACCGCCGTTCTTTCCGAGCTCTCGCGCCTTCGCGACAGGGGAACGGCGCTGCGCAACGCCTACCGCGCGGGCCTTGCCGCGTCAGCCGCGCTCGTGGGGCTTACGGGACACTTCGGCGCCCTGATGGTTCGCGGGGTTGACTATTTCACCCGCTGATTGAACCGTGCCGGCGGAACCCCGGCTCCGCACCGGGGTGCAGCGTTTGCACGTGGCGTTGCGGGATTACTTCTTCGGGTAGGTCTTGTCGAGATAGGTCACGACCTGCGCCGCGGTATTCTCGTCAATCTTGGCGCCGTTCTTCTTTATCATTCGGGAGACGACCGTCTTCCACGGGGCGCTTCCGTTGTATTTTTCCACCCGGACCGCCTTGTGGCATGAAGTGCACTGTTTTTCGAACACCGCCTTGCCGTCGTCTGCGGTTGGCGCGGCGGCAGGCTGCTGCTCGTCCGCGGCCGACGCGGCCAGCGGCGCGCCGCAGACAATCACGGCGAACGCCCCCAGCAGCAGGCAGGAAAGAAGCAATTTGTTCATGGTGTGCGTCTCCATTGCATCAAGCCCAATCGGGAACCCACGCTGTGCGGGTTCCCGATTTTGCGCCTATTGAACAGCCGCCCGTTTCCGCGGACGTTCCTAATGCTTACCGGGTTCCAGCGCCACACCCCTGCGCTCGTACGTGATATACGCCTCAAGGGCCACCATCTTGGGGTCGTTCACATCAAGGGCCTTCCCCTCCAGCGGGTGCTGGAGGCACCAGTTGATCATGTCGCGGAGCCCGATGACCTTCCCGATCTGCTGCTGGAACTTGGGATAGGTTTCGGGGTGCGTGTTGGTGGCGTTCGGATGGCACTGGGCGCAGGAAACCTGGTTGGTCCCTATCGGGCTGGTGAACAGTTCGCGGCCCGTCTTAACGACGCTCATGAACTCTCCCTGCCAGCGGTCCTGGTCCTCCTTGGTGAACTTGTCGGCATAGGTGACCGAAACATAACCCATGACGGCCACTGCAACCATCAATGTGATCAACGCGACTCCCATGATTCTCTTGGACATGTTGCCTTCTCCTCAATAGTGGTTTTGCGGTGGAATCTGGGCGGCCTGGTCCTGATAGACCGTGTCTTCAGGACACCCCTTTGCCCGGTTGAACGCCACGGTCCGGTCCGTGTTGTTCGACAGACGGTAGTGCATGGCCACCCGACCCGTGTCCACACCGATGAACTGCCAGCCGGTGGCGTCGCGCTCAAAGAAGGGGTCGGCCCGGTTCATGGGAACGGTGAGTTTGGGCAGGAGGCTCTCGGCCTGGGCGTAGCTCTGGGGGTACGGCCAGGGCCATGCGGTGGCCATGACGGCGTTGAACGCGATGTTGCCGATCTGGTTGTACTGGATTTGGTGGACATGGCCGTAGACCACATTCACGGAGTCGAAGGGCTGCAGAAGCGCCTGCACCTCCTCCGCGTCGTCCGTCCAGAAGTTCCAGCCCTTGTATATCTTCTGAATCGGGGAATGGGAGAACAGGACGATGGGGGTCTCCTTCTTGACACCCTCAAGGTCTTTCTTCAGCCACTCGCGCTGCTTTTCGCCCACCATGAACGGCGAGCCGTTGGGGTTGTCCAGCCCGGCCATTTCACTCATGCGCTGCACGGCGGTCGGCCAGCGGTTGAAGGTCCAGTCATCGTGGGTCAGAATGCTGTTCAGCACGATGAAATGCACGCCCTTGTGGTCCCAACTGTGATGCTGGGGGCCAAACAGCTTGGACC
>CAIUWO010000519.1 GCA_903902895.1 Candidatus Hydrogenedentota bacterium | reverse complement strand
GTCCCACGCGCTACAATAGGGACATGGACCCCCAGTTCAAAAACGATGAATCGCTTGCCGCCGGGACGCAGCGCATACTTGAGATGCAGCTCGTTGCGGCGCTTGAATACCTCAGGCTCCCCCCGGAACGGCGCGACGAGGGCATCCATGAATGCCGCAAGTGCGTCAAATACGCCCGCGCGCTGCTCCGGTTGGTCGGGGAGGGTATGCCCAAACGCGCGTTCCGCAAGTGGAACTCCACGCTGCGCGACGCGGCCCGGTGCATTTCCAACCGGCGCGACGCGGCCGCGGTGCTGGAATGCCTGGACGCGCTTGCGGCCGAATCCGGTCCCGACGGGGCGGATGTGGCAGCATTTTCCGCCTGCCGCGGGGTACTGGCGCGGCCGGACACGGAGGCGCCGGTTTCGGCCGACGCCGCCGCGGAAAAGGCGTTTCTGCTGATCTCCGGGCTGCTCACGACACCGCACGACCCGGCGCTGGGCCGGGGGCGCGAGGCGCGCATCATTCGGGCGGGGCTGCGCAACGCCTATGTTCTTGGCCGGCGCGCCATGGCGCGCATGCGCAGGAAAGGGGATATCGAGGCCGTTCACGAATGGCGCAAGCGCGCGAAGGACCTGCGCTACCAGGTGGCAATGCTACGGCCGGTCTGGCCCGTCGTGTGCGACGCCATCGAAGGCGAACTTCACCGGCTCACGGATTACCTTGGGTATGTCCATGACCTGCATCTGGTGGAGACGGCGCTTGCGGCGCCGCCGTCCGGAGTGGTCTCGGCGGACGCGCTTTCCCATGTGAAGGCGTGCGCGGAGCGGTCCGCGGAGAAGGCCGCCTCCGACGCGCTGCGCCTCGGCGCGCGGCTATACGGCGACAAGCCCGGCAACTTTGCGGCCGGCGTTGCCGGGTGGTGGACACTGTGGCGGGACGAAACAATTGAACGGAACGATGAAGGAGCACGGCATGAGTGAATACGGCCGGGTTATGGCCCTGGACATAGGCGACGTGCGCATCGGCGTGGCGCTGAGCGACCCGATGCGGATGATTGCCAGTCCGCACGCCGTGGTCAAGGAGGCCAGCCGTGACGCGGCCATAGCCGCGATCAAGAAGATCGCCGACGAGCAGGAGGTGGTCCGCATCGTCGCGGGTGTGCCCCTGAACGAGGCCGGCGGCCACGGCATTCAGGCGGACAAGACGCTGGCGTTCATCGAGCGCCTGCGCGCGGCCGTCACGGTGGAGGTGGTCATCCAGGACGAGCGCTACAGCACGGCCGCCGCCAACCGCATGCTGATCGGCGCCAACGTGCGCCGCGACAAGCGCAAGCTGGTGGTGGACAAGATAGCCGCCACACACATACTCCAGTCCCATCTCGACCGCGCCGCCTCGGACCTGCGCGCCCGGGAGCAGCGCCCATGACCCAGGCGGACGAGCCCGTTTTCGACACGCCGCGCCGCCCGTGGACCTTTTACCGCATACTGGCCACGGCGGTGCTTTTCGGCCTGGCGACGCTGCTGCTGGCGGGGGTGGCGGGGGGTGTTGTCGCGTTTGTGGTGTACGACCACGTCACGCAGCCCGGCGTGGCCGGTCCCGAGGTAGAGGTTGTGGTTCCCCAGAAGGCCACCGGCCGCGACGTGGGACGGATTCTTGCCGAGGGCGGGCTGATTGAACATGAGACGTTTTTCCGTTTGGCCCTGCAGATAGACGGCACGAACCAGCCGCTGCGGAGCGGCGCGTACCGTCTGCACCGGGGCAACTCGGCGCTCGAACTGCTGCGGGAGCTCTACAAGGGGCCGTCGCGGCAGGTGGTGGAGGCGCAGTTCAAGGTCACCGTGCCGGAGGGGCTGACCATCCGGCAGGCCTCCGAACTGGTGAAAGACCCGCAGGGGTTCATCGACGCGGCGCGCGACCAGGCGCTCATCAGGCGCCTGGGCATAGAGGCGGAGTCGCTGGAGGGCTTCCTCATGCCCAACACCTACTTTTTCGACGCCGAGCCGGAGGCGCGGGTGCTGGTGGAGCGCATGGTGGCCCAGTTCGAGAAGGAATACAAGAAACTCGCCGCCCAGGTGCCCGGCGCGGCAAAGCTGAACCGGATGCGGATCGTCACCATTGCCTCGCTGGTCGAGGAGGAGACCAAGGTGGACGAGGAGCGCTCCCTGGTGGCGCGGGTGGTCTACAACCGCATCGACAAGAAGATGCCGCTTCAGCTCGACTCAACCCTTCAGTTTGTGCTGAACAAATACGGCCAGCGCCTGCTCTACGAGGACCGCGAGGTGGATTCGCCCTATAACACCTATATCAGGAACGGCCTTCCGCCCGGGCCCATATCCAGCCCCGGTGCGGCCAGCCTGCGCGCCGCGCTGCGTCCGGCCGACACAAAGAACATTTATTTCGTGTCCAACGCCGACGGCCGCACCCACACCTTCAGCAACACCGAGGAGGAGCACGTCAAGGCGGTTGCCAAATTCCGCCGCGAGATCGGGCCCCAGCGGGAGGCGCTGGAAAAGCAGCGCCAGCAGGAACAGCAGGCCCCGCCCGCCACCCCTTCCGGGGGGGCTCCGATCATTCCCGCAACCCCGACCGACGAATCCCCGTGAGGTGACGATGGCCAAGCATGAAACACCGGTACGCCCGACACAGCTGGTCTGCGCGTGGGGGGTGCATCTGCTGACCGCGTCGGGTGCCGTGTTCGGGCTGTTCGCGCTGACCGCCGCCGCGCGCGGCGACTATGTGGCGTCACTGTTCTGGATGGCCCTGACCGTTGCCATTGACGGCGTGGACGGCGCGCTGGCGCGGACCTTCCACGTGAAGGCCGTGGTGCCGTCCGTGGACGGCGCGCTCCTCGACAACGTGGTGGACTACTTCACCTGGTCGGTGGTGCCGGCCTTCTTCCTGTTTGTGTCCCCGCTGGCCGGCGAGGCGGGCCGGCTGCCGGTGGTCGCGGCGATCCTGATCGCGTCGGGCTACCAGTTTGCGCGCATCGACGCCAAGACAACGGACCACACCTTCAGCGGCTTTCCCTCGTACTGGAACATTCTTGTCTTCTACCTGTTCGTGCTCGGTTACCCCGCGTGGTTCAACGTGTCGGTCGTTCTTCTTTGCGCGGCCGCCTCGTTTGCGCCGCTGCGCTGCCTCTATCCGAGCCGGACACCGCACTGGCGCGCGTTCAACGTGGCGTTCGGGTCGCTGTGGGCGCTGTGCCTGACGGTCGCGCTGTTCCGCTATCCCGCGGGCCACATGCCGTGGGTCCGCCTTTCCTGGGTCTACGTCGTCTACTACGCCGCCTTCAGCGCGTGGCTCACGCTGCGCGCCGGGCGTGAATCCGGGGAAGGGGCGGTGTCCTGATGGAAAAAGAGCGGCTCGACGTGCTGGTGCAGCGCCGCTTTGGCGTGACCCGCTCCAAGGCGCAGGGACTCATCCAGACCGGGCAGGTCTGCACGCCCGGCGGGACGGTGCTGGACAAGCCGGGCGGCCGCGTGGCGGCCGACCTGGAACTGGTGCTGCGTGAAACACCGCGTTTTGTCAGCCGGGGCGGCGACAAGCTGGAGGCGGCCTTTGCCGCCTTTTCCATCGACGTTGCGGGGAGGGTCGCGATGGACGTGGGCGCGTCCACGGGCGGCTTCACGGACTGCCTCCTGCAGCACGGCGCGGCGAAGGTCTATGCCGTCGATGTGGGCTACGGCCAGCTGGCCTGGGAACTGCGGCAGGACCCGCGCGTGGTGGTGCTCGAGCGCTGCAACATCCGCCACCTGAACGCGGAGCAGTTGGGGGAGGCCCCGACCTTCTTTACCATTGACTGCTCTTTTATTTCATTGCGTTTGGTGCTGCCCGCCGTGATGCCGCTGCTGGCGGGCGACCCGGCCGGCGTGGCGCTGGTCAAGCCCCAGTTCGAGGCGGGCCGCGGGCAGGTGGGCAAGGGCGGCGTGGTGCGCGACGAGGCCGTGCGCGAGCGGGTCGTCGAGGAGTCCTGCGACCTGGCCCGGTCACTGGGATTCCAGGAAATCGATGTGATACCCTCTCCCTTGCTGGGGCCCGCCGGAAACCGCGAGTTTCTGGCCTACATGCGCCGCCTGGAGCGGTGAACCCACACTGGTGACGTCCCTATGCTTGAAACGCTGCGCATCCAAAACTACGCCCTGATTGACCGGCTCGAAGTGGAGTTCCGGCCGGGCTTCAGCGTGCTGACCGGCGAGACCGGCGCGGGCAAGTCCATCATCGTCGGGGCGCTGGGTCTGGTGCTGGGCGCGCGTGCCTCGGCCGACATGGTGCGCGACGGCGAGGCCATGGCGCGGGTGGAGGCGGTATTCCGCATCGACAGGCCCTCGGCAAGCCTTCGCGCGCTGCTGCGCGAGCATGATGTGGAACTGGAGGAGGGGGCGCTGCTGCTGGCGCGCAGTGTCGGCGCGGACGGGCGCGGCAAGGCCTACGCGGGCGACCGCATTGTGCCGGTGTCGCTGCTGGCCGCGCTGGGCGACGAACTGGTCGACCTGCACGGGCAGCACGAGCACCAGTCGCTGCTGCGTCCCGACTGCCAGATGGACCTGCTGGACGCGTTTGCCGGGGCGGGCGAGACGGCGGAGCAGGTTGCGGCGGCGGTGGCGCGCCTTTCGGCCATTGACCGCGACATTGCCGCGCTGGAGACGGACGACCGGGAGCGCGCGCGGCGGGCGGAGTTTCTGCGCTTCGAGGTGGATGAGATTGACGCCGCGGGCCTGCAGTCCGGCGAGGAGGACGAACTGCGGGCGAGGCAGCGCCGCATCACGCACGCCGAAACGCTGTTCACGCTGGCCAACCAGGTGTACAGCGGGCTTTACGAGAATGAATCGGGCGCGGCCATTGACAGCATCGACGCCGCGCTGAAGGACCTCGGGGAACTGTCCGAGATAGACGGGGAATTCGGCGCGCTCTCGCGGCAGTTGGCCGAGGCGCGCGAGGCGGTCGATTCGGTCGCGCAGGAAATCAGGCAGCACACCTCGCGCATGGAATTTGACGCGGGCGAGCTGGACGAGCTTAACCGCCGCCTTGCCATGATTGGCGCGCTCAAGCGGAAGTACGGTCCCGATGTGGACGCCATTCTCGCCTACCGCGAACGGGCCGCCGCGGAATTGGCGGGCTATGAGAACCGCGACGAGCGGTTGGAGGCGCTGCGGCGCGACCGGGCCGCGACGCTGGCCGGGGCCATGGAATGGGCGGGGAAACTGTCCGCCGCACGGCGCGCCGCCGGGGCGAAGCTGGACAAACTGGTGATTGCCGCGCTGCGCGACCTGGACATGAAGGGGGCGCAGTTTGAAACCCGGGTGGAGGAGACCGACCTGTGCGCGCGCGGGGTCGACCGGGTCGAGTTCATGCTGTCGGCCAACGCGGGCGAGCGGCCGCGGCCGCTGCGCACCGTGGCCTCGGGCGGCGAGATTTCGCGCATCATGCTGGCGCTCAAGTCCGTGTTTGCCGGGGTCGACCGGATCCCCACGCTGGTGTTTGACGAGATAGACGCGGGCGTGGGCGGCGTGGTGGCCCGGCGCGTGGCGGAGAAAATGGCGGCGCTGGCCCGGTCGCACCAGGTCATCTGCATCACCCACCTGGCGCAGATCGCCGCGGCCGGGGAGACGCATTACACCGTCAGCAAGCACGACGTGCGCGGCCATGCCGTCACCGGCATGGACCGGGTGGACGGCGACGGGCGGGAGCGCGAGGTGGCGCGCCTGCTCGACGGCTCGGTTTCGGAGATCAGTCTCGGCCACGCGCGGGCGCTGCTTGAGGACATGAAAGCGAAAGGGAAGCAATGACGTATTGCGGTTTGATCAAGGTCGGCGTCATGGGGTCGGCGGGCGGCCAGATGGCCGCCGGCGCGCTGGAAAAATGCCGGGAAATGGGACGGGTAATCGCCGAGGAGGGGTGCGCCATTCTTACCGGCGGCTGTCCCGGCCTGCCGCACGAGGCGATCATCGGCTGCAAGGAGCGCGGCGGCATCACCATCGGCGTGTCGCCGGCGATCAGCTTCGAGGAGCATGTCAACCGCTACGGCAGCCCCATCGACCACATTGACGTGATGATCTACACCGGCGCGGGGCTGATGGGCCGGGAGACGATCGGCGTGCGCAGCTGCGACATCGTCATCATAGTCGGCGGGCGCTCGGGAACGCTGGGCGAGTTCGCCATCGCCTACGACGAGGGGCGGCTCATCGGCGTGCTGACGGGCACGGGCGGCGTGGCCGACCATATTGACGACATCCTGCCGGTCATCGAAAAGCCGACAGGTTCGCGGATATTCTTCGACGAGGATCCCCGCGCGCTGGTGCGGCGCTGCGTGGAGTCGTTCCGCGCCAGTCCGCCGCTCATCCGCGAGCGCGAGGCCGCCGGGTAGGGGACTTCTTTAACAACGGAATCGGATGATTCCGTCATTGCGAGCAAAGCGAAGCAATCTCCTGCTCGCCAAGCCCCAGACTTAGGGCCGTGGTTTCAAGAGATTGCTTCGCTTTGCTCGCAATGACGAGGACCGCAATGACGGGCAGAGAGGGCCTTCGTCAACTCGCCACCGCGCCCCCGCCGCGGAACATGAAGTAGGCCGCCGCGACCAGGCACAGCCCCGCCCAGAGGAAATCGAGCCGGAGCGGCTCCTTCATGTAGACCACCGAGAATGCCGCGGCGACACCGCTGTGACCGGGGCACGCCGCACTGCGGACGTGGTGGCGTAAGCGGTTCTTCCCCAATTCCAATCGTTGCGCGGTGGCAACGCGGGCGGATATGATGTTGCAGCGGTGGAGGACCGTGGGGATATATACCGCCGGAGTGACGCGACCATGATGAAAAAATACGCCCGTCTGTGCCGTTTGATGCTGGCGATGTTCTTGCTGCTGGCGGCGCGTGTGGGTTTTGCACAGGCATCGCCCGCGGAACACAATCTGGCGGCCCTGCACCGGGCCGTGGCGGACCTTGCGGCGGCCAATCCGGATTCCTACCCCGGGGGCGCGGCTTATCTTGAGCGCGTCGCGGGCTATGAAAAGCGGCTCACCGAAGCGCCGGACGCCGCTGCCGACCCCGCCTTCACCGCCGAACTGGCGGCGTTTCAGCGCGAGGCGCTGCTGGCGAACCCCCTGCTGTCCTCCGTCGAGCGCATTCTGGTCGTCAAGCGCAACGCCAAGGACCCGGCTCTGGGGTTGCCGCAGAACTGGCAGGGCAACTGCTCGCTGCCGCAGAACAAGTACGACAACGAGATCGCGTTTCTCTCCATGAAGCGGCCGGAAGGGCCGCTGGCGACGCTTTACAAACCGGACAAGCCGCGCCTTGTGGGCGACGTGCAGCCCAGTTTCGACGGTCAGCGCATCCTCTTTTCCATGCCGGGCAGTCATGACCGGTCCCAGATTTGGGAGTTGCGCGTGGACGGTTCGGGTCCGCGCCAGGTGACAGTCGGCGACGAGGAGGATGTGGACAACTACATGGCGTGCTACCTACCCGACGGTCGCATCATTTACGGATCGACGGCGAACTATCAGGGTGTGCCCTGTGTGTACGGCGGCGACAGCGTGGCGAACCTGTGCATCATGAATGCAGACGGGTCGGGCGTCCGGCAGTTGACATTCGATCAGGACCACGACTGGTATCCGGCGGTGTTGAACAACGGCCGGATTCTGTACACGCGCTGGGAGTACACGGACACGCCGCATTCGAACACGCGGCTGCTGTTCCATATGAACCCCGACGGCACGGGGCAGATGGAGTACTACGGCAGCAACTCCTACTGGCCCACCTCGGTCATGTATGCAAAGCCGATTCCGAACCACCCGACCAAGGTGGTGGCGATTGTGTCGGGCCACCACGGCGTGCCGCGCATGGGCGAGCTGGTGGTGCTGGACCCCGCACTGGGCCGCAGCGAGACGGAAGGCGCGGTGCAGCGCATCCCCGGCTGGGGCAAGCCGGTGCCGCAGGTGACGATGGACAACCTTGTGGACAATTCGTGGCCCAAGTTCCTCCATCCGTACCCGCTGAGCGACAAGTATTTCCTCGTCGCCGCCCAGCCGACGGCGCAGTCGCTCTGGGGCATCTACCTGGTGGACATTTTCGACAACATGACGCTGCTCCGCGAGGAGCCGGGCCATGCGCTGCTGGAGCCGGTGCCGGTGCAGGCAACGCCCGCGCCACCGGCCATTCCCGACAAGGCGCGGCCGGGCGAGACAGAAGCCACGGTCTACATTGCGGACATCTATTCGGGCCCGGGCCTGACGGGCATACCGCGCGGGACGGTCAAGGCGCTGCGCCTCCTTTCCTACAGCTATGCATACCGAAAGATGGGCGGGCTCATGGGTGCGGTGGGCATGGATGGTCCCTGGGACGTGAAGCGCATCGTGGGCACGGTGCCGGTGGAGGAGGACGGCTCGGCGTTCTTCAATGTGCCCGCGAACATTCCCATTGCCGTGCAGCCGCTGGACGCGCAGGGCCGGGCGCTGCAGCTGATGCGGAGCTGGTTCACGGCCATGCCCGGCGAGGCGGTGTCGTGCGTGGGCTGCCATGACCGGCAGAATTCCACCCCGCCCTCGCGCGGCAGTGCGGCGTCGCGGGGTGCGGCGGTCGATGTTACACCCTGGCGCGGTCCGGCGCGCGGTTTCAGCTT
>CAIUWO010000518.1 GCA_903902895.1 Candidatus Hydrogenedentota bacterium | reverse complement strand
TGAGAACAATTCAAGCCACACGGACGGCGAGGTGATTACGACGGCGCTCTGCTCCGGAATTCCGATCTACGCCATCGGGATTGCGGGGGCGGACCTCGACACCGCGCGGCTGCAGTATCTGGCGGCGGAATCGGGGGGGCAGTACTACCTGGCACCGTCCGCCGCCCAACTCCTGGACGCGTACCAGGCGATCAAGGCCCACGTGCTCGCTCAGTATGTCGTCATGTACCGCACCGCAAACGCCGTGCAGGACAAATCGGTCCGGGCGATCACGGTTGGCGTTAATGACGGTCAGAACTCCGCCATGGCGCTGACGAGCTACAGGTCCAACCTCGCGCCCCAAATCAGCCGGACTGCGGGCTCGGTGCGCCTGGGCGACGTCAGCCAGCCTGCGGGGGTTCCCATCACGATTGGGGTGGATGTGTTCGACTACGACCCGATTGCCTCCGCGCGGCTGTTTTATCGCGCCACAGGGTCGGCTGGCGCGTATCAGCAGGTCGCGATGAGCCCGGCCGGAACACCGGACGACCCCGCGCTGTTTGAGGTGACCATCCCGGCCCCGGCCGTTGCCGCGCCCGGACTGGACTACTTCGTCACGGCCTCGGACGGGCTTCTGACGGCCTCCTCGCCGCCCGTGACCCCGGAGATGTATCCGTACAATATTCCGGTCATGCCCAATTACGCCCCGACAATCCAGCACGTGCCTGTAACGTACGGGCCGCCCGGCATGGACATAGCGATCACGGCCACCGTGACGGACACCACGGACTACGCGGACCAGGTCAATCTGCTCTACCGGTCCGCCGCGACCCCGGCCTATGTCGCCGTGACGATGAACCGCACGCAGGGCGACACCTATGAGGCGGCCATTCCCGCCAGTGCCGTGGCGCCCCCCGGAATTGACTATTACCTGCAGGCCGTGGACAATTACGGCACGGCTTCCTGTCACGGCACCGCGGACGCGCCCCACCGCGTCAACTACGGCGCCAGCGACGTCACCGTCGCCGCGCGCTGGTATGAGATGGGCACCAGCGTTGTCATTACGGCCATCGCCCACGACCGCATGCAGGGCGGCACCGTCAGCTTCGGCACGGGCGCGTTCACCGTCTACGACCCGAAGACCGTTGTCACGGCCGAGGGCAGCATGAAGTATGACCCCGCCGTTTCAATCTGGACTTCGGGCCTGGTGCCCTTCAATCACGCAGGCGCGTTCACCGTGGAGGTGTGCATCAACGGGCTCATAGGAACGCTCTCCTTTGTCGCGGACACTCAGGACCTTGTCTTTGACGGGACCGTGTCGGGGCCGAATGGATTGCCCCTTTCAGGCGCCACCGTCTCGCTGTGCTCCGCCGTGAACAGCGGCGTGCTCGGCACGGCCGTCACGAACGCGCAGGGCCGTTTCGAGTTTGGCCCCGGAAACGGCGCGCGAAGCGGCTGGTACTTCCTGACCGCGGCAAAGGGCGCGTGGACCGGGCGAAGCGCGGATTTCTTCGCCTCCGACTCGATGACGGTCGACGTTGAACTGTCCCAAAACAGATATCTGGCGGTCGCCGACGACTTTTCACTTCTGATCGGCCTTCTGGAAAACGTCGCCCAGGGCGAAAACAGAATGCTGAGCGACATGAGCGGAAGCGTCGACAATTACCTGAAGGCCTATGGCGCGGCCGGCACCATGCTGGACGTGGTCAATTTGGGAATGGGCACCGCCTCGGTGAGCGTGGACCCGCTCGGTGTGGCGGGCGCGGCGCCTTTCGCCGACCCGGCGGCGGCCCTGCGTTACCTGAATGCCTTGGTCGGTGTCACGGGAGGCAGCTACGGCTGCGTCGCGTTCCCCCGTCCCTGGTTCACGAGTCCCCCGTTCACACAGGATTTCCAGTTTAACCAGTGGTATATGGACTGGGCGTACAACGGCCACTTCCGTTCGGTTGCGGACGGAGGCACGGGATTTGACGGACCAGACTGGTCCGCCGGGTCCCGCCCGCCCGGCGTCCACTTCATCTCCCCGGCGGAGTTGGACAATGACGGTCCCTTCACGGGCTTTGCGGCCGCCATTGCCTCCACCGACGCGAACCTCCTCGAATTCTTCAAAACCACAACGCCCGATCCCGCGTTCAGCCTGGACAGGGGGCGCGCCTACATCGGCGCCAGGATCAATCAACTGAACGCCTGGCGCGGCACCGATGACAAACGGTCGCAGATCATGCTCCGCGCGCCCGAGTCCCCGTCCTCCGACGCCGTGCTGGCGATGCGGCCCCTCTTTGCCCGCTATGAGAAGGACCGGGGCGCCGCGGATGCCCCGTTCGCGGCCAAGACCCCCAACACGGGCGTGAAAACGGGCACGCGGACTGCGAGCCTTGCCGGTCCCGTGGCCCTGACTGTGGGCACGGATGCGTCCGCGGCGTCCGCCTCGCTGGACGCCACCGAAATCGACGTCAAAGGAGACCTGGAACAGGCGTGGGGGCTTGCCGGGCCGACCCGGCTCCTGGACCTTGCGCAGCTGGCAAAGTACGGCGCTGGCATGTCGGAATTCCTGCAAACGGAAGCGGGCAGCCCCTACTATCTCGATGCGTCCAGGCAGTTCAGCGCGGCGATAGATTCTGTCCAGACCTCTTTCGCCGGCACGGGCCTGTTCGGAATGCCCAGGAATGCGGTGGTGCTCGTGGACGTGACGGCCCGGAACACCGGTGCCCCCGCCGTTGTCAACCTCTATGCCGAAAACTACGCCACGGAAGAGCTGTCCACGCTCCTCACAGGCCCTGTGACGCCCACCCCCCTTCTGCCCTTCCTGAGGGGTGATTTCAAGATGACCAGTCTGACCGATTCGGGAACGGTCCGCAGCGGCGCCCAAGTCGCGACGGACGGGACGGTGGACGGCCATTTCGAACTTCTGACCGGAGCGGGGTTCCTTTCGCAGCTCATGGGCATCCAGTTCGTGGATGTCTTCATGTGCAACGGGCCCTGGACCGGCGCGGAAACGCCCGTCCACTACAACCTCGTCGCCGAGGAGTTGAAGAGCGCGGCGCCCGCCAAGTCCGGCGAAGCGTCCTCAATGATCCGCACGAATGAAAAGGCGCTTTCGCTGAAGCAGGCGGCCGACATGAGCGACCGGGTCGTCGACCAGCGACAGATTGCGCTGGACGCGGACAACGCCGTCTTCACGGGTTCATACACCGCATCGTCGGATGCGAACCGCATTGTGTTCCGGCTGTTCCACCCGTCATCGTCCAGTTTTGGCCTCATGGTCTCGCGGCAGGACGGCGGGCGGGTCGGATTTGACCCCGCCAGCGGCGCCCAGCTGGCCGAGTTCCCGGCGGCCTATTCGGGAGCCTTGGCGCATCCCGAGGAGATAGGCATCCCCGGTGCGGCCGGAAACACCTACGCCGTCAATGTTAAGCTCGCGCAGTCGGCCGCGAGAGGGGCCGAAAAGGCCACACTCGTGGTCATCGAGGAACCCCGGCGGCCGGCGGTCATGGCATTCTATCCGCAGGACGTTGTGAAATACGCCACACCGGGTTCGACACTCACACTGTGCACCGAAGTCGCGGAATCGGGAAAACAGGTTCCCCTTGACGGCGTGGCCATTGCCATCGGCGCGCTCAAGAACCAGGGGGGGGGCACGCTTCCCCTGAGCGCGGGCACGCCGGCACAAATCAACGTGCCCAGACTCATGGCCGGAACGAGCGCGGGCGCGTTGTTCACCTACAGGATTCCCGCGGACGCCACCGGTGCGTACACAGGCACCGCGGAAATCTCCTCCCAGAACGCCGGGACCCTGACGCAAAAGATTGAAATCCGCATAGACTCACAGGTTCCGGACACTGCCATGGTCTCGGCGGCTTCGGGCCAGGCGTCTCCGGTTATAAAGTGGACGGGTTCCGACAGTGAGACATCCGCGGGCCAGCTTCGCTTCTCCTGGAAGCTTGACGGTGTGGACAAGGCCTGGACCCTGCCCGCACAGGCCACGGAAACCCGCTATGAGAATCTTGCCAACGGGCAGTATGTCTTCCATGTCAAGGCCGTTGACGCAACCAACCATGAAGACCCGACACCGGCGGAAATCACCTTCAAGACGGTTTTCAACCTTGCCGTCAGCAGTTCGGCCAACGGTCGTGTCACCCTGACCCCCGCCGGCGGCGCCTATCATGCCGGCACGGCGGTCAGCCTGACGGCCGCGCCGGACAGCGGCTACCGGGTCAAGGCCTGGACCGGCACGGACAACGACGCGCTGAAGACCAACACCAACACCGTCACCGTGAACGGCGATAGAACCGTCGCCGTGGCATTCGAGGCGATCCCGCGCTATACCCTGGGCAGTTCCGTGGTGGGCGGCCACGGGACGCTTTCCCCGTCTTCCGGCACCCATTCCGACGGCACGGTGGTCAGCCTGACGGCCGCGCCGGACAGCGGCTACCGGGTCAAGGCCTGGACCGGCACGGACAACGACGCGCTGAAGACCAACACCAACGCCGTCACCATGAGCCGCAATAGAACCGTCACGGTGGAATTCGAAGCGATTCCGCGCCACACCCTGAACACCTCCGTGGCGGGCGGCCACGGGACACTTTCCCCGGCCACCGGCATGCATTACGTCGGCACCGTGGTGACCCTGACGGCCGTGCCGGACAGCGGCTACCAAATCAAGGCCTGGACCGGCACGGACAACGACGCGCTGCTGACCAGTTCCAACACGGCCACCATGACCGGCGACAGAACCGTCACGGTGGAGTTCGTGCTGGCCCCGCGCTTCCTGAACACCTCGGTGGCGGGCGGCCACGGCACGCTTGCGCCGGCCGCCGGCCCGCAGGCAGCCAACGCCGTGGTGACCCTGACGGCCGCGCCGGACAGCGGCTACCGGGTCAAGACCTGGACCGGCACGGACAACGACGCGCTGAAGACCAACGCCAACACGGTTGCCATGACCGCCAACCGGACCGTCACCGTGGCGTTCGAGCGGATCACGCACACCCTGGACACCTCGGTGGTGGGCGGCCACGGGACGCTCGCCCCGGCCACCGGTCCGCAGAATTCCGAGGTCACGGTGACCCTGACAGCCGCGCCGGACAGCGGCTACCGGATCAAGGCCTGGACCGGCACGGACAACGACGCGCTGAAGACCAACGCCAACAGCGTCACCATGACCGGCGACAAGACCGTCACCGTGGAGTTCCAGCCGATGGGGACGCTCAAGGGCGGGCTTGCCGTGACCATCCAGCCGGCCGAAGCGGCTGCCGCGGGCGCGCAATGGTCCGTCGATGGCGGCGCGCCACAGGCGGGCGGCGCGACGGTCTCCGCGCTGTCTTCGGGACAGCACACGGTGTCCTTCACTGCCGTCGAGGGATGGACCGCCCCCGCGGACCAGACGGTGACCGTCATTGCGGGACAGACCATCACCGCTACCGGAACCTACACGGAGGCGTCCGCGCCGGAAGGCGGGGGATGCTTTGGCGGTACTGCCAGCGGCAAATCCCTCCCCGGTCCCGGCGGCAGGGGGGGCGACGCGCTCCTGCTGCTTTCGGTGAGCGTTGTCCTGTTCCTCCTTGGAGGCCGCCGCATGCAGCCTGCCTTCCCGCGGTAAACGGACCTCTGTAACTTCTGTGCCGCCGGTTCTCCTGACAGGGCCGGCGGCACTGCTGTCAGTGCCGCAACCGTCCCCGGGACGCTGCCGTTCTGCGCGCTTCCGAACCTGTGGGTGTCTACGGTTGGGCCATGCCGCCCATGGCCTGGCGGCCCATGGG
>CAIUWO010000517.1 GCA_903902895.1 Candidatus Hydrogenedentota bacterium | reverse complement strand
GCACATGGTCGAAGCGGAACCGGCCGCTCTGATCCGCTTGCATATAGCCGCATTCCACCTCCGGTGTGCCCGAATAGGACAACACCACTTGGAATGATTCCGGACGCGCTTCCCCCTCCACCTCCACGATGCCCTGAACCACCCCGCCCGGCTGGAGCCTGACCGTTACAAGAGTCCCCAGGCGCAACGGCGCGGAAGACGGCGCATAGTCCGGATGGCTGACATGGACAACACCGTCATCCGGCACCAGCGAGTCCGTGCGGAAGATGCCGTCCCCGCCGGTTCTTCCCAAAGGCTCGCCGCCAGGACTGAAGCTGTTCCCCCATTTTATGGCGTTCCGGGTCTCCTCCGGTGAGAAGAGGTGGATTGCGGCGCCGACCACGGGAGCACCCCGTTCGTTCAGAACCCGGACTTCCAGTGCCGATGCGGGTTCAAGGGCTATCTCCACCTCCGGTGCCGCCTCCGCCGTCACCGTGATGTCCTTGAGCGCCGCGCGGTATCCGGCCGAGCACACGCGCATTCGGTATTCGCCCGGCTCGAGACCCATCCAGTACCGCCCGTCGACATCGTACACATGGGACATGTTTCCGTGCGGGCTCGTCGGTGTGGGGGCGGAAGTAACCCTGTAAGAGGTGCCAGCCTGAAACCGGGAAACGGGTTCCCCGGTAACCTTGTCCACGATATGGCATTGCACTGTGACCGGGCTGTCCAGAACGACCTCCAGGTCCTTGCCGTCCGGGATGAAGCGCTTCTTGATCGTCTTGTTGTTCACGATAAGCGTGTAGTACCCCGCGGGCAACCGCGTGTTTTCGAAGCGGCCGTCCTCGTTGGTTCTGGTGGTTGACAAGACAGGCCCGATGCACGCAACATCCTTCCAGCCGAGCGGTTTTCCCGACGGGTCCGTCACCCGGCCCGCCACCCGCATTCCAACGGTGGTGTCGTATACCAACTCCAACCCCGTAACCTCCTCGCCGGGGTCCAACTCTACCCGGTCGAGAACATGGTTTACAGTCATGATAGTGCAGGGCGGCCACGCGCATATCTCGTAGGTGCCGCCCGAAAGGGGACGGAATTCAAACTCACCGTTCTCGTTGGTGGTGGGCATCGTACTGCCCGAATCTTGCGGATTCCTTGAACTGGCCATCATCTGCATGCCCACCACCGGGCGCCCCGCGCCATCCACCAACCGGCCTGAAATGCGGGCCCCCGGTTCGAGCACGATTTCCACCCCCTTCAAATCCTCCGTGCCCAGGGCATAGGTTTTCTCAGCCCGGGCGGGCATACTGTCGGACTGTACGCTGATGCACAGCCTGTTCTGGTTGGGGTAGAGGTCCGTGAGCTTGAACGAGCCGTCTTTATCCGAAAGCTCCGACGGCCAGGGTCCTCTCGGTTGCGATGCCATGATACTGGCTCCGGTCACGGGGCGGCCCGACGGGTCCCGCACGAAACCGGAAAGGGACACGCCCATGGTGCGCTCAAGGTCGATGTGGTCCAACCGCCCGCCCCGCATCAGTATGGAGATTTTCTCAGGACCGCTTTCCGGATTCACAAAGCCAAAGGGTGCCGACGCGGACAGACCATACCCGCCCGGCACCAGGCCGTTGATTTCATAGCTGCCGTCGAGCGAGGTGTTCACCTCGATCTTGCCCGATGCTCCCTGGGCCGTGACCGTGGTGAAGGGGATGCCCCTACCAGTGGCCACGTTGTACACCCGGCCGGAAATGGTGCCCAGTTCGTCTTGGGCGGGGAAAACTTCCGCCGTAGCCTCCGCTTTTCCCGGCACGCCGGCATGGGGCCCGCCTGTGCCCGTCCCGGAACTTTGGCCCTGGGTATTCTTCGCTGCCTGCTGCAGCGAGACCAGGGGGGCGGTGACACGGCCGAAAGAATATCGGTATTGAAGTGTCCAATATCCGGATGCCAGCCCCACGACCATCATCAGGCTGGCCACGGCGGCAAGGACCATCTTGGTGGTCCAGAAACCTGCGGCCGTTTTCGCCGCAGCCGCCACGGCCGCCGCGCCCGCCACCGGTTTCGTCCCGCTCAGAGCGAGTTTCCCCAGACTCGTGATGAGCGTGGCCGGTGCCGCCTCGGCGGCGTTGGCCGTGATGAGTCCAGCGAGCGCGACAGCGCTGACGGCCACGCCGCGGCTTGTGAGCACTTTTCGAAGCTGTTCCACGCCCTGATCGATGCGGTCTGTGACCGTTCTGCGCGGGATACCCAGTGTGTGGGCGATGGCGGCATGGGTCTGATCGTCCAAGAAATGGGCCACCACCGGAACGCGCCATTTGTCGGGAAGTTCGGCGATGGCCTCGTCGACAACACCGTAGATATCATTCCAGTCGACCTCTTTCGCGGTTTCCTGGTCGGCGGCAAACTGCGTTTCCCGCTCCATGCGGCGGCGTTCG
>CAIUWO010000516.1 GCA_903902895.1 Candidatus Hydrogenedentota bacterium | reverse complement strand
GCACATGGTCGAAGCGGAACCGGCCGCTCTGATCCGCTTGCATATAGCCGCATTCCACCTCCGGTGTGCCCGAATAGGACAACACCACTTGGAATGATTCCGGACGCGCTTCCCCCTCCACCTCCACGATGCCCTGAACCAGCCCGCCCGGCTGGAGTTTGATCGTTACAGGAGTCCCCAGGCGCAACGGCGCGGAAGACGGTGCATAGTCCGGATGGCTGACATGGACAACGCCATTATCCGGAGTAAGCGCGTCCGTGCGGAAGATGCCGTCCCCGCCGGTCTTTCCCAAAGGCTCACCGCCAGGACTGAAGCTGTGCCCCCATTTTATGGCGTTCCGGGTCTCCTCCGGTGAGAAGAGGTGGATTCCGGCGTCCGCCACGGGAGCACCCCGTTCGTTCAGAACCCGGACTTCCAGTGTCGGCACGGGTTCGAGGGCTATCTCCACCGCCAGCGCCGACTCCGACTCCACCGTGATATCCTTGAGCGCCGCGCGGTATCCGGCCGCGCGCACGCATATGCGGTAGTCGCCCGGTTCCAGATCCATCCAGTACCGTCCGTCGGCGTCGTACACATCGCGCATGTTTCCATAGCTGTTCATCGGTGAGGGGGCGGAAGTGACCCTGAAAAAGGCGCTGGCCTGAAATCGGGAAACGGCCTTTCCGGTAACCTTGTCCGCAATATGGCACTGCACTTTGACCGGGCTGTCCAGAACGATCTCCAGGTCCTTGCCGTCCGGGATGAAATGTTCCTTCATAGTCCTGCCCTCTACAGAAAGCTTGTAATACCCTGCGGGCAGCCGCGTATTTTCGAATCTGCCATCCTCATTGGTTATGGTGGTTGACAAAACAGGCCCGAGGCACGCCACATGTTTGCAGAAGAGCGGTTTTCCCGCAGGATCCGTCACCCGGCCCGCGACCCGCATGCCAATGGTGGTGTCGTACACCAGCACCAACCCCGCAAGCTCCTCGCCGGGCTCCAGATCCACCCTGTCTAGGTCATGGTTGATAGACGTGTTACTGCCGAGTGGCGATACGCAAATGTCGTAGGTGCCGCCCGCAAGCGGGCGCAAGTCAAATTCACCGTTATCATTCGTGGTGAAAGTTGGAGAATAAAGATTCTGCGGGCGATTTGACCATGCGTTTATGTCCATGCCCACCACCGAGTGCCCTGCGCCATCCACCAGTCGGCCGGAAATGCGGGCCCCCGGTTCGAGAACGATTTCCACCCCTTTCATGTCCTCCGTGCCCAAGGAATAGGAATTCTCTGCCAGGGCAGGCATGCTGTCGGACTCAGCGCTTATGCGCAACTTGTCCTGGTTGGGGTAGAGGTCCGTGAGTTTGAACGAACCATCCTTCTCCGAAAGTGCCTCCGATGAAGACCCTCTCGGTTGCAGTGCCTTTACGCGGGCTCCCAACACAGGGCGGCCCGACTGGTCCCGCACGAAACCGGAAAGGGACACGCCCATGGCGCGCTCAAGATCGATGTGGTCCAACCGTCCGCCCCGCATTAGTATTGCCGTTTTCTCTGGGCCGTTGTCCGGGTTCACAAAGCCAAAGGGTGCCGACGCGGAGAGGCCATATCCGCCCGGCACCAGGCCGTTGATTTCATAGCCACCGTCGAGGGAGGTGTTTACCTCTATTTTGCCCGATGCTCCCTGGGCCGTGACCGTGGTGAAAGGTATGCCCCGGCCCGTGGCCACATTGTAGACCCGGCCGGAGATGGTGCCCAGTTCTTCCTGCGCAGGGAAAACTTCCGCCACAGCCTCCGCCATTCCCGGCACGCCGGCATGGGGCCCGCCTGTGCCCGTCCCGGAACCCTGGCCCTGCGTGTTCTTCGCTGCCTGCTGCAGCG
Source organism: Candidatus Hydrogenedentota bacterium (assembly GCA_903902895.1). Taxonomy (GTDB): domain Bacteria; phylum Hydrogenedentota; class Hydrogenedentia; order Hydrogenedentales; family CAITNO01; genus CAITNO01. The sequence goes on along the minus strand of CAIUWO010000516.1, from coordinate 551 downwards.
ATACCAAGGGGGCGGTGACACGGCCAAAGGGCTTCATGTCGTGCAGGGTCCAATATCCGGCGGCCGCCCCCAAGGTCATCATCAGGCTGGCCACGGCGGCAAGAATCGTTTTGGTGGTCCAGAATCCTGCGGCCGTTTTCGCCGCAGCCGTGACGGTCGCAGCGCCCGACACCAGCGTGGTCCCGCTCAGGGCGAGTTTCCCCAGACTCGTGATGAGCGTGGCCGGGGCCGCCTCTGCGGCGTTGGCTGTGATGAGTCCGGCAAGCGCGACGGCGCTGACGGCCACGCCGCGGCTTGTGAGCACCTTTCGGAGCTGTTCCACGCCCTGATCGATGCGGTCTGTGACCGTTCTGCGCGGGATGCCCAGCGTCTGGGCAATGGCGGCGTGGGTCTGATCGTCCAAGAAGTGAGCCACCACCGGAACGCGCCATTTGTCGGGAAGTTCGGCGATGGCCTCGTCGACAACACCGTAGATATCATTCCAGTCGACCTCTTTCGCGGTTTCCTGGTCGGCGGCAAACTGCGTTTCCCGCTCCATGCGGCGGCGTTCG
>CAIUWO010000515.1 GCA_903902895.1 Candidatus Hydrogenedentota bacterium | reverse complement strand
TGTCGGCGCTTTCCAGTACATCAATTTTCTTGTAGCCGATGGATTGGCCCGTCAGGCACTTTTTCCAAGTGCCATTCCGGAAGCATTCCAGGGTATAGGCCCGTACACGCTGCCCGGCGCGGATGTCCTCCATGGTCACCACGCGGTTGACGCGTGTGGGACCGGCAAACCGCAGTTCGAGGGTGGTTCCTGTGCCCGATATCTCGCCCTTGGGCTTTTCGTACAGACTTTCAATGGCGCGCCCGAATTCCCGGTAGCGCTGGATATGCGATTCCGGGATGCGGCCTGTGGTGTCCGGCGTGGCATTCAGCATGAGCACACAACCTCGACCCACGGACGTATAGTAGACATCCATCAATGTTTGAACCGACTTAAGCATCGGGTCAGTATCCGGGCCCCAAAACCACTTGTGGTCGATCAGGGTTGTGTCCATTTCCATTGGCAACCACACATCGCCGTCCGGATTGCTGTCTTTGCCGGTCGAAACCCCGGTTGCGGCGGCGGCTTTGTCCACGGTCTGCCAAGCGGGATAGGGCGCGATGCCTTTTTCGTTGCCGGGCCATCGCAAGGTGGCATGCGGGCCTTGAAACACCATCGCGGAGGGTGCCCATTGCTTAATCACGTCGCCCAGTTCAATGACACAACTTCCGTCAAACCAAAGTTCGGAAATCTCTCCATAGCGGGACAGAACTTCGGTCCATTGCTGCCGCAAGACGGCGTTGTAAGCCTCCTGACGGGCGGGGTTCTTGGTGCGTCCGCCGCTTCCGATGCCGGCACCCCACTGTTCATCGCCGGGATACAGGTATATCCCCAGTTTGAGGCCATACTTGCGGCAACTTTGGGACAATTCGGCCAGCACATCACCTTTGCCCCCTTTGTAGGGCGTGTTGCGGATTCCGTAGTTGCTGGTCTCTGTCTGCCACCAGCAGAATCCGCCCGTGTGCTTGGCCACAAACACGATCTGTCTGGCACCAAAGGATTGGGCGGCCTGGCACCATTGATCGGTGTCGAGTTGGGTAGGATTCACCTGGTCCTGCGGCGTCGTGTGGTTATCGTATTCGCGCCCCTGCCAAGTGCACGGATCAAGACACAACAACATCTCGATTTCCATTTCGTGCCACGCCATCTGCCCAGGTGTCGGCACACCGGCCGCAAAGGCAGGCCTTGTCGCGCAGGCCAGGGTAAGCACCATGAGAAAAATGAATGCGAAGAGAACGGACTGTGGCGAAATGGGATGCATCACCGAACTCCTGGGTTGGGACCGCACGAAAGATGGGCGTCTATTCGCCCAAACGGGCTCTATGATGATAGTACCCAATCGGGCAAAACGAACACAATCCACCCCTTGAAATTCCACGTCAGAACTGCAAAAACGTGTGGCTTAGAGGTCATGGGGGAAGCGTTTGTCGGTTTTTTTGGGGAATTCCCTTACAATTCAGACCTGTGGGGACCGAAAAGTATGGGATTATGCAGGACACGCCAGCGTTATGCAATCTCTCAGCCTTGGCCTGCGCGGTTCCGTGGCATGCGGGATAACGTTGCGCGGGGGTAGAAATTGACTGCTCATTTTCGCCAGAACAAAGCGACCTCGATCTCAGATCGGGCAGCGCTGCTGATACTGCGTAATTTGGCGATATAGGAACCGGTTGTGAGACTCGGAAAATCTTGTGGATTTGAAAGCGTAAAATCGGTTGCAGGGAATGATGTCAATTCCACGTTCCTCGACTTGGCAGTACACACAAGTGAAGAACCCTGCGCGCCGGAAAGGTTGAATCTTACCCAAGTGAAACCAGTCGCAGTAAAAACAAGTGTCTTGTACCCGTCCACAACATTGTCCTCAGAATTCACGGCGAGCAC
>CAIUWO010000514.1 GCA_903902895.1 Candidatus Hydrogenedentota bacterium | reverse complement strand
GGGGCGTTCGGGCCATTTGGGGCCGTTCTGGTTCCAGTTCTCCTGCGGCTCGTAGAGATTGATGAGGTAGTAGAGAAAGCCGGTGACGTTGTAGCGCCAGTACTGCCAGCCCAGGATGCGCGGGTCGACGCCGGGGAAGTCAATGAAGAAATTGGCGTAGGGCTTGCCCGGGCCGCAGCACACGTAGGCCCACAGTTCGTCGCCCGCCGCTTGCCGCTCGCGGTAGGGTGCGAGGTCGCCGCTCAACTGCTGCGTGAGCGGCGTCCAGATGTCGAAGTAGCCCACGTTCTTGGCGGTGTAGGGGTTGGCCGTTTCGCGTTTGAGCCAGGGGAACTTCTCGCCGATCATGCCGTAGAGGCGGCGGATGGACGGGTCCACGTTCTTCGCCGGGTCGGGCCGCATTTCGGACTCGTCGAACCCGTGCACGTACCAGGTGAAGTCCTTCCAGTCCTTCTCCTTCACAAAGCCTTCCCAGTCGCGGAACCACGCCTCGAATTCGGCCATCTGCTGATCCGCCTTGGCGGCGTCGGGATACAGCACGTCGCAGGCGGCCAGGCAGGTCGCGTTCATGCCGCGGTCGTAGCAGTACTGCATGTCGGCACGGGCCGGCACGGTGCGCGTGCGCCCGTTCTTCATGCCCGAGTAGATGACCGTCGGGCTGAGCCGGTGCGCGAGCAGGAAGTCGTACACCTCCAGCCATTTTTCATGGGGCAGAACGTCCTCGCACTCATAGGAGGTGTAGAGCGGTCCGTGCGAATACTTCTCCGGCTGGCCCAGGCGCTGGCGCACCTCCTCCGGCTTGTACCACGCCTCCCAGATGCCGGGGCTCATGCAGAACGCCGTCTTCAGCTTGCCGCGCAGCGGCAGCGAAAAGGCGCGCACAGTCAGTTCCAGATCGAGCGCGCGCTTTTCCATGCCTTCGGGCGCGACGGTGATGGTGCCCTTGTACAGCCCCGGCGCCGTGCCGTCGGGCACGTCCACCGTGAACCATATGGGCTGGACGAAACCGGGCTCCACGTCGAAGGGTGCGGCGGGCATGAGCACGTCGGGCCATCCCCAGCCGGTGCGGCGGATGGCCGAGTTGGACGGCTTGGTCTGCACATAGCCGACCGGATGCCACGTGATGCGCGCGGCCGGAAACGCTTCCCCGCCGTCCACCCGTGCCAGGTCGGACAGTTCCACGCGCACGCCCTTCATCGGCGCGGCCAACGGCACGCACACCACCTGAAAACTCTCGCGCTCGCGGCCCGCGGCGGCAATGCGCACCGGGCCGTTGAGCGGCCCCCTGTAGTCCGCCCCCTCGCGAAACACCTTGTCCATCGGCGAGGCGGCACCCAGCAGGAACGCCGCGGGCACGCCCGCACCGGGCTCTTCGGTGTTGAGAACGGATAATGTCAGGAGGGAAAGTATGACGGCGATGTGCATGTTCGAGACTCCTTTGCGCCGATGCGCGAATCATAGCCCGTCATTGCGAGCGAAGCGAAGCAATCTCTTGAAACGACGACCCCAACAGCGGGCAATTGCGAGCAAGAGATTGCCGCGCTTCGCTCGCAATGACGCGGGGCTATTTCACTTCCGACACCGGCCTCGGCCTTGGGCCCTGGGCGGTGATGTCGATGAGCCGGTATTTTCCGTCGCGTTCGGCGGGGACGGCGAGCATGGGCGTGGTGCCCCAGGGCATGACCTCGCCCTCCTCCGGTTTCAGCTCGCGGTGGATGTGGCCGAAGAGGAGCAGGTCGAGCGGGTCGTCCACGAAGAGCGTCAACTGCGCGCGCATGCCCATTGTCGGCTCGTAGCGGTGGGTCAGTCCGATGACCCACCGGCAGGGCTTGAGTTCGCGGCGGTAGGCGCCAAGGAGGCCGTCCTGCGGGCCCAGGCTGTCGGCGACAGTAAAGTCCTTGGTGTCGAAGGCGAGATAGCCGTCGCGGCCGAAGGTGAAGCGGTAGGTCAGCGGGCCGAAGAAGTTCTCGTAATTCCGCCCGTCGCGGTCATGGTTGCCGGTGGTCACAAAGGTGGGCAG
>CAIUWO010000513.1 GCA_903902895.1 Candidatus Hydrogenedentota bacterium | reverse complement strand
CCGCACCCAGGACGAGCTACAGGACGCCATCGCAGGCGCACTATCAACCGTCACTTCGAGCGACACAAAAGGCTTCTTTCGGCACTGTTGCGTAGGTATAATTTCTTAAAATGCTCTAGTGGCGCTGGGCGGAGAGACGGTGGTGGAGTACGCCCTTTCCGCGAAAAGAGTGCTGGGGCCGGACACCTTTGTCATGGGATACGCCAACGGCGTGGTGGGAAACATTCCCTCAGAAAGGTTTTTGCGGGAGGGTGGCTGCGAGGGAAGAGTTGCCCAAGCCGTGTATGGCCTGCCCGCGCCTTGGAGCGGCGGGATTGAAGGCAGATTCTGGGCGGCATTGCGGACACAGCCCGGCAAGCCGGGCTGGAGGTGAAATGGTAGGGGCGAGTCGCAGGTTGCGGCTTTGGCGTTTGAAGAGTGTGATCGGCCTATTCCATCACGGCGCCGCGGGCGGCGGAGGTGACGTATTTGACGTATTGGCGCATGAAGCCCGGGGGGACTTCGTGCTGCACCGGCGTGACCCCCTTTTGGCGCGCGGCGATGTCCACGTTGAGAAGACTGAGGGTGCGGTTGGCAATGTCGATTTCTATTTCGTCTCCGTCCTGAACGGCGGCGATGGGCCCGCCTGCGGCGGCTTCGGGGGAGACATGGCCGACGCAGGGGCCTTCGCTGGCGCCGGAGAAGCGGCCGTCGGTGACGAGTGCCACGCGCTTGAGGCCGGTGTGGGCGACGGCCATGGTGACGGCGAGCGTTTCGGGCATGCCCGGGCCGCCCTTGGGGCCTTCATAGCGGATGACGAGAACATCGTTCTCCTGTATGGTACGCGCGTCAAAGGCGAGCAGGGCGTCCTTCTCGCGGTTGAAGACGCGGGCGCGGCCGATGAAGTGGCGCTGGTCAGGGGCGACAGCGGATTGCTTGACGACAGCGCCGTCGGGGGCGAGGTTGCCGTAGAGAATGACCGTGCCGCCTTCGGCGTCATAGGGGGCCGATTTGGGCCGGATCACTGATTCGTCCCGGATTTCCGCATTGGCCACGCTGTCTTTGAGCGTCTTTCCCGTGACGGTGAGGCAGTCGAGGTTGAGGTCCTCCTGGAGCGCCTTCATGACGCCGCCGACACCGCCTGCCATATAGAGGTCCAGAATGCCGTGGGGACCGTTGGGGGAGATGGAGAGCAGCGTGGGGATTTTGGTGTTGAGGTCGTTGAAGACGGACAGGGGCAATTCAAATCCCAGTTCGTGGGCGATGGCGGGGAGATGGAGTGTCGAGTTGGTGGAGCCGCCGATGGCAAGGTCGACGATGACGGCGTTCATGAGCGCCTCGGGGGTGAGAATCTTGCGGGTGGTCAGTTCCTCATCCACCATGGCGACGATGCGCTTGCCCGTTTCGCGGGCAGCGATGAGCTTGTCGGTATGGAAGGCTGGGATGTTGGCCGTGCCGGGCAGGGCCAGGCCCATGGCCTCGGCCAGGCACTGAAAGGTGTTGGCCGTGCCCATGACCTCGCAGGCACCGCAGGCGGCCGCCGTGCAGGTGGACAGGGCGAGGTGCGTGCCCGCGTAGTCCTTGAAATCAACACTGCCCTTGTAGCCCACCGAGTGGCGCACCTGCCACGCGTTGGAACCGCCGGTGAGCATGATGGCCGGCAGGTCGAGGCGCGCCGCGGCCATGATCATGCCGGGGATGATCTTGTCGCAACTGGCGATGAGGACGATGCCGTCAAAGATCATGCTGCGCACGTGGGTTTCAACGATGTTGGCGATGAGCTCGCGCTGGGGCAGGATAAAGCGCATGCCTTCGTGGCCCTCGGCCATGCCGTCGCAGGGGGCGGGCACGTTGAACTCGTAGGGGAGCCCGCCGGCGGCGATGACGCCCTCCTTGACGCGCGCGGCGAGCGTGTGCAGGTGCATGTGGCCGGGGTTGAGGTCGGTGTGCGAGTTGACGACGGCGATGAAGGGCTTGGTCATGGCGTCGGCCATGTCGGCACCGGTCGCCTTGATCAGCGACATGCGCAGCATGGTGATGAGACCGTCCTGCATATCGAAGTACTGTCCGCTCTTGGGCTTTTTCATGGTGTTGGTTCTCCGCGGAAGAAAGTAGCACGGGGGCGGGGGCCAATCGAGTCCCCGCGTAGCGGCACGGACCTCCTGTCCGTGTTCCGGGGTATTGTCGTCAGGCCGGAACACAGTCAGGTTGCCATGCCGCTCTTGTGGAGTGCGGGGGCAGAGCCGAGCGGCGACACCTCTTTGGCTGGACGATTGCGCGATAACAGCCAAAGCGGGGTCGCTTCCGAACTCCAAAAGGAGATGTAGCGCGAATGAACTTTTGTATAATGTTTCTCATGCTACTGGGTGGAACATGGTGGTGGCAACGCAGACTACGGCCGGGGTGAAACAGCACCAAAAGGAAGAGGAGAAGCAACGCGTGGCTCGCAGCAAGATACTCGTTACCCCTGCAGTGGCACTGGCTATTGTCCTGTTCCTGGCCGTTGTGTGGCCGGGCGCGAAGGCTACGGCGGAACTCAGCAGTACGCCCCGCGAGGAAACCTGGGTGTTCGACGGGGGGGAGGTGGATGCCATTACCACCACGCTCACCACCACCTGTATTGGCGGTTCCTTCACCTATGTCGGCCAAACACGGGCAGCTTCGCCACGCCCGACGCCGGCACAGGGGTGCCCGTGGCGGGCATGGCGGGGCTGATGCTCCTGTCCGGTGCGCTTGCCGCCGCCGCGCGGCGCGGGTCGCGCCGGAAGTAGCCGGTGTTCCACAAACACACGCCCCACGGGTGTTAACCGGCGCCCATGGGGATTGCTGCACGGCGGGACGTTGCGGTTTCGATTTTGGCGTGCGGCGTTAGCGTCGCCGTGGCGCTTTGCCACGGCACTCCAAAAAGAATTTGCTGCCGTTTCTGTTTGCATCGGGGCCGGTCTATCCGGTATCATTCGCCCGTCGTAAAGACACCCGCCCGGGTGGTGGAATTGGCAGACACGCCAGACTAAGGATCTGGTCCCGCGAGGGGTGCGAGTTCAAGTCTCGCCTCGGGCACGTAATTATAAACAACACGCCAGCAAGTACTTACGGACTTGCTGGCGTGTTTGTTTCTTGCGGGGAAGGTGGCTCTTGTGCAAATAACGTGCAAATTGGGGAAGCCCATAGTATGGTTGCGCATAACAAGAGCACAACCCAATGCCAAAGAAGAAGAAACAGCAACTACCCAAAAGCATGGCGCTGCGTGGTCACTTATGCCTGCCGCATCTACTTCCATGCCTTCCGTACAGGTGTTGGGCTTTGAATCTATTTGCCTTCTCACCCGGCATGGCTGCCTCGTATGCGGTTCCTGTTCGTCGGGCCAGTGCTTTGCCTGCGGCTTCCTTCAGATTCCACCTCGCGATGGACACCCTTCCCGTCCGGCTAACAGTACCTGCCGTCAGCCCTGTAAAGGACTTACACCTTCAAGTGAACGGGCCCTGCCGGGCGCACAAAGAAAAAGGACTTGCATCGCTGCAAGTCCTTTGTTCACGAATGGTAGTGAGGGTGGGATTTGAACCTAAGACTTTCGGGACATGAGACAGGCGTTTACGGTTACAGAGGTTCAAGTGTGACGTATTCAAATGTCGAAAGAAGTTGCGCGGCAACAAAACTGTCAGTGCTGTTCACCTGCGCGGTAGTTCTGTTACTCCCTTTACTTGGCGTTTAGGAATTCTGGGTGCGGTCAGAAAGATCTTGGCCGGAAGAACAGCGAGAGAACCCCAAGGCCCAGCGCGGCTATAAAGAAATCGCCGAAGGCCTTTTTCATCTTGTCGATGGTAAAGACTCCCTTGCCGCCCGCGCATCCTGCGCATCCGCCGTCCGCATCAAATTCAGCCTCAGCGCGGCTGACTTGGCCATCGCCGTTCGAATCCACCGCGTCGAACGTTACCTCAGGCAGACCCGGCAAGGCGATCAGCGCCTCAAAATAACTGACTTGACTGTCCCCGTTGCTGTCCATCGTGTCAAAGGTTGTCGCGAGTGCGTCACGCAATTCGACCTCAGTTGGCGCGGTGTCTCCGCACGGACCAGTGGATACTATCATGGCCACGGCACTGCCGGGGACAATCGGCTGGCCCGCAGCCGGATTCTGGCTTATGACAATCCCTGCCAGAAAGGTGCCGCTGCACTGTTCGGTTATGGTGCCTGGAGTCAGGTTTGCAGCTATGACGGCCATATGCGCGGCGTTGGCCACCTGGCCCACCAGATTGGGCACTGCCGGGTTGCAGTTCCCCTCCGAGACTACCAGAGCCACGGCACTTCCTGCGGTCGCGTGTGTGTCGGCCGCCGGGGTCTGGCTTACGACTTTGCCCAGCGCCACGGTTTCGCTGCACCGCCGTGTCACCTCGCCGAGGCTCAGATTCGCGTCGCTAATCGCCCTTGTCGCGGCCGCCTGCGAATAGCCAAAGACGTCTGGCACTACCCGGTCGCATGAACCCGTTGACAGCACGAGCGCCACAGCGGCACCAAAGGAATCCGGTTGGCCCGGCACCGGATTCTGGTCGATAACTGTTCCCTCCGGCACGGCGTCGCTGCATTGCTGGGACACAGTTCCAACGACCAGGTTGGCGCCGACGAGGGTTGCGCCGGCGACGGTCTGGGTCTGGCCGACCACATTCGGCACGGTTTCGCTGCACCTCCCCGATGAGACCGCCAGGGCAACGGCGCTGCCAAAAGGCGCCTGAGCACCCGCCGACGGGGTCTGGTTGATCACTTGTCCCGTCTGCACCATGTTGCTGCACTGCAGTGTGACCACGCCGACAGTAAGGCTTGCATCGGCAATGCGCGTTGCCGCGGCGGCCCGTGTCTGGCCCATCACATTGGGAACCGTCTCATTGCACAGCCCGCTCGACACCACCAGGTCAACAGCGCTGCCAAAAGTTGCGAACAGGCCCGCCGGCGGGTCTTGGGTGATTACCGTTCCGGCTGTAATGCTGTTACTGCACTCGGGCGTGATTCTGCCGACCTTGAGGTGCGCGCCGGTGATTGCCGAGGTTGCGACGGCCTGTGTCTGGCCCACCACGCTGGGAACGGTCTCATTGCACAATCCGGTCGAGACCAGCAGGGCAACAGGGGTGCCGAACGGCACCTGAGCGCCTTGCGCCGGGTTCTGGCTGACCACCTTTCCTTCCGGAACCGTGTTGCTGCACCGCTGCGTGACGACGCCGACCGTGAGGCTTGCGCCGGTGATGGCTGCTGTCGCGGCAGCCTGTGCCTGGCCCACCACATTCGGCACGGTCTCAATGCACAGTCCGGTTGACAGTACCAGCGAGACGGCGCTGCCAAACGGCGCCTGAGCACCCGCTGCGGGATTCTGGCTGGCGACCTTTCCTTCCGCAACCGTGTTGCTGCACTGCTGCGTGACTGCGCCGACCGTGAGGCTTGCACCGGTGATGGCTGTTGTCGCGTCAGTTTGAGCCTGGCCCACCACATTCGGCACGGTCTCAATGCACAGTCCGGTTGACAGTACCAGCGAGACGGCGCTGCCAAACGGCGCCTGAGCGCCCGCTGCGGGATTCTGGCTGATCACCAGCCCGGACTGCACGGTGTTGCTGCACTGCCGCGTGATTGCGCCGACCGTAAGGCTTGCTCCGGTGATGGCTGCTGTGGCGGCAGCCTGTGCCTGGCCCACCACGTTGGGCGCGGTCGTATTGCAGAGTCCGGTCGAAACTACCAGTGAGACGGCGCTGCCAAACGGCGTCTGCGCACCCGCTGCGGGATTCTGGCTGATCACCAGCCCGGACTGCACGGTGTTGCTGCACTGCTGAATTACAACGCCAACAACCAAATTGGCGCCGGCGAGGATGGCTCCCGCCCCGGTCAGGGTCTGGCTCACCACATTGGGCACAAGCTCGGTGCAGAACCCCGATGACACGACCAGCGTCACCCCGCTTCCGGGCAGCACCTGCTGGCCAGCCGCCGGATTCTGGCTGAGTACCACATCCCTTGCAACTGTGTTGCTGCACTGCCGGGTTACGGTGCCTACCGTGAGCGTCTCGATGCCGATTGATATTGTCGCCGCCGCCTGTGTCTGGCCGACGACGTTGGGAACGGAAACACTGCACGGTCCCGTCGAAATCACCAGGGCCACAGCGCCGCTGGGCGGAGACTGCTGTCCGCCAGCGGGGTTCTGGCTGATCACCAGTCCCGCCACAACCGTGTTGCTGCACTGCTGCGTGATTGCGCCGACCGTGAGGCCTGCGCCGGTGATAGCTGTGTCCGCGGCGGTCTGTGCCTGGCCCACCACATTCGGCACGGCCACACTGCACGGTCCCGTAGAGACCACCAGGGCGACGGTGCTTCCCAGCGTCACCGACTGCCCCGCCGCCGGGTTCTGGCTGATCACCAACCCTGTGGCAACGGTGTCACTGCACCGCGTTATGGGAGTGCCGTTTACAAGCCCCGCGTCCGTAACCGCCGCCTCCGCCACCGCCTGCGTTTCGCCGGTCACATTGGGCACGGACACGTCCACCTGCCCGCCCGTAACCGGCCACAATTTGGCCGTGTCGTCCGCCGAACCGGTGAGCACCCTCATCCCGTCCTTGGAAAACGCCACGGAGGACACGTCCAAAGTATGTCCGCTGAAGGTGCGGACGACCGACCCCGACAACTTGCCCCAAAGGGTGGCTTTGTAGTCGCCCGCCCCTACGAGCACTTGGTTGCCGTCCGGAGAAAAGGTCACGGACCATATCGCTTCCCTCCCGGTGAACTCACGGATGAATATGGCCCCTGTGCTCCACAGCTTCGCCTTGCCGTCTGCCGATCCTGTAAGCACTTGGACGCCGTCCGGAGAAAATGCGACAGAGTACACCTCTCTTGCATGCCCTGTGAACGTGCGCACCAACCCGCCTGTTGTTGCGTTCCACAGCTTGGCCGTGTTGTCGCCCGCCCCGGTGAGCACTTGGCTGCCGTCCGGGGAGTAGGCTACGGAGTACACCTCATTCGTATGCCCGTTGGCCCCGGCGAGAGTGAGGAGCACCTCGCCTGTTGCCGTGTTCCACAGCTTTGCCGAGGGGTCGCCCGACCCGGTAAGCACCTTGGCACCGTCTGGGGAAAACGCGGCAGAGTACACGGGATAGTCATGTCCGGTAAAGGTGCGAATGACTTCGCCTGTTGCCGCGTCCCACAGTTTGGCCGTGCTGTCCATGGACGCGGTTAGCGCTTGTTTCCCGTCCGGGGAAAACGCCACGGCGGTCACGGCGGAAGTGTGTCCGGTGAGGGTATGGATGAGCGTGCCCGTCGTCGTGCTCCACAGCTTCGCCTTGCCGTCGGCCGTCCCGGTGAGCACCTGAGTCCCGTCCGGAGAAAAGGCCACGGAGTTCACGCCTGCCGAGTGCGGGTACTGCATGAGCGGAGTGGAAATGTTGTCCTTTTCGATGGACTTGTCCGTGCTGTCTGAGGGGCGGACGGTTTCCGAAGCCATTGCCATGACAGTGGCCGAAAGCAACAGCGCCACAAGTCCCGACAATCTATTTGTAAGACTCATGCGTGACATACTGCATCTCCTAGTTGTAACAGACTATCGAAGCGTGTTTCTGCATCGGCCTAGAACCGGCGGAAACTTTGCAGAGACATATTCCTAAACTCACAGAACCCCTTGCGGAATGTTTGTCCGTTGAATGTGCATGGGTGGATGATAGGGCAAGATTGGCGAAAGGTCAACTATCTATCATATTACGAAATATTTAATACGGAATAACGATAACACACCCTTATGCAAAACGCAATCACAGGCGAGGACATTCGAGCCTACATTCCCAAAGGCGCGATGCCCGAACACACGGCGCGCCCTTCCCCCCTTTGGTGTGACGGGCCCGCGGGTAAGGTATTTCGCAGGGAGAAATCAGGGAATCCCTGATATGCAAGGCGACTCCACTGTGGCAAACTACAGGTCTAAAATGGAACCAAAACGGGTGCGCATTAGCTAGTGCTTAGATAAATATCATCTTGCAAGTAAAAGACCGCGTTAAGCTGCGGCCAGCGAGATGTCCAAAGTGCTTGCTTAAGGTGACTCGCAACGTAGGCGGGCAGCGCCGTCTGCGCCTTTTCTCCAAGGAGTGTTGTTTAGGCTGTGTAGTTGCAATAGGGCCTGAACGTGGCCAGAGGGGTGAGTCTGTGAATGCATTACGGTGTGTATGCGGTTTGTTGGGCGTAATGTTCGTGATTTGCCTGAACGTCGCTGCGCAGGTGTCGAGTCCGGATGCCAGCCTGGAGGTGGCGCTGCGCAGGGCGCTTAACAAGCCGTCGGGCGCAATTCTAAGCGCCGATCTCGCGGGGCTACAACAACTGACCGCAGTCAATCCCGCCAAGAACGGACGGCTGAACGGATACCACGTGGCAGGGGCAACCGTCCTGAACGTAAGCGGATTCACCGTACTCATTGACGGATTAACGGTCAGGATTGCCGGAGACAGCACAACCTATTCACTGGTTTCGCATGCGGCAAACCTGGCGACCATTACGATATTTCCGGGACTCTCGGCTACAATTCCTGGAACGGCGAGCGGCACCCAGATCATCATAGGCGGAGTCAGCCCGGCCGGCATCGTGGACCTTACGGGCATTGGTTACTGCACCAATCTGCGCATACTCGACCTTACAGGCAACAGCATATCCAATCTGACCCCCCTGGTCGGCATGCCCAACCTGACACATATCTTCCTGACGGACAATCAAGTCGTGGACCTGAACCCGCTTGCTTACATCACCACACTGCGCGGCATCAGCCTGGCCAACAATAAAGTCGTCAACCTCACTCCGCTCACAAACCTGACCAATCTGACGAAGCTGGACCTGTGGAAGAACATGATAGTCGACATAACCCCCCTGGCCGGGCTGTTGAATCTCATTTGGCTCGACCTCCGCGAGAACCAGGTCAGCGACACCACCGCCCTCACCACCCTGGTCAACCTGACCGGACTTGCACTGGACAACAACCCGGTCGGAAATGCTGGACTCGCCAAACTCGCGGTGCTGACAAAACTTACCCGACTGGCAATCAACTTTACCCAGATTAGCAGCCTGGTCGGGACCCAGTCACTCGTCAATCTTCACATGCTTGCTGCCGGTGGAAACACGATTCGCGATTTCAGCAGGCTGGTCAACAACCCCGGCATTGGGAACGGTGACTACGTCTTCTTGGGCACCGTCCTCGGGCCGCCGATTGACTGCGCCAGCATTGCCCTGCTTCGCGGACGCGGCGTAATCGTGGATGATCTGGACGCCTGCCAGCCGGCGCCGCCGCGGAACACCGACCGCGACGGGGATGGACTCAGCGACTACGACGAGGCTCTGCACTATGCGGACCCCACCAATTTCGACACAGACGGCGACGGCATGTCGGACGGATGGGAAGTGAAATACGGGCTGAACCCCATAGACCCGCGCGATGCCAATTGGGACCCGGACGGTGACGGACTCACAAACCTGCAGGAGTACTTCCTGCAGTCGAATCCCAATGACCCCATGGTAATCAGTTCCATCACCGCAACTCCAAGCAGCGGCGTTGCACCTCTGGGTTCCTCCGCTTCGCTGGCCGTTCAGGTCACAGGCGGAAACGGGGCACTGACCTACCTGTGGACAAAAGACGGCGCAAGAATTACCCAGACCAATGTGTCCGGGATCAACGGGGACACACTGTCAATCAGCGCCGCCAATGCGGCCAATGAAGGACTCTACCGTTGCACGGTAACAAACTCAGGCGGTAGCGCGGTCTACGCAGAGCGGGTTCTGTACGTCGGCGCGCTGCTGTCGTTCGTAAGTCAGCCCGCATCGCAGAAGGCTTACTATGGAAGCGATGTGTCGATGCATGTTGCTGTCACGGGCGGCCTCGGCGCCAAGCGCTACCGTTGGTATCGTGAAGCTGCGGGCGTCAGCACCGCCACCGGCGGCAACTCGAACACGCTCACACTCGGGCATGTGTATGCGGCCGATGCGGCCGCGTACTACTGCGTGGTCACCGACCTGCGCGGTTCCTACACGTCCAACAAAGCCATGCTTAGTCTGGCCCCGCGCCTGGTGCCGGTTGTGTCCCTGCCGGCAGAGAGTACGGTGCCCGCCGGCTCGACATACTCGCTGCGCGTGAGCACCGTCGGCGGCTTCCAGCCCGTGGTCTATGATTGGCAGTTCAACGGCTATCACGTCGACCCCACGCACAGCTACGTCAACGGTTCCGAACTGGTGCTCACAGACTTCCAACTAGACTATGAGGGCGTGTATAGCGTGTTTATCCTGGACGGTTATACCCAAAGCATCCTGCAGGCATGCACGCTTACCGTCGGCTTGGCCATGCCCCTCGCCGGACTCGGAGGGCTTATCGCCGCCGCAGGCGCCATGGCTGCGGCCGGCGCCGCGCTTCTTCGCAAGCGGAGGCGCTAGCCACCCCCCAACAAATGCGCTGTGCTGCCGAAACTGCTCCGGCAGCACAGCTACTGTTCGGTATCCCGCGCATGTTGAAACGCGGCATTGACGGTGACGGCCTTCCGACCATCAAGTGGCTGAACAGTAATAGTGACAGCAGTAAAAGGCGTGAGCCTCGCGCATAAAGCATTAGACGCGACAGAAGGCAAGCCGAAGCCAGGGGTCGGCATTAAACGAACTCAAAATCTCACTTCTTCCAATATGGGGCAGCCGCAACAATAAATTCGATATATGTCAATAGAGGAATCATCATGTGCAGATTGGGCATGGGTGTTCTTTGTGCAGGGCCCATTGGTGTTTTCCTCCTCTTAATGATCGGTCCCACAGGTGGTATTTCTTGAATGACCGGGTAAAACGGCCCGCAAGGACGTCAACGTTCATAGGCGTTCTAGAAATTCGGCAGGAGCTCTGTTTGCGCTCAACCCGTGTGAAAAGATCGAGGTAGACTGCGGTGATGACGGACACAGGCAGTCAAACCCGCAACAACTGGAGATGCGGCATGCACCAGATATGTCCTTCAAAGTGGGGGCTCGCGATAATGGCGGTCACGCTGTTACTTTCAGCCGGCACCGTGTCGGAATGCAGGGCTGTTCCCTTCGGAGGCGGCACCTCGGGCAAGGACTTCGGGAAGGACATCGTTTCAGACCCGGTTATCCAGTATGGCTATGGAACACTCAGTTCGAATGTGGCCTTGTCTCCGGACGGGACTGAAGTTCTCACGGGGTCCGGCGACGGCAAGGTAAGGCTTTGTGACCTAAGCTCCGGTGCGCTCATTCGGACCTTCACCGGTCACACGGGCAGCGTCCAGGCCGTGGCGTTTTCCTCCGACGGAACCATGGTCCTCAGCGGGGCCGGTTACCTCGATGACACGGCAAAACTGTGGGACGCGGCAACCGGCGCCGAACTCCGCACTTTTGCGGGGCACACCTGGCATGTGTCCTCCGTGTCGTTTTCCCCGGACGGGACCAAGGTGCTCACCGGTTCGGATGACAATACGGCGAGGTTGTGGGATGCGGCAACAGGCGAGGAACTCAGCGCCTTCACCGAAACGGACCGGGTAACCTCAGTCGCATTTTCGCCGGACGGAATCCGGGTGGTCACCGGAACGGCAAAGGGCACGGCGAAGCTGTGGGGCATTGCAACGGGCTCCCAACTACTAACCTTCAGCGGGCACCGTGCGGATGTGTTGTCCGTGGCGTTTACTTCGGACGGAACCAAACTGCTCACTGCTTCCCGCGACACCACGTCGAAATTGTGGAACGCGGCAACCGGGACGGTTGTCCGCACCTTTATCGGGCACAGTGCGACCGTGACCTCAGCCGTGTTTTCACCCGATGCCGCCAAGGTGCTTAGCGGTTCGGAAGACAACTCGGCCAAACTGTGGGACGCGACAACAGGCGGGGCCATTCGCACCTTTACCGGACACACGGCCCGGGTGCATGCCGTGGCTTTTTCCCCGAACGGAGCCAGCGTTCTTACGGGGTCGACTGACGCCAGGGCGCGACTGTGGGATACGACGACCGGCACCGTCATTCGCGCCCTGTCCGGCCACACGGACGGAGTGAACTCCGTGGCGTTTTCACCCGATGGGACCAGTGTGCTCACCGGGTCGGATGACAGCACGGCCAGGTTATGGAATGCGGCGACGGGTACGGAACTGCGCAGCTTTTCCGGGCATACAGACTGGGTAAACTCCGTGGCGATTTCACCCGACGGTAGCCGGGTGCTCACCGCATCGTTTGACGGCACAGCAAAAGTGTGGGATGCCGCAACGGGCGCAGAACTGCACAGTTTCTCCGGCACGGGGCGCTGCGCGACATTCTCTCCGGATGGGACCAGACTTCTTACCGGTTCGGACGGAAACACAGCGAGACTACGGGACGCGGCCACGGGTGAGGAACTGGGCGTTTTTAGCGGGCACGCTTCATCTGTAACCGCTGTTGCGTTCTCACGAGACGGAACCCGCGTTCTAACCGGGGCCTACGATAATACCGCCAAGCTGTGGAATGCGGCAACGGGCGAGGAACTTGGAACCTTTACCGGACATATGGACCGGCTAACCTCAGTGGCATTCTCTCCGGACGGGGCCAAGGTACTCACGGGGTCGGGAGACGACACTGCCAAACTGTGGGACACGGCTACGGGTACCACGCTCCGCACCTTTATCGGGCACGCGTGGTATGTGTCTTCTGTGGCGTTTTCGCCGGACGGGAGACAGGTGCTCACCGGGTCGGATGACGGGACAGCGAGATTGTGGTCCATTGAGAGCGAGGTGTCCGTGCCCGATGTGACAGGCCAGGGGCTGGTTGCCGCACAGGCTGCGTTGAGCGAGGCGGGACTGGGCCTCAGCGGGACGACTGAGCAGTGCAGCAACACCGTAGCGGCGGGGTCGGTGGTTGGGCAAGACCCGGCTGCGGGCCAGCAGACACTCCTTGGCAGCACCGTGGCGCTGGTAGTGTCAACGGGGTTGTGCGAAGAGATAATGCCGAATTTGCTGGGCCAGACCCAGACCGCCGCTGAGTCAGTGGTCCAGGCCACGGGGCTGACCGTCGGCACCGTGGTGCAGCAGTGCAACGACACAACGGCGGCGGGGTTGGTCAGCATGCAGTATCCCGACCCGGGACAACAGGCAAGCTTTGGCGACGCCGTTGTTCTGGTGATATCAACGGGCCCCTGCGGCGGCCCCCCGCCGACCGCGACCCAGTTGCGTGCATTGCTCAATGCGGACTTTGACGCGGTGGACAGCAACGGAGACGGCCAAGTGTCCTACTCCGAGGCGCTGATCGCCCTGCCGGGTGTGCCTGCGGATGCATTCAATGAAATAGATGTGAACGGCGACGGCCAGATCAGCCGCGCCGAGGCCGGAGTTGCCACGGACGGTGGATGCGCGGGATGCGGTGCCGGCAAGAGAGCCCTTTCCCTGGTCAAGATAAAGGGTTCTTTGGGAGACATCTTTCTGGCAGGCTTGAGCCTTGTGGTTCTTTCGCTCATGGCCGGGCGTCGGTCCTCCTGATCAACCTTCTCTTGCCGAAAGGCTCAACATGTTTAACTGAACTGTGGTCACCGGGATTTCAACGGGCTGCATTTCTCCCGATTCCCCCTTGTCAGCGGGGAGTGACGCGTTCTCACTATTCGATGGCAGTCGCGCCTGCGCATGACCGCGGAGTCACCGATGATCTCTTGACCTTACGGCCATAAAGGGCTGCATCAAAGCAAGAGAAGGCATTGTGTCTGTAAAATCATGGAGCAAGAAGACCATGGACAATCTGAAGCAAGACGATGACTACCTCAAGACGCTCACCGTACTGTTCGTGGAGGACGATGGGGATACACGTGAGCAACTCGGCATGTTCCTTCAGCGCCGCGTGGGAGCGCTGGCAACCGCGGACAGCGGATCTTCCGGATTGGAGGCCTTTCGCGCCAACCGCCCCCACATGGTTGTCACGGATATTCAAATGCCCGGAATGGACGGACTAACCATGGCGCAGGAGATTCGAAAACTGGATCCCGCCATGCCCATCATTGTGACCACGGCGTTCGAGCAGACGGATTATCTGTTACGCTCCATCGACATTGGTGTGGACAAATATGTGATAAAGCCGATCGATGTTGGAAAGCTGGGCGCGGCCATGTTACAGACGGCGCGGAACCTTCAGGCTGAGGAGGTGGCAAAACGGGTTTCGATACTTGCTCACCAGTCTTCAAAGCTGGAGGCGTTGGGAGCCATGGCCGGCGGGATGGCGCACGACTTTAACAATATTCTGCAGGTGGTCCTGGGGAGTGTCGAGTACGCACTGCTGTGCGCCGTGCCGGACGCCGAGATTCGCTCAACACTCGAGCGTGCTCAGGCTGGTTGCAGAAGGGCAGTAACCCTGGGCAGGACCCTGCTGAAACTCGCAAGCGGAAAGAGTTTCTTCGACAGCAGGGCACCCTTGGCGCCGCTCGTTTGCGAGAGCGTCAGCGCGGTGCTTGGCGATACGTGTGTTGCCGTGGTGTACGACCTGCCGGGCACCCTGCCGACAGTGGCCTATAATTCGGGGGAAGTGGGCATGGTGTTTGCCCAGGTCGCTGCCAATGCCCGAAACGCAATGCCTTCCGGGGGCACCCTTTTGATATCCGGGGGGCGTTGTGTTCTGTCTGGTACGGATGCGCTGGCCCTCCCGGATGGGGAATACCTGCACCTCAGTTTCAAAGACACCGGAATGGGCATTTCGCCGGAGGACCTTCCCAAGATTTTCGATCCCTACTGGTCCACACAGGAAATGGGCCCTCAGAAGGGGCTTGGGCTTGGGTTGACGCTCTGCTATTCCGTTATCAAAAGACACGGTGGTCTTATAGTCGCGAGCTCAGAAGCGGGCTGCGGCGCAATGTTTCACATATACCTGCCCGTGGCGGTTTAGCTATTCCCAGTCTCAGGCCGGAGCTGCAGATTTTCGCGGATGGTTCACTGGTGCCTCTCATCGCGCTATCTAGAGCGTTGTAAGTAAATGCGCCTACGGTGTTATGCCGCGGGCGTGAGAGCTACTTCCACTGACCTTTGCAAGCGTGTCGTGGCCGCGCGCATCGAAGACGGCCAATCCATGGGGCAGATACCCAAGACGAACTATACGATGCTATCGCAGGCGCACTCTCAACAGTCACTTCGAGCGACATAAATGGCTTCTTTCGGCACGGCTGCGTAGGTATACCTTATTAACATGCTCTAATGCGGGCGAAGGGCCGGACAGCCAGTTGATACGCGTCGGGAGGGCAATCATCGGCCCCCTGGGTGAGTCGCTGGGCGGGCCTTACTTCCATGGCGAAACGATTATGACTGCGGACTTGGACCGGAACGAGATTGGCAGGGGCAAATATGATTTTGACGTGGTCGGCCATTACAGGCGGCCCGATATCTTTCGCCTGACCGTAAATGAAGAGCCAAGCTCTCCTGTCGTGCACGAGAAAACTGAACCCGTCTGAGCAGCGCGATTCTCGTTCCCTTTGGACGCAAAGGGTTACCTGCCCAGCATCTGCTGTACTTGGCGGACGAGGTCGATCTCTTCCTTTTCCAGGCCGGTGGTGAGCAGGGGCAACTGGAAGGGGTAGAGACCACTGACGAGTCGGAAGACAAGGACCCAGAGGGAGAGCACGCAGAGGAACCCGCCGAGGAACGCGCCGCTGACGCCGCGGAGCATGCCGAAGTACCAGCCGATGCGGCGCAGGGACCGGCTGAACCGGCCACATCCCTTGTCGTCGAGCGGTGGCAGGAGCAGGACGGCGCAGCAACGTTTCATCTGGAGGAGGGGGTAGACGAGGGCGTAGAGGGCCACCGCTCCCATCACGGTCCACCAGACCGCGGCGACTGCCTCGAGGGCGGTGCTGGCGGTTCCGGGGTTGCGCAGGGCGAGGCAGGCAATGAGCAGGGCAAACCACAGGGCGGGTGCGGCCGAACCGGCCAGCGCCCCGGTCCAGTGGCTTGGCAGGGATTTGGTTTCTTTGTACGCGGTGGGAAAGACGCGGCCAAGGAGAAAGAGGAGGAAGAACGCGCCAAGAAAGAGGGCAAGCGTGGACAGTACCAGCCTGATCGGGCGTGCAAGAATTTGGGCGTGGGCCGCGATGCGCGTGTCCCGGCTGTTTTCGAAGGCGGCAAGTTCGTCTCCGGCGGCGCGAAGGAGACTGATGCGGTCCTCAAAAAGGCGGGGCTTGTTGGCGTTTTCGGAAAGGGTGTCGCGCAGCTGGAGAATGTCCATTTGAAGCTTGATGCCGGCAATGGCCTGGTTCGCCCCGATATCCTCCGGAGGGTTCTTGGCCTTGGCGACAAGCCGGTCCCCCACGGGCAGCATGGCCTCAAGCCATGCGTCCCAGTTTTCCGGTTTTCCCGCCTCGATCTCTTTCTGCGCGCGCAGCGTGATGTCCGCCTCCATGCGGTAGAGCGGAGCGAGGCAGCGGTTGACGATATCCCGCCTTGTCTTCGCGTACCACTGACCGTTTACGGGCAGCGTGGAATGCCAGAGAGGTTTGGGGTAGACCATGGGATCATCGGTCGAATTGGCGCGCGCAACGAGTGCGATCACGTCGCTGATGTCCCCTCCGGGCCCCATGCCCGCGAGGGTGGCCGCCGCTTCCAGGTAGCGCGGAAGGGCATTGGGCGGCGGGAGCAGCCCGGCGTCGTGGAGGCGGTCGCGCGCATCGGCGTAGCGTCCCTCGAGATAAAGGCGGCAACCGTAGTTGACGAGCAGCGACTGGTCGCGGGGGCTTAGCTTGCAGGCCTGCTCGTAGGTCTTGAGGATGACGTCCTCCTC
The DNA here is from genome assembly GCA_903902895.1 of Candidatus Hydrogenedentota bacterium. GTDB lineage: Bacteria > Hydrogenedentota > Hydrogenedentia > Hydrogenedentales > CAITNO01 > CAITNO01. The sequence goes on along the minus strand of CAIUWO010000513.1, from coordinate 30,597 downwards.
CTCAACCGCGGCCAGCGCCTCGATGTATTTTGCATTGGGCGGGTCCGACGCCGAGTCGCGCTTGACAACGGTGCGCAGAATGGGCCTGGCGGAGGCTTCCTGCATGGTCAGGGCCATGCGGTACTGCGTTTCCGACTTGTCGAAGCGCAGATAGCCTTCGGCGAACCAGAGCGACAGGGCGAACATGACGCAGGCGGCCACGCCGTAACGGAAGGCGCGTCGTATGCGCCTTGCGCCGGCGCAGTCGCAGACCTCCACGGTCCCGGGGCCGCGGCGCTCGTCGGGCTCGCTCACCCGTTCCCCCCCATCAGGCGCCGGGCAATGATCTTGCCCTCCTCGACGCCGGGCTGATCAAAAGTGTTGACGTTGTGGAGGCGGCCGGCCATGGCGGTTTCTACCTCGAGCATGTAGAGGAGCTGTGCGACGGAGTGCGCGTTGACGCGGGGCAGCGTGATGCGGATGACGGGCCGCTGGCTGGCCTTGAGCGCGTCCATGGTGCCGCGCAGTTCTGCCGCCATGAGCTTGTTCATGGAGGCCCCGCGCAGATATCCGAGCCCGGGCACCTCTTTCAGGGTGTCGGGAATCTTGAGGATGGTCTCAAAGCGGCCGGCTTCAAGAATGTTGAATACCTTGTTGTTCGGGCCTTCGCGGTAGAGCTGCACTTGGGAGTGCTGGTCGGTGGCGCCGAGTGCCTTGATGGGTGTCTGTCCGGTGTGGACATCCTGTCCGTCCAGGCTCTTGCGCTTGCCCAGGCTTTCGGCCCAGAGCTGGCGGTACCAGTCGGCCACATCGCGCAGCCCGTCAGCGTAAGGCATCATGACGGACATCGTCTTGCCCTTGGCCGTGTCGAGCAGGTAGTGAATGGCGGCGCGCAGGTAGGCCGGATTATCCTCCAGCGAGTCGAGCGAGCATCGGGCGTCCATGGCGGCGCAGCCGGCGCGCATGCCGTCGAGGTCCATGCCGAGCATGGCGGCCGGGAACATGCCGACGGGGGAGAACACGGAGAAGCGACCGCCCACATTGAGGGGGATCGGGAAGGAGACCAGGCTGTAGGCGTCGGCCACGGGATGGAGCAGGCTCTTCGGGGCGTTGGGCCCCTTGGGGCTCGTGGTGACCACGAGATGGTCCTTCATGGCGGCGGCGCCCACGGCCTTTTCAAGCAGGGCGACAACGATCATGAGCTGGCTGATGGTTTCGGCGGTTTCGCCGGATTTGGATATGACGTTATAGAGTGTTTTCTTGGGCGGGCAAAGCTTGATCATTGCCTTGAAGGTGACGGGGTCGATATTGTCCATCACGAACAGGCGGGGTGCCCCGCGGCGTCCGCGCTTGGATTGCAGATTAAAATAGGGGGTGTTAAGGGCGGTGTTCAGCGCGGTGAGGCCGAGGGCCGAACCGCCGATGCCGAGCACGACAAGGTTTTCATAGCCGAAAGTTCTGAAATGTTCAGCTTTGGCTGCCACGTCGGCGAAGGCCACATCATCCTTGTGGAGGTCATAGAAACCATACTTCTTTGCCGCGCGCTCCTGCTGGAGGATGGCGTGGATTTCATGCACGCGCGGCTCGATGTCGGCGAGTTCGGCCGCGGTAAAACCGTTTTCCCTGCCCACAGCCGCAGATTTGGCGCGGGCAACGTCGATCTTGATGTCCTGATGGTCAGACATGGCCGAAACTCACCTTTCTTTGCGTCGTTGATTGAAGAACTCGTCCAGCGCCTGGAACATTTCCACCTGCGGCCGTCTCACCACGGGCACCTGGGGGAGGGAGTCCAAGAACACTTTTCCATAGTATTTTGTCACGAGCCGTTTGTCGAGGATAACTACGGCGCCCCAGTCGGTGCGCCGCCGGATGAGCCGCCCGAAGCCCTGACGGAACTTTATCACGGCCAAGGGCACTGAATATTCCATGAACGGATTGCCCCCGGCGGCCTGAATGGCCTCGGCGCGGGCTTCGTGAATGGGCTCCGTGGGCACCCGAAACGGCAATTTTGGAAGTATAACACACTGCAAAGCCTCCCCGGCAACGTCCACCCCTTCCCAAAAGCTGTCGGTGGCGAAGAGAACGCTGGCCGTGTCTCGCCTGAATTCCTCCAGCAACTGCGTGCGGGTGGCCTTTCCCTGGCAGAGCGGTGTGATCCCCGCGGCGCGCAGTTCCCCCTCCAACTGGCGGAAGGCGTGGTTCAGGGCGGAGAAGGCCGTAAAGAGCACAAATGCATGCCCCTTTGAAATTGCGAGAATGTGCCTGATGCTGTCCACGCTGAGGTCGAAAAAGGAACGGTCCGTGGGGTCCACGCCGTCTGAGGGGATGCAGAGCAGCGCCTGGGTGGGATAGTCGAAAGGGGAATCGAGGATGATGTTCCGCACACGCCCGGCCGGGACGCGGTCCAGGCCGAGGCGTTTGTAGAGATACTCGAACTTCTGCTGCACGGTGAGCGTGGCGGAGGTCATGATGACGGTTTTCAACTGGCCGTAGATGGATTCGGCGAGGGGTTCGCCCACTTCCAGCGGACAGCGCACGAGGCGCACGAACTGGGGGTTGCGGGCGTCGATTTCGACCCAGCGCACGGTGTTTTCAGCCAGTTCGGGGCTGGTGCCCTCGGACAGGACGCCGCCAAGGTTCTTGACGCGGTCGGCGTAGGCGCGCAGTTCGACGGCATCGGCGGCGACGGCGGACTCGGCGGTGGCGGGCATCGGCGGCACCTGCCGCAGGCGGCGGTGCAGTTCCTCGCAGGCGCGCATGAGCATGCGCAGGTTTTCGGTGGCGGGCATCATGTAGTCGCGGTGCAGTTCGCGGATTTCCTGCGTGTCCAGCACTTCCTGCGTCAGACGCCACTTGATGTCGCGGCCAATCTGGCCGCAACGCTCGCTGCCCAGGGCGCGGATGGCTTCGAAGGCGGCCTCGGTGGTGGCGCGGGCGGCGGCGAGGGCGGGCATGAGGTTGTCTTCGATGACTCCGAGCATTTGCTCGTATTCGTCGGGGGAAAGCTGGGGGCAGTCCTTCATGAGCCGGTTCTTGAGCATGGTCAGGAAGCCGCGCTCGCGGCCGCCCTCGTTGCGCAGGAATCGGTTGAAGAGATGCTGGGCGGCCGTGCGTGTGGCCGAAACGCCCAGGTATTCTGTGGCCGAGTCCTCAATGGAGTGGGCCTCGTCGAGGATGACGCGGCGGAACACGGGAAGCACGGCCATGGCGGTGAAGTCGTTGGCCTCGCGTTTGACGGCCATGTCGGAGAAAAACATGTGGTGGTTGGTGACCAGGATGTCGGCGCGGGCCATGGCGCGGCGGGCCTTGCCGACGAAGCACTTCTGCTGGTTGGGGCAGCGCCCTCCGGAGCAGGTGTCGGCCTCGCTGTTGACCTTGTCCCACAGTTCGCGGCCGGGCACGAAAGGCAGGTCCGAAAGGCTGCCGTCCTCGGTGTGGTTGACCCAGTCGGCGATGCCGGTCAGGCGGGCGCGCACCTCCTCGTCCTGGAACAGGTCGACCTCGGCCAGCGCGCGCTCCAGTTTGCGCAGGCAGAGGTAGTTGCCGCGGCCCTTGACGAGGCAGGCCTCGAAGGAGACGTCCAAGCAGCGTTTGAGCAGGGGCAGGTCCTTTTCGATGATCTGCTCCTGCAGATTGATGGTGCGGGTGGAAACGACGATGCGTTCCTTGTTGCGGAGGGCCCACAGAACGGCCGGAATGAGATAGGCGACGGTCTTTCCCACGCCGGTGGGCGCTTCAACGACGGCAAAGGAGTCCGTGTTGAACGCCTCGGCGATGGCCTCCATCATTTTAACCTGCTGGGGACGTATCTCGAAGGCGGGCAGGTTGCGGGCCATGGGTCCGTCGGGCCGGAAAGTGGACTCCAGTTCGCGGATATTGAGCAGGGTGGCCTGCTTGGGCGCGAAGGGCTCGACGACGACGTAGACCTGGCTGGCCTCGTTGTCGATGATGAACATGCCGTGCCCATGGGTGCCGTACATGGCCGCCAACTGGAGGTCGGCGTGGCTGGGGGTGAGGTCGTCGCCGGGGTGGTTGTGGATGACCACCTCGCGGATGTCGAGCCCCTCGAAGATGGCTGGAACGGCGGAGGCATGGCCCCGGGCGAGCACGCGCACGCGTTCGACCTTGCCATCGGCACCCATGGTGCCCGCAAAAAACACTTCGTGCCCGCCGGCGTCCACGATGGCTTCGTGTAGCTGGACAATGGCGTCCGGGGTTAGCCGGTTAAGTGTGTTTTCTCCGGAAACGGGGGGCATTGGGCTCACTCAGGTTCATGCGGGAAGGGGGACCCGCTCCCAAGACGGGGGGATCGTACCCTTTGCGGGGATGTATTGCCAAGTTTTGCGCAGAGTCCAGTGCTGGGGTATGGGGAAACCCGCTGCGGGGTCAGTCAGCCGCCCCGGAGCCGTTTCTTGAGCAGTCTCTTCAGACGGCTTTGTTTCAGGAGAGCGTTCCCGGAGCGCTTTGCCATATTCAGGGCATCCTGGATTCCAAACAGCAGCATGGGATAGGCGCCCCAGCGCCGCGCCGCTTCTATAAAGACGGCGTCATACGACCTGTTGCCCAGGACTTTCTTGTACCCAACGTAGTCGCCGCCAATCCCAAAATCGAAGACCCGGCATTCGGTGTTGGCGATTAGGTCCTCGACAACCCTGAGCAGAAGCACGGTTCCCGGTGAGGCTTTCTCATGGATTGGATTGTAGCCCGGCGTTTCAAAGTCATACACGCCGTCTCTGATGTTTCCCCGAAGGAAAGCGCAGGGCTCATCCCCCATCATGAGCACATAGCACCGCAGCGTTCCGGCCTTCGCGTTTGACAGGTAAGTGCGGAGGGTGGGTTCATCGAAGCAGAGTCGCTGGCCCACTTTCCACTGGTAGGTCATGCGGCTAATCTTCTCCCCGACAGTAAGAAACCACTCGACATCCTCGGGGTCGGTGACCAGGCGAACCCGGCCGTTGTTTTCTTTGTCAAACTTGCCGAGCTTCCGCCTGAGCGTCTGCCTAGTCTTCGGGGAAAGCGCGGCCATGTAGGCTTCGAAGCTGGGGGGAAGGTCTATGAACCAATGAACGGACGTCTTGTGGAATGGATTTACCCACCTCCAGGGAGAATTTGCCAGGGCGTCCTCCAAAGAGCGCAGGAATGGGCCGTCCAGTTCGTGTTCGTCAAATGAAACAAGATCAAAACCGCCACGCCCGGCCAATGCATCAAACACACCGCGCATCTGCCCGCTGTCGCTCCTGCCGACAAGACAGTCGTTCATTAGGGACAGCCTCCGAACCGGGAGACTGAACAATGGATGGCTGCCCAGATCGTAGGTTTTGCTTCCATACGACAAGATAAATGGGGCCAATGTGACAATGGTCCCATTCTCGCGAAGCACCACCAGGCACATGGCATCATGATTGGGGGCGCAGTCCAGCAGACTGCGGTAGTCTTCACAGGAGCCCGCCTGGGGCGGGCCTTGCCTGACAATGTCCGCCCACGCGGCGCGGACGTCTTCCAGTTCTTCGGCGTTGTGTAGACAGTCGGCTGTGACACCCTGCATGCTTGCACACTTTCTTTGTCTTGCGCAACAGCTTCTCAGGCTGCAAACTCACCCAAGAAGGAGGCAATGAGTACGGTTTCTTCGCACCGATAAAACCCGCTTAGGGCCATTCCCTTTATTTTCTGCCACGGAATATGTCCTCCCAGCACCAGGGAACGAAACAGGTCAAAGTCCACCATGTTGTCATCGGGGATTGTGATGCGGGGCAGACAATGTATGTCGGCGTGGTTCGGGGCGAAGTCCTGACGGGTGAGAAAAGCGCAGCGATAACCCGCCTCTATTATGGCGGCGGTTGTCCTGTGGCTTACAGCGTCGGCGGTGCCGAACGGATAGGCAAAGGTTTCGCAGGGTGCAAGACGAGCCTCGATGGCCCGTTTTGATTCGCGAAGCTCAAAGTTCAACCGCAGGTCCGAGCACCCTGCCAACCGGCAGTGTGTGACGGTATGGGAGCCAATCAGCACGCCCCGTCTGCAAAGGTCGGCCAGTTCTCCCCAATTGCAGTCCGATCTTGGATCGTCCGCCTCGCGGGGAATCGCGGAAAGGACATCCCACGCGGCGGCTAAATAATCCTCCCCGCCTGCCTGTGATGCGCCAATTATGTGGTCAATGGTCCGGTCAACGGAGTTCGGATTTAGTAGGAAGGACCAGTTCTTGCCAAGGTCAACGCTGCGTTCCGGGCCCGCGTACCACCTCACAAGGTCAATGACCCGGGACAGTGTGGGCGAGTCGGTAAGCGGCGAACTGCTCTCGACCCAGCCAACACACGGAAACACGGCCAATGGAACCCCGTGCTCGTGAAAGACATCCCAGATATCGAGGAGGTCAGTGCCGGCGTCGTCAGAAGTGACAACAAGCGAAAATGGAGGAAGCGTTCCCCGTTCTATGTGAGACACCGCCCCGACAGGCGAAAGGGTTGTGTATCTCTGCTGCAGCCAGTCGAGTTGACGGTGCAGACGCTCCCGGGCCGCATCTACCTGCCCGCCCGGCGAGACGAAGCGGTGATAGAGGAGGGTGGTCAGCGCCGATCTCGGCGACTGTGTAAATGCTCTTGGCAGTCCCAGAGAGGAGGACAGGCGCGTCAACACATTGCGAATAGCTGCCATTGTCTTAAGATTCCGGCTCTCTTTTGGCTGTTGCCATGAAACATCATAACGGCACGCCATAACATGCTGTCTGATTTATTCTGCACCCTCTGAGTCACTTCCCTGCGCACACCGCTCAGGAATGGCTTGACTAAATAGATATTCATACAAACAGGTATTGTGCTCAACATGATGCCTTGCGTCCCTATTCCCAGAGACCGGAGTTGATACGGGGAGATAAAGGTGCCTTGAATTCTCCAACCGTCTGCCCCGAAATGAGTTAGCGTTTTGGAACGATACGGGCGACGAGTTATTCCATGGCCTGTCCGCTTATAAGAGTGGAGTGCCGGGGAAAGACGGACGCAGAATATGAAGAACGAGCTGGACGGAATGTCAGTTCCATAGCGCCGGGCAACATGTTCAAATATGGGTTTGCCGAACTTCTGGTACGAATGTTGTGTAAAGGGTTGTACAATCTGCTGCATTGCCATGCTGTGCTGGTTCAGGGCAGTTATGGCCTGTCGCAGCGTTTCTCTTGGTTTCTCTTGGTTTGACTGGGCCCCTGCTTTTTCCTTATTCTATTGTTGCTGGGGAAGCGCGCGTCGGGCTTGTGTCCGCGGGCGCCCGGCCCCGTCTTTGGCGTGTTTCGGTATGTAACTCCAACAGTTGGGAGACGTCAACCATGACTCGCGTCGCGATGGTGGGGATGATAGCGGTGGTAATTCTGTCCGGTTGCCAGTCGATGCCCTGGCAGAAGAAGGAACCGATGCCGCCGGTGGAACTACTGGACGACGCGCCCAAGGGCGGCGCGCCTGTGGGTGCGCCCGCGTCGCAGGCACCGGCCGCTGAAGCTGTAAAGCCCAGCGGGCTGGAACTTTCCACGGCGCAGCGTTTCAAGGATGTTCCGTTGCCGATGAAGGCCAAAGAGGATGCCGAACGCTCTTACGTGTATGAGTCCGCGGCGCTGCAGGTTGGGCGCATGGTGTACAACATCCATGCGAATCCGAACGATATCGCCAATTTCTATATTGCCGAGTGCCCTGCCGCAGGTTGGAAACTCGACAATGCGCAGCAGGCTCTGGGCAACACCTATCTGCTGTTCACCAAGCCCGGCAAACGGCTGGAGGTTACGGTGCAGCCGCTGGGCATGGGCCGCGGTGAGCGCTTGATTCTGCACATGGTCCCCGACGGCGTATCGGGCTCGTGACGGTCGCATGAGGCGGTTGGCGCCCATTGCACTGGTTGCGGCGGGTATTCTGCTGTCATCATGCCAGAGCGGCAATATGCCCTTCGATTTGTCGGGCCTCACAGGCGGTGTGTCGGAAGAGCAGAAGATAGGCATGGTGCTTGCCGATGTCGCGCAGGGCATGGAGAACCGGCGGGTTTATCAGGTGTTGTCGCATGTTTCGCAACGGTATAATGATCGCGAAGGTCGTGACTATGACGCGTTGCGAAAGCATGTGTCCGCCATTCTGGACAATTATCGGACGATCCGGGTGACGCGGACCCCCTCGCGCGTGCAGGTGCAGGGTGATCGCGCGCGGGTTGTGGACACATTTGGAACGCTGGCGCAGCCGATCGATCAGAAAGAGTACCCGAATGTAGACCTTCAGGGAAGCGTGGTTATTCTTTTGGAGCGGTCCGGCGGAGCGTGGCAGATACTGGAGTGGGGTCCGCTGTTCTGACCCGGCTTCAGGCCTGTGCGGTGTGGTCAGAGCGGACCACCGCAGCTTTGGTTTTTGTTGGTCTCAACCAAGGACCGGCGCGTTGCGCCGGACCGTACCACATCGGAGTTATTGAAATCTCATGGCCAGACCCCGCAAGACAGCAGTGGACATCTTTGAAGCCGAAAAGGAGCAAACGCCCAAGACCGACCTGATGCGGCTGATGATGCACGCGCAGGATCATCCGATGCTTTACGTCGGGGGCGTTTTATTTGTCGCGTTCTGCATTATTGCAGGACTTCTTATCCGGGAAAGCCGGAAAGAGGCGAGCAAGAAGGTCACATCCGGCTATGTCGAGGCGAGCCTGGAGAAGGACCCTGCGTCGCGCCTGGCAAAATTTGAGGAGGCCGTCAAGGGGGCCGGCGAGTGGACGCCGGAGATGACCTACGTCATGGGAGAAACCGCCATTGAGGCGCAGCAGTATGACAAGGCGAAGGCAGCGTTTGAGAGCGTGCGTGACAAGTTTGCGAAAAGTGACTTCGCGGATCGCGCCATTAGCGGCCTGGCCTTCCTGGAGGAGAATTCCGGAAATCTGGACGGCGCGATAAAGATATACGAGCAGTTGGTTAAGGACTATCCGAAGAGTTTTGCCACGAAGCTGGCGCCCTATGATATTGGTCGCCTGCAGGAAGAGCAGGGCCGTCTGCCGGAGGCAATAAAGGCCTATCAGCAGCAGCAGGAAGTGTTCCCTGAATCAGGCGTTGCACAGAAGGCGGCTGGCGCATTAACTCGGCTTAAAGAGGCCCATCCGGAACTGTTCCCGGCGGAGAAGAAACCCGAAGAAGCGGTTCCGACCCCTGCGGTAGAGACTCCGGCCCCTGCGGTGGAGGCTCCGGCCCCTGCGGTGGAGACTCCGGCCCCGGCGGTGGAGACTCCGGCCCCTGCGGCTCCAGCGGCGGAAGCTGCGCCTGTCACAGAAGTCCCCCCGGTACCGGTTGAAGCTCCTGCGGCTCCGGCGGCGGCACCCAGCGGTTCCTGAGACGTCGGCCTGCAATAGGCCTATGAGCGTTAGTGCACGTTCCCAGAAGGCTGGTTCAGAGTGATCTGAACTGACTTTTGGGAACGTTTTACTTTGTTTTCGGATGGGTGGCGTGCATGGGGGGCGGTGCGATAAACTAGCGACTCTAACGGTCATGGAGGCGAAACATGCTCTCTTATCTGGCGGGGCAGGTGCAACAGGCGTTCGGTGCGCCCCTGTGCATGGTGTTGTCCCTGTCCGCAGTTGGCCTTGCATTGGCCTACGCCCTGCTGGCGCGGCCATCGCTGCGCATGCTGGCGGGCCAGGATTTTGTCGATGGCGCGCGGGGCTTTCTGCTTGCGCTACTGGCGGTGACTGCGCTGCTGTCGGTGCAGAACTACCGGGCGACCGACTACTACCGCTACGGCTCCTATCTGAACGCATACGAATTCTTTCACTATTACCTTGGTTCAAAATACCAGGGGGAGCTCGGGTCCACCCGGCTCTACGCGGCCGCATTGGTTGCCGATGACGAGACGGGCCTCAAGTGGAAGCATGCGAGCGGCACCATACGCGAACTCGCCACGGGCGGCTACGTCAAAGCTGAGGATGTGCTGAAGAATCGCGAGGTGGTTAAGCAGCGTTTCAGTCCTGGGCGATGGGAGGCGTTCAAGAAGGACGTGGTGTGGTTCAAGAACCGGATGGTGGCTTCGCGCTGGGCGGGCGTGCTGCGCGACAAGGGGTACAACGGCACGCCGGTCTGGGGCATGGTGGTGGGAACCCTCTTCACAAACCGCGTGTCAACGGACAGCGACAGTGGAATGATGTGCTTGGCACTTCTTGACCCTTTGCTTATCCTGCTTGCGTTTTCTGCCGTTGCGTGGGCTTTTGGCCCCAGGGCGGCGCTGTTCATGATTGTATTGCTGGGCACGAGCTACATGATGAAGTGGTGGCATATGAAGGGGGCTTTGCTGCGCACGGACTATGCGGTGTGCATGCTCCTCTGCGCCTGTTTCCTAAAGAAACGCTGGTATGCAACGGCGGGTGTGTTTCTGGCCTGGTCGGCATTGTCCCGCATCTTTCCGGCGGTGTTGCTGTTTGGGCCCGGTGTCCGCTTGATGATGCAGGCCATGCGGCTTGGCGTTACGGAACTGCGCCCGAGGGTCCATTCATTGATGGGGCGGCCAGTCACTGCAAAGGGGCGGCGTTTCGCGCGCATTGGCGCCGCCTTCGGCGCGGCGTTCCTTGTCTGGTGCGCGTGCCGGTTCCTTTTGCTCGCGCTCCTTCCATGGCTGGCTTCACCGGACCGTTCCATGCTTTCCCTGCTGCTTCCTGGCGGTCTGGGACTGGCGGGGAAGGGGACTGCTCTTGTGGGGGCCTCCGTATTGGCGGTTCTGGGCGGGGCGTTGGGGGTGCTTTCGGCGTGGGGCTTGTGGACGCGCCGCATTGACCGCCGTTGGCTGTCCTTCTTTGCTGCCTTCGGTGTGACCGTTGGCAGCCTGGCGGCGGCTTCGGGACTTTGGTGGCGCGGGTCCGATGTTTGGTCCGAGTACACGCGCAAGATAGCCGAACACAACAAGGGCATCAGTGAGTGGCGCGTTGGCTTCAAGTACGTCTTTATGGCCCAGTGGCAGAAGACTGCACGGCCCGCGGCGCAGACGGTGCAGGACCTGGCGCCGGTGCTTGATTCGGCCCGGTATGACCAGAAACGCCCCGATTGGTGGACGGTTCAGTTGCTTGTACTTGCCCTGTCCCTGGCTGGCGCGGCGGGACTGAAGGACCACCGAGCGTTTATTCTGGGGTTTGTGCCCCTCTTCTTCCTCGTTTCACCGACCTACTATTACTACGTCATGCTGCTGCTGCCGCTGCTGTTCTTCGCGGAGCGTCTTGACGAAGCGCATTATGGGGCCGGGCTTGTCCTCATGTTCCTGACGGGTCTTTCCGGTTACGGCTTGTACTCGGTTTGGAAGCAGGGTTACCCAACCTATTACTGGCTGTCGGTGCAGGTAATGCTGATGACGCTGTACATGCTTGTGCTGTCGTTTGCCGAGGGGATCGAGGGCGTGCTGCGGTCCCGTCAGATGCCCAAATCGCCCGAGCCCATCTGAGCCGGTTCGGGCAGCTGGTTCTGATAGACCTCCACGCCGTTCTCCTGGCGCAGCAGTTCCATCATCTTGCCAACGATGAGCGGGGCGGCGAGGGTTGGCTTTGCCTCCTCCATGGTCAGCGTGTGCTCCGGCTTGTGCTGAAGCACTTTGAGGACAAGGTAGGCGTCGGGCATCACGACGGACTTGGTCTTGCCGTCTTGGCCGACCGCCATTTGTTGGTATTCAGGCAGGTATACCGGACCGAGGATATCACCGTCGCTCGCCCCGCCCGCAACATTCCAGAATCCCCGGAATCGCTGGAGGCTTGGGTTGTTCTGGATGGCCGATTCAATCACGTAGCCGGTGTTGTCCTGCTTGCCCTTAAGAAGGAGGGTGTCCACGATCGCGTCAAAGCTTTGGCCCCCGTTGATGAGCGCCCGCACGTGCGAGGCCTGCGCTGCGGCGTCGGGGAGCGCGGCGGGGAAGCGGATTGCGCGGAAGGTGATTTCCTCAAGCGTGCGCAGTGAGTCCCCGGCAAAGCGGTACTCACGCTCTATTTCCTCGTCCGTAATGGTGATCTTCCCCTCTTTCATGGCCTGCACCGCGAGAAACTGCACCGCCTGTTCGCCAAGCATTTTGGCGAGGGTGACGTCCGTCTCGTCGTCGATGTTGTCTTTTTGGAACTGGAGTTTCTCCGGAGTGAGGTCGTATTCACGCATGAGCGGGGTGATTTCACCGTTCTTGGGGATTTCCATGTTCCACATGGTGCGCAGTTGGTCCCCCTCATCGCCGCTGTCCCTGAAGTACTGTTCGCGGGCCGCATCCCGGGGCACGTCAATCTTTCCCTCGCTTTTGAGCTTCTCTCCGAGCGGGAGCTTGATTTGACCGTCTATGTGCTGGTTGAGCAGACGCAGCAGGTCGCCGCGGCTGCTGATCTTGGGCCGGTCCGTGTCGGACATCTCGCGCAGCAGGCGAAGCAGGTCGCCCCGGGTGATGTACTTGTCGCCAATCTTGGCGACGCGGATGCGGTCCTTGTCGACAATGCGGCCGCAGCCTGCGTTGGCGAGAAGCGCAACCGCGCAAACCACAGCGGTCGCCAGCATCCAGCATCCGTGCCGAAGGTAAAGTCGCATGGGGCAGTTCCTTTGTTTCAATTCCGCAGCGTTATGTTATCATAGGGTCGGTGTTTTGGGAAACCGGAAACGCGGGGACAATGCCTGCCGCGGCGGAAACCGGATACGGGGCAATGTACATATATCTTGCGTTCATGGGCCTGCTTGCGCTGGTGCTTTTCCTGTGGGCAGTGGCGGCGTTTCTGGACGGCGGAGACCAATAGCTGCCGTTACTCTTCGGCAGCGTTGCCAAAGCCCAGCGATCTCAGAAATGAGTCAATGTCCGACGGTGGGGTGGCTGCGGAATCATGGCTGCGAAAGTTGAGCGGTGACAGGATGAATCGGCGCTGGCATTGGGGGCAAAGGTCGAGGACCATTTTCTTGTAGACCTGCTCTTCCAGCGCTGTTGCGTCGGTCTTGCTCATTTGGGCGACCAGTTCCTCCATCTCGCGGCGGTGGTCGCGGACAAGGTCCCAGAGCGATACTTCAAGGGTGTCGTAGGCCGCGCGCACATCTATGGATACCTGGTAGCGCAGCGCCTTCCGCGGAATCGCCGCGCCGCATCCGTCGCATTGGTACATGGTCAGTGGCACCTCCTGGTATCGGCAAGAAACCAACACGATGAAATTCTACCCGATTCCAGCAAATTCCATGGCGCATGCGCCTCCGGCCTTCCGTCCCGGTAGTGCAGTGAACTTATTGGAACGGCGGGCAAAGTGCTTTACTCCTTGTTCCTCAAGGCCCGCGCAGGAAAGACACGCCGCAGCATAAGTCCAAACGCCAGAACCAATCCCGCAGCCAGGGGGGCGGTGGTGAGCGGCAGGGTGGGCCCGCTGTCGGGATTGTATGGGTTTGTTCCCGCCGCTGTTTCGGCCGCATCGGAGGTGCCGTCATTGTCGGAATCGGTGTCGAGGTAGTTGGCCACACTGTCGTGGTCCACATCAGACGCACCCTCGGTGGCATCCATTAGCCCGTCACCGTCGCTGTCGCTGTCGAGGAAATTGCGGATGCCGTCGCCGTCGGTGTCGGCGGCTGTTTCCACAGCGTCACCAATGCCGTCCCCGTCGCTGTCCGGGTCAAGGTAGTTGGCAAAGCCGTCCCCGTCGCTGTCTGATGCCGTCTCAAGCAGGTCGCCGATGCCGTCCGCATCCCCGTCAAAGCCTGTCAGTGAACCGTGCGCATAGGGTTGGACATAGGCCTCGCCCGTTCCGTTCGCATAGGCCACCCAAAACTCCAGGTCGGTTGCGTCATATATGGCGTTAACGACATTGCCGCCGTGCGTTGCGATGGCGTTCGCGATGGCGGTCATTTTAGGGGCGTCCAGACTGCCGTAGTCGGCGGTGATCATTGGAAACGCCCCGCGTCCCTCGTCGTTGTACACCACATTCTGGGTCACCGCAGGGGCGAACTCATCCGCCGGGTCGTTGTCGCTCCAAATGAGCAGGTCGTTTGGCGGTGTTTCGGGCGCGTGCGCCCGGACCTTCACCGCCCCCAATTCGGCTTTTCCGTCCCCCATGACGTAGTGATAGCGCTTGATTCGTTTTGTGTTGCGAAGGATATCCAGCGCGTCGGTCAGATTCCCCGCGTCATACAGGATATGGCGGAACATGGGCATGAAATGGCTTCCGTCTAGGTCATAGGGCCGCTCACTACCCGGCGAATCACCCATTTCAGAAAGAACAATCCCGGCGGCGTTCATGCCGGTGTGCGAACCCACTAGGCCCGCAAAGGCGACATTCATGTGGACCTGCCCCTGTTGCGGCATGTAGACGACCACGGCGGGGTAATCGTGTGCCTGGACACCCACGTCCCAATCCAGGTCGCGCGTTTGGTACAGGTGGCCGTCGGCAGTGGCCGTGCCCCAGGCCGCGACGCTGCTGCAAGAGTATGAATCCAGCAGGGTCGCCGAGTGAACACGGCGGAGGTCGAGGAAGCTTATACCGGCCCCCCGGGCAAGTCCTTGAAGTTCCTCCTCGTAGCGGGGGTCTGTGTGGGGTGAGGTGGAGGCCCAGGCCGCGTCAAGGTTGGCGTCGCTGAACGTGACCGGGTCCATGCGTATGTATTCGAGGAAATGGGGCACAAACGCGCGCACTTCCGCCTGCATCATTTTCCCGTAGTGGTACCCCATTTCATAGGGGGTGCCGCTCACCACGGCCACGGGTATTTCGCGCGCGCCGGCCATGATGGAGGTTCTGTAACCTGCACCGCCCACCGCCAGCGAAACTCGCTGGTAGGGTTGGAGATGGGCGGGTTCTTGGCCGTTCGCACAGGCAATCAGCATTTCTCGGTCGGAGTTGCAGTACACAATGCTGAGCACGGTGCTGTCCACCCCGGCTGCCACGGCCGCCTGTCTGGTCTGTTCGGCGTCAATTGTTCCGTGGCGCGCGTGAATGGCATTGTACAAAAGTCCGTTCCCGCTCCCGTTGTGGTTCTTCCAGTAGACAACATCTTCCAGCCGGGTGTGTGCCGGGTCAGGGTTCACGCACGGATGACTGACCACCGTTTCATCCGAAAACGCATCGCATCTCGTGGCGCTTGTGAACAGCAGCCGGCCCTTGGGGTCGGGTGCCGCGGGGTCCGCAAAGGCGTAGTGGTACTGGTTGGTGCGCTGCGCGCCTTGGACACGCGCCAGGGCCTCGCCAAGGGTGGCGTCATGGTAGAGGACGTCCCGCATCAGCACCGGAAAAGGAATGCCGTCCAGGCCCTCCGCATCGCAGAAGTGCCCCATGATTTCGCTGAAGGCGATCCCTTTCTCATTCATGCCGCCTCCGGCGGCGGAAATGAAGCCCGCACCGCCTACCGTGGCGTGCCGGAGACCATCCACGGGGTTGTAGATGGCCACCACGGGAAAGTCCTGCATCCCCGTGTCCATGCTCCAGTCCAAATTGCGGAACTGATACAAATCGCCACCGACGGTGGCCTGGCCCCATGCCACCATGAGACTGCACCCCAATTCGGACATGTCGGGGAGCACGATAATCTTCTGCAGCATGCGGTAGCTTACTTCGGGATGGCCGGCATCGGCGCAGCCGTCCACCACGCCTTCCAGTTCCTGCTGCCATGCGGCCGTATCGAAATGCGTGCCGTCCCACATCTGCGCAATGACCGCATCATACTGTTCCTCGGGCACAGGGAAGGCCCCCAGCAGTCCCGGCAGGCATGTGGAGATATCGCCTGCAAGCAATTGGCCGTACCAATACCCCATCTGGTAGCGCGTTCCGCCCAGTTCAACAATCTTGATGGGGCGTTCCGTTTTTCCGGTTGACGCGATGCGCCCCCATCCTCCGACCGGGCGCATGTCGTCCTTGCTCCCAATCTTCCAATCGGACGCGTTTTGCGCGAAACCGGGCAAAGACAGTGCCGCAAGCAGCAAACCGACCAGCAAGAGTGAAATTGGGCGAACTATGGGCATTCGTATTCTCCGGTTCGGGCTTCCGTCCACTGCGCTGCATGACGGCCAGGTTCGGATGCTCATGGGCAAGGTGGTTAGCCTAGCATAGAAGCCTTCGGGGGAGAAAGTCCGGATATTATCTTTCACCGAAAACCTATAGAGCGGGGGTGCCCCGTTGTTCGGGTTGCCGGTTTCGTCCTTTTCAAGTATAGTAACTCTAAGGCGCGCAGGTGGTCTTAGTGCGTCCTTGGAAGGATTTATGAGCGACATGACAATACCGCCTGACGGGGAACTGGAATACTCTTTCTTCCGGAGTTCCGGCCCGGGCGGACAAAAGAAGAACACGACCGATTCCGCCGTGCGCCTGCGCCATTTGCCAACCGGACTGGTGGTGGTCTCCACATCGTCGAGGTCACAGTTTCAGAACAAGCAACTGGCGTTGCTGGAATTGGCGCGCCGCCTCGCGGTGTTGAACAGACGGCCCAGGACCAGGCACGCCACGCGACCGACAATGGGTTCGCGTGTGAGGCGGGTCGAGTCTAAACGGCATAGGTCTGAGATTAAGCGCATGCGGGGCGCTCCTGGGGAGGAGTAATGCCGGATATCATTGGAGAAAATGGAATGACAATGAGTGTGGTGCTTTGCAGACGGTTGGGTGGCTTTGTGGGCGCGCTGGCGGTTCTACTGGTCGTTGGAATACTTGTGGCGGGGTGCGCCACGTCTGGAAAGAGTGGGGGAGAGTCGCTGCGGCAGGCCTCCAATCCGGCCTGGTCGCTGAAACTTGCCCCGCCCCATTTGGTGGTGGCCGTTTCCCCGGTGCGCCAGACACTGCAGATCGCCGGCAGCATAGGCACGGTGCTCGGCGCGGGCATTACGGCTGTGCAGAACGCGAAGTACAAGAATGAAATCGAGGACGCTTTGGGGGGGTATGACACCGTAAAGTCCATTGAAGAGCGGACAGCCTCATCCATTACTGCGGCGCTGGGTGGAAAAGGGGCGCGTGTGGCCCCCTTCGACAAGCATGTCGAGGGGATGAGTGTCAGCGATGCGGCCCGCGCGCGGTGCCGCCAGATTGCGAAGGCCGGGCACGACCAGGTGCTGGATGTTTCGGCGACCCACGGTGTGTACGGTGTTGGCGGCGAACTTATCGTTCGGCTGCATGCCGAACTGCACGCAGCGCCATCGGGGAAACTTCTTTGGAAAGACTCGATTACCTTCCGTGGCGGCGAGGCGCTTGCTTTTCGGTCGCTTGGCGACCCAACTGGGCAAATGATGCCGAATATCATGTCCCCGCGGCTATCCTCCAAGGCTGGCGCGGTAAGCCAGTGGACGGACAACAACGGCGCCTTCTTCAAGACCGAGTATGAGCGGGCGATGGCCACAGCGTTAGCCGGCTTGGAGATGGAGCTTGGGGGCGCTGAAACGGCGGAAGGACTGTTCGCTCTGGGCGCCGACCTTATGTATCAGAAAAAGTTTGCGGCGGCACATGAACGCTTGGAAAAGGCCCGCCTTCTCTCGCCCGAGCGTCTGGACATCGCCAATACGGAAGCGGTGAATCTTGGCCATAACGGCCAGGTGGATGATGCAATCGTGCTTGCCAACCTTGTGGTGGCCGCGGACGGTGAAAACGCCCCCGCGCACATGAATCTCGCCTGGTGGTATGCCGTGGAGAAGGGGCAATCAGAGCAGGCCGGGCCGCATTATGAGCAGGCGCTGAAGCTGGGCATGGCTCCCGTGAAGAAGCTGGAAAAGGCGCTTGGGCTTTCAGCGGACCGGTAGGCGGGCTGGAAGATCCGGTTCCAAAGGATGTCTTCTTGGAATATCTAAAGGTTTGCGTGGGGCTCCGTGCGTCAAAATGGGAATGAGGTCGCGGGTTGTCGCCCCAAAATGACACAAATTGTCGCTGTGAGGCATTGATCGTCATCTGATTTTGCGAAAAAGTTTGGCAAAGAACCGCTAAGATCAACGGCGGCAAGAGCTTAACTCAAAAGCCAGAACTGGCACGAAACTTGATATTAAACCCACGAGACGAACAGGGTCTGAACGGACTGATGGATGTTTTATAAATCATCAGGGGGCCGACGGACCTATGGGAGATAACGTTTCGCGGGTGAGACGCGCCGGACAACGGGCAATGGTTCGGTGGCAAATGAGGCTGAGGGCCGACGGAGATTCAAAACCTTCGTCGGCCCCTCACATTTTTGGAGGACATGACCCAACTTCACTATGATTGAGCGGGAAATGCCCTCTCAGCGCCGGGCACTTCGAATACGCTCACACATTGAAGCGGAACAGGAGAATGTCGCCGTCTTGGACAATGTATTCCTTGCCCTCCAGGCGCACCTTTCCCTTTTCCTTGGCCTTGACCATGCTTCCTGACTCCATGAAGTCGTCGTAGGCCACCGTCTCGGCGCGGATGAACCCGCGCTGTATGTCCGAATGGATGACACCGGCGGCGTCCACAGCCTTGGTTCCCTTGCGGATGGTCCATGCGCGCACTTCCGGCTCGCCGGCGGTCAGAAAACTCATCAGGCCGAGCATGTCATAGGCGGCCTGGACGAAAAGCGTTTTGGATTCTCCGCCGAGGCCCAGTTCTTCGCGGAACGAGGCGCGGTCCTCCTCGGGCAACTGGGTGACCTCCATCTCCATGGCGCCGCAGAAGTCGATATGGAAGAGGCCGAGGGCCTGCGTCACGGCATCCAGTCCCGCCGGGTCTGCGTTGCCGATGCACTCGTCGCCGTAATTCCCAAGCACCATGAGCGGCTTTTGCGACAGGAAGGTGTAGCTGCGGAGAATGCCTGTGTCGTGGGCGTCAAGCGCCAGCGAGCGCAGGGGGGCGCCATTCTCGAGATGCTCCTTGCAGCGCTGCATGATCTCGTATTCCTTGTCATGCCTGCGCTCCTTGTCGAGACGTTCAATGCGGCGCTCGATGATGATGAGGTCCACAAGCTGGAGTTCCTCTTCCAGTGCGCGAACGTCCCGCACGGAATTAACGCTGTCCATGGGATGGGTGACCGTGTCGTTTTTAAAGGCCCGGACCACGTGCACCAGCGCATCGGTGTTCTTCAGGACGGTCAGGGCGGCGCTGTCGAGCGCCTTGTCCTGGTCGGCGGCCTCATTGGGGGCGATGTCCAGGAACTCGATTTCGGCGTAGGTTTTCTTCTTGGGCTTGTGAATCTCGGACAGGCGGTCGACGCGGGCATCGGGCACCTTGATGACGGCGACATTGGCGTCGCGGCTTCCATAGGCGCCGACGGCCGCGTGGGCGCCGGTAAGGGCGTTGAACACGGTGGTCTTGCCGGACCGTGCCATGCCGATTATTCCTACGCGCATAATTGTTCACCTTTCTGATACCGGCGTGCCTGTGGGAGCGTCGGGATTGTGCTAACATGTTTAAGAGGCGCGAACGGCCCCCGGCTACAGCATACCGGGCGGCGGGTACGGAGGGCAAGCTGATGCTAGAGACAGTAAACCTCAAGGCCAAACTGGGCAAGGAAGAGTACCGGGCCGCGCAGGAGACGCTGGACCTGCAACTGGGAGAGGCGCAGCGGCAGTTGCGCGCCGCCGGCATCCCCGTACTGGTCGTTTTTGAGGGGTGGGACGCGGCCGGAAAGGGCTCCACCATAGCCCGGTTGGTGCAGCCCCTGGACCCGCGCGGGTTCAAAGTGCACACCGCCACCCCGCCCACCGCCTTGGAACGCATGTATCCGCCCATGTGGCGCTTCTGGAATCTGCTTCCCCCCAAGGGTGTCCTGGCGGTGTTCAACCACAGTTGGTACCGCGAGGTGTGGAATGAGCCGATTGAGGATGAGTGCAGGGCGGGATTGCCGGTGGCCTACGAGCAGATACGCGTTTTTGAGCGGCAGTTGGCCGATGACGGCATGGTCATTGTGAAGTTCTTCATGCACATTAGCGAGGCAACGCAGTCCAAGCGCTTCAAGAAACTGCAGGCGGACCCGGCGTTTTCCTGGAAGGTGGGCTCGGCCGAGAAGAGGCGCAACAAACAGTATGACAAATACGCGAGCCTTGCCGAAGACATGATTCGGGAAACCTCCACCCCCTACGCACCCTGGACGTTAATTTCCGGAACAGACGAGCGGCTGCGCAGTGTGCGCGTGGCGGAAACCCTGGCCGCTGCCTTCGATATGGCCCTGAGCCGTCCGGCGCCTGCGCCCGTAAAAGCGCCATCGCTGCCGCCGCGCCGCAGCAGTCCGCTTGACCATGTTAATTTGGATGTGTCCATGCCCCGGGAGGAATACGACAAGAAACTGCCCAAGTTGCAGGCCGAACTGCGGCGGCTGCAATACCTTTGCTACCGCCAGCGGCTGCCCGTGGTGCTCGCGTTTGAGGGGTCGGACGCGGCGGGCAAGGGGGGGGCCATACGGCGGTTAACGCGGGAGTTGGACCCGCGCGGGTATGCGGTGGTGCCCATTGCGGCGCCGGACGGGGTGGAAAAGCTGCACCATCACCTGTGGCGGTTCTGGCGGGCATTGCCCAAGGCGGGGCATCTTACCATTTTTGACCGCACCTGGTATGGGCGCGTTCTTGTTGAGCGGGTGGAGGGCTTTGCCCGGCCGGAAGAATGGTTGCGGGCCTATCGGGAGATCAATGAGTTCGAGTCCGACCTGGTGGCCCACGGCATGGTGGTAATCAAATGCTGGCTGCAAATCTCCAGCGAAGAACAGCTGCGCCGCTTTAATGACCGGCAGGACACGCCGGAGAAACGCTGGAAGATAACCGATGAAGACTGGCGCAACCGCGAAAAGTGGGATGATTACAGGATGGCCGTTTCGGCGATGATAGAACAGACATCGACAACGCACGCCCCGTGGACCATTGTTGAGGCGAATGACAAATTTCACGCCCGAATCAAGGTGCTTCAGACAGCGGTCAGGGCGATAGGGAAAGCGTTGGGAGAGTAGCCACATCCCCGCGCACGGGCCCTTTACATCGCGAGTCCGCCATCGACACAAAGGACGGCACCGGTGATGTAGGCGGCATCGTCGGAGGCAAAAAAGGCCACGGCTGCGGCAATTTCTTCGGATTCGGCGCCGCGGCCGAGCGGAATGGCTTTCAGAAGGTCTTCGCGCATGGCACCAGGGATCGACGCAGTCATGTCTGTGACAGTATATCCCGGCGCAACAACGTTCACGGTGATGTTGCGGCTGGCAACCTCCCTTGCGTAAGCCTTTGAAAAGCCTATGATGGCGGCCTTGGAGGCGCAATAGTGGGTTTGGCCAGCCTGGCCGCGCAGGCCGAGCACGGAACTGATGTTGATGATGCGGCCCGACCGCTTGCGGAGCATGGCGCGTGCGGCGGCACGGCAGCAGTGGAACGCGCCGGTCATGTTGGTGCGCATGACGCTGTCCCAGTCCGCGTCCTTCATGCGCGCAAGCAGGCCGTTCTTTTCGATTCCCGCGTTGTTCACCAGCACGTCGATGCCGCCGTGTTTTGCCTCGACGGCGGCCACTAACGTGTCAACGGACGCTGAATCCGTGACATCACAGGCGGCCCCCTCAGCGTTTGGGCCAATCTCCAGCGCCACGCGGGCCGCCGTGGCCGCATCGCGGCCGCAGAGCACCACGAGGGCACCCTCCCGGGCAAATCGCTCCGCGCAGGCGCGTCCTATGCCGCGCGTTCCTCCGGTGACCAGCACGACTTTGTTTTCGAAGCGCATTGATAAAGTTCCCAAGAAATGTGATGCGGACTGTCGCGTATTTGGAATAGCCGCCCAGGCTTTCAAATGGCAGTCAATGCCCGGGTGCGGCAGCCGAGGGTGCCTGACCTGCATTTCTATAGTGGGGGTGAACGCGGCGACGAGAACCTCAGGTGCCTTCGCCGTTCTCGGGCGTGGGCATGCCGGTGTCATACTGGCGCAGCCGGTTGATGTTTTCGCGTATCCGGTCATTGAGGTGGTTGTCCACGGCAATCCTGGCCCCGTATATGGAATTCTCCACGCCCCGGGCGGTGGACGCACCGTGCAGGATGATCACGGTGCCATTGATGCCGAGCAGGGGCGCGCCATGGTACTCATTGGGGTCAACCCGCTGTTTAATCTCACGCAGCGCTTTTCCCGCGAGCACGGCGCCGATCTTGCTCATGGACGAGCTTTCAAACTGTTCGCGAAGCATCTTGCCCATGAAACTGGCCACGGCCTCGCTGGTTTTCAGGAAGAGGTTCCCGATAAAGCCGTCGCAGACAATGACATCGGCCTTCCCCTCGTAGACGGCTTTGGGCTCGATGTTGCCGACAAAATTCATGTATTTGGCGGCGCTGAGGTTCTGATGGACTTCGCGGGCGACGGCACCGCCCTTCTGGCCCTCTTCCCCGATATTAAGCAGGCCGACGCGCGGATTTTCAACGCCCCAGGCGTAGCGGGAATAGGCAATGCCCATTTCGGCAAACTCGCAGAGCTGCCGTGTTGTGCAGTCCACATTTGCGCCCAGATCGAGCATGACCACCCGTCCGCGCATGGTGGGCAGTGTCTGGCTTATGGCCGAGCGCGCAACGCCGCGAATGGGGCCCAGCACGGTGCGCGCGGCAACCATGACGGCGCCGGTGTTTCCCGCGCTGACGACAGCGCACGCCTCCCCCTCCTTGACCAGCCGCATGGCGACCAGCATGGAGGAGTTCTTTTTGTTGCGCACCGCCATCACGGGCTGCTCATGCATGCCTATAACCTGGGTGGCGGGCCGAATGCTGATCTGCCCGCGCCGGGTGTAGCCGGCCAGCTTCTTGGTGAGCAACGCCTCGTCGCCGACGAGAACAACATGAATATCGCTGTTGAGGCTGGCATGGACAGCACCCTCCACTTCGACATCGGGCGAGTTGTCCGAACCCATGGCGTCAACGGCGATTCTCATGGCCTGTTCCAGAATTCGAAGATCAGGCGTTCTTCGGCTTGATTACAAGGCGGCCCTTGTAGAAACCGGTCTTGAGGCAGACGCGATGGGGCAGTTTCGCCTCGCCCGAATCGGGGCATTCGGTGACATTGGCCGCAGTCAGGGCATGGTGGGAACGGCGCATGCCCTGCTTCGCGCTCCCGGTTCTTCTTTTCGGTACCGGCATGAGTTCTACTCCTCCGACTTCTTTGGCGCCAAGTCCGGGAACAGGCGGGCCAGGTCGGCCAGCGCGCTCGCGGGCGCTTCATTCAAGGTTTCTCCGGAACCGCAAGCACAGGGCATTTCATTAAGGTTTGCCCCGCACCGGGGGCACAGGCCCCGGCAGTCCGGTTTGCACACAAATTTAAGCGGCACATTCAACACCACTTCTTCCCAAACACAGGGGCCCAAATCTATGGTCCCACCGTGCAAAGGGCGGCGTTCGGTGAACGTCCCTTCGGTCTCGTCCTTTTCATCGTCCAGCGCTTTTACGGAAAAGAGGCCCCCCGGCCCCTCCTCGAAGAGCCAGCCGACCTCAAGATTCCATGGCACACGCGCCGCATCAAGACAGCGGTCACAGGGGCGTTCATATACGCCCTTGAGGCGACCCTGAAAGAGGTAGTCATTGTCAACGGCAAGCACAAGCCCTTGCACATGAACCGTTTCGAGCGGAACACCCGGCGTGTCTTGCGGCTGCACCTCGGCTATTGTCACCGCCAAGTCTATCAGGAGACCTTCGTCCCCAACCGCCGTAGCGGGTATGAGCAGCTGATTCACGGCATTTTCCAGTTTTGCGCAGGCGCACAGAACGTATAGTTTAACAAACGCGGGCCGCTGTATGCAATCTGCCCATTGGCGCAACACGGCACAGGAACAAAAGAAACGCGCGCCAGGGGGCGCGCGTTAACAAGCGGGCCTATAAGCCGGGTTCTGTCCAGGGACACTGGGCCCCTTGAACGGTCATTCGTCTGGGACGCACGTCACCGTACGCCTCTAGCGTCCAACCCGGGACCGATGCGGGCCACATCATGAGTCCCCTATTTGGACTTGCTCCAGGTGGGGTTTGGCTAGCCGCCGTGTCACCACGACGCTGGTGCGCTCTTACCGCACCTTTTCACCATTGCCGGCGCAAGCGCCGGCTGTATATTTTCTGTGCCACTTTCCGTCGGGTTGCCCCGCCTTCGCGTTAGGAAGCACCCTGCCCTGTGGAGCCCGGACTTTCCTCGACGGGCCGAAACCCGCCGCGACCGTTCAGCCCGCTTGCAGGCGTTAGTATAGCGCATTGCGGGGACCATGCGCCATGTTCCGTTGGTCGGCTTGCCGGTGCCGGACATTATTCCCGGTTTCTGTTCCCCTTTTTTCGTATAACCATTCCGTGCCAAACACTATAATGGTCGAGCGGATTGTTCAGGATACCATGCCGGCCTTTAAGCGACCCGATGGCTAAGGTCCGGGTTCGGGGATGCTCCTACGGTCTGTCAACGCGACCGAGGCGGGATAGTGTTGGGCGGAGATGGCGAACTCTTAGTATGGTGCGGACTTGCATCTTGGAGAAGAACAGGCATGACAAAGCGATTTCGTTGGGCGTTTTTTGCCGCCCTGCTGATGGTGGCCGTTCTACTGACGGCCACCGTCGTGACGGTTTGGTTTGTCATGCGGCCGCCTGTGGCCGAGACGGTGATGCTGCCGATGAGGGACGGCACAAAACTGGCCACAGACGTTTTCTTGCCGGTCAAGGACGGCACCGCCTTTCCGGTGGTGCTGGTGCGGACCGTTTACAACAAGAGCCAGGGGGCCATGATGGCCGCTGTGTTCAAGGCCATGGGCATGGCCCTTGTGGTGCAGGACACCCGCGGGCGCTTTGCCAGTGAAGGGAAGGATATGGTTTTTGCCGATGACGGCTGGGGCGACAGGCGGGACGGCGCGGATACGGCCGCGTGGATAAAAAAACAACCGTGGTGCAACGGCAAGATTGGGACTTGGGGCGGCTCGGCCTTGGGCATCACACAGGTGCAGATGGCCCCCGCAACCAAAGACGTGGCCGCACAGGCGATTGTCGTGGCCTCCTCCAAACTCTACGGCCAAACGTCGTACCAGGGCGGCGTTTTCATGAAGTCCCTGGCGGAGACGTGGGTCACGGCGCAGAAGAGCGTGTGGATGCTCGATGTCTGGCGGGCCAACACCACGGACAATGACTATTGGCAGGGCTTCAACGCGGAGGCGCAGGCGCCCAATATCACGGCGCCGGCCGTCCACATCGGGGGCTGGTTTGATATTTTCCAGCAGGGGACCATCAACAACTTCACGACGCGGCAGCACCAGGGCGGCGAGGGCGCCAAGGGCAATCAGAAGCTTATCATCGGGCCCTGGGCGCACGGGCCCAAGCAGGACCTGGGCGACCTCAAGCTGCGCGACAACTACCTGGCGGTTGATACCAACCTGTATTCGGCGCGCTTCCTGAAGTACTGGCTCACGGGCGAGCAAAACGGCATCATGAGCGAAGCGGCCGTCAACTATTACACTTTGGGCGACGTGTTCGATGACAACGCGCCCGGGAATGAGTGGCGCACCGCCAATGATTGGCCGCCGTTCGCCACAAATGCGGTGTCCTACTATCTTGTTCAGGGAGGAACACTGGCCGCCGCCCCGCCGGAAAATCAAGGAACCGCAACCTATGCCTACGATCCCAAAGACCCCTGTCCAACCAAGGGTGGCCAGAATCTGACCATTCCCGCCGGGCCGTTTGACCAACGCGAGCTCAGTATCCGACCTGATGTCCTGCGCTTCGCCACCGCCCCGCTCACCGCCCCCACCGAGGTCACCGGCAATGTCCACGTGGTGCTCTATGTCTCGACCGACGCGCCGGACACCGATTTCACCGTGAAATTTGTGGATGTATATCCCGATGGCAGTGAAATCCTGATGCTCGACAGCATACGACGCCTGAAATTCCACAACGGCTATGAAAAGGCAGAACCGGCCCCTCCGGGCGGCATTACGAAGCTGGACATCGACCTTTGGTCCATCAGCCTGGTCATCAACAAGGGTCATCGCATTGGGGTTCAGGTGTCCAGCAGCAATTATCCGCGATTCGAAAAGAATCCAAATACCGGCGATGATTTCCCGCTGGAGAACAGTCTGCGCGTCGCAAACAACACGGTGTACATGGGCAAGGATTATCCCAGCGCCATCATTCTTCCAGTGCGCGCAGAGTGAGCCGGCCTGCGCGGCCCGACGCCGTCTGGAATATCCCAAACGTGGACCATTCAGTTTTTATCCCAAATGTAGTGGGAGGCTTTCCCGGCGTCTGCGGCGGAAAGCGGTTGTGACTGTCCAAGGCCAAGATTCTGATAAACTGTCGCCATAAAGCGCCGTCCGTGGACCAAAGCTAAGAACCGGAAACGGTCGACAACCAATCGACGGCCAACAGTTGCAAAGGAACCGCCATGAAGCCAGACGCGCCTATAGCTGAACTGTCACCATCAACCCAAACTCGAAACGCCGTTTTCGGAACTTTCCTGAATGGGTTTGTGGCATTGTGCCTGCTCGCCGCATGCAGTTTCCTCCAGGCCCAACCTACCCTGGAGCCAGTCCCTCCGGCCGCAACCCCTGGCGGCGCGCCCGTAAGGATATATCCGCTTCCCCAGGGCGAGACCGCCGCCGCGATCTCCATCACCGCAGACGGGCAGCCGCTCCCCGTCTCGCTGTGTTATGTCTCCGCCTATCCCTACAACCGGCGCTGGCCGGGCCATCAGCGCACGCCCGACCAGCGTGAGACCGCCTATTTTGCGCGCCTGGCGGGGGAGGGGCCGGTCACTTTTCAATACACCCCCGGCCGCGCCTTTTCGGTTTGCACCGTCCGTCCCCTGTCGGCGAAGGTGACCCCGGTGGTGAAGGACGGCACAGTGACCTTCACCCTGCCCCATGCCGGAGGCTATTCGGTCGAGCTTGACGGCCTCCACAACGCGCTGCATCTATTCGTCGACCCGCCCATGGACTACAGCGTATCGCCCGACACGAAGGGCGTTCACTATTATGGGCCGGGCGTCCACCACGTGGGCGTTCTGAACATTAAGGACGATGAAACGGTCTATATTGACGAGGGGGCGGTCGTCTACGGCAGCATCCACGGGGACGGCGTCCACAACGTTCGGATTCTCGGCCGCGGTATTCTCGACAACAGCGAAAACGTCGAGGAGATTCTCTTCAAAGTCGACAAACTCGGGGACGGCTCCACCGACACCGGCAACAGCCGCCGCGACCACACGATTCACTTTGTTGATTCCAGCGGCATTGAGATCGAGGGTGTCACCATCCGCGACTCCCTGGTTTACAACATTGCCTGTTTCGGCTGCGACAATCTTACGGTCAGGAACTGCAAGACCATCGGTTGCTGGCGCTACAACTCCGACGGGATAGACCTCCACAACTGCCGCAACGCGCGCGTTGCCGGCTGCTTCGTGCGCACCTACGACGACTCGCTGTGCGCGAAAGGCCACACCGGCTACCAGTACGACACCTGCGAGGACATTCTCTTTGAGAACTGCGTCGTGTGGAACGACTGGGGGAAAGCCCTTGAAATCGGCGCCGAAACGCGCGCCGAACACCTGCGCCGGATTACCTTCCGCAATTGCGACATAATCCATGCAACGCACCCCGCCATCGACATCATGAACGTGGATTATGGCAGGGTGCATGATGTCCTTTTTGAGGACATCCGCATCGAGTACGAGTCCGTCACGCAGCGTCCCGCCATGCAGAAGAATGACGAGACTCCGTTTGTCGTGGACCCGAACAGCAGCTACATGCCGCAGGCGGTCTGCTTCAACATACAGAAGCATGCGGAATACTCGGGCGGACTCGAACGCCGCGGCCATGTCTACGACATCACACTGCGCAACATCCGCATCCACGCCGACCGCATGCCGCCTTCCTCCCTTGAGGGCTACGATGAGGAACACACGGTTTCCGACATCACGGTGGACGGCCTGTTCCTCGGCGACCGGCGGATCACCACCCTTGAAGAGGCACGCTTTGATCTTGGTGTTCACACCCGCGGCGTCAAGATTAAATGATAGGGCACATTCCACGATGCGCTCTGACCGCACTATGATGGTGTATTGCGGTGGAGAACATGGCCACGGGTGGCAGAATGCCGGCGACGGTATGAGGCATATGAGAAGAAGGGGAGGGGCTTGTCAGGTGTTGCCGGTCTAAGACGGGGTGGATTTCGGATGCGACAGTTTTATGGAGGCGGCTCTTGGTGCTTGCGGGATTACCCGGGTGAATATTGCTCCTGTTCCTTCGTCTACGTTGGCAGGTCTTTACAGGTCTGCAAGGAGCGCAAGATGAAGACGAACAACGGAATGAGAACTGTCGCCTTTTCAGCAACCCGGATGCTGCTGTTTTCGGGCGTTTTCCTCGCCACAGACGCCTTTGCGCAAGACCGGGGCAGAAGCGTCAGGATGCCAAACACCTCGACGGCATTCCGCGCGGGCGGTGGAGCGCCGTTCGCATCCCATTCAGGGGGGCAGGGCCTAAAGAATCTGGGCAGCCAGTTTGGTTACGGCGGGGGCGGCTATTACGGCCACGGGTCGCACAACGACCACTATTCCAATGCGGAAGCGTACAGAGACGTGGGTATTGCCAACGCCGCAGTGGGTCTTGTGGGGGCCGTGGTGGGCGCCTACAGCTACCCGGCGTATCCGGCAGTGGTGGCGTCGCCGGTGGTCTACCCCGCACCGGTGATTTCCAGTCCCGGGGTGATAGTCGGTTCATACCCCTATGGGTATGCCCCTTGCGCCTACCCTTACGGTGGCTATGGTTACGGGGCGTCGTACTACGCCCCCTACTCCTACCCTTACAGCGGCTATGGTTACGCGACATCGTACTACGCCCCCTACCCCTACGCTTATGGCGGTTATGGTTACGGACGGTCCTACTGCAATCCGCCTGCGATGGGGCACTACCCGGACCAGCACGGGTCTCCGTACTACGGCGGCAACCATGGGCAACCGGGTTCCTGGCAGAATGGCCGGGGTGGCGCGCAAACGCCAACGCACCAGGGACCGGGAATGCAGGCACCCCGCTCCTCATATCGCGGTGGCAACGCTCCGGGCATGCAGGCACCGCGCTCCGCTTACCGCGGCGGCGCCTCTTCGAGCATGCAGGCACCCCGCTCCGTTTACCGCGGCGGTGCCGCTCCGAGCCTATCCGTCTCTCGTGGCGGCGGACGGTCGCCACAGCAGTCCGGCATGCGCCCGTCGGGCCAGTCGCATCGGATGCGATAGCAATACCCTGGCAAGACACAGGGTGATATATGGTCCCCTGCACGGTCTTCTTCCCGAAGCAGGAATATTATCAACGCAAACGATGTCAATGATGAAAGGACTTTCGAACAACTTCGCAAGTCCTTGAATTTAGTGGCAGCCAATGGGCATGCAATAATTTGACTACGTTTTTTCAGCCTTCAATTTTAGCGATAACATGTTGGCATATAATCTCTTAGGATTTAACTACATTTAGATGGCGGAATGAATAGCACAAAAAGATCTGCTTTTCTGGACAGCAAAACCATTTAGGAGGATAGCCATGAAGAGGTGTTTATGTATTGCTGCGTGTCTTCTGTTGATCGCCTGGTTGCCCGCAGTTGCGCAGGCCCCGGCGGCTCCCGCGGCGGCACCGACCGTCAAGGGCACCATGAAGATCGACTTCAAGAGTCGCGTTCAGGTCACTGATGCGGGGGTGCCTCAGGCGGAGATCGTCGATACTTACCTCGTCGACCTGACCGTGGCGGACAGCCTGTTGTTCCAGGGAAGCATCGCCTATCTTCCCCCGATCTTTTCCTCTGTCCTGGGCCGCGAAACGCAGGCATCCAAGTTGGACTACAAGCTTGATTTGTCTATCCGCAATCCGTCAAACCTGTCGGAGGTAAAACGTGTGGGCCGCATGGTGGGCGGCGTGCCTATCGACCGCAATGGCGTCTACGACTACGGCAAGGGGACGCTCCGGATCGCGGTGGATGCCATGGGGAAGGCGTCGGGATTTGAGAGTCAGTTTTCCGGACAGGCCGCCGGAAAGCCGCCCAAGGTGGGCAGCGTACTGGAAAAGGCGAAGAAGCAGGCGCTTACCTTGACGCGGTCAGTCAACGGGAAGACGGTGAAGTTGGTGGTAACCGACTATGACAAGATGGCTCTTTCAAGCCTTCTCCTGGGGGCGGGTCCCGTGAGAACCTATCCCGAGACCACGGTCAACGGCGAATTGCTTTACGATTATGAACGCGGTGCCTGGTACTGCAACGGCGTCACGATGAGCTATCAGCTCGACGGAAAAGCGGTCACCGACAAGTTGTCCGGCAACATCAAATGGGTTGAGTCTCCCGACCGCAAGTCGAACGGCGAGGGCGAATACCAGTTCGACGTGCGCGTAAACGAACCGGAAGTAAAGCAGGGCGAAGCGGCTGTTTTCGCGGCTCCCGACGACGAATCCGCATTCTTTGCCTCAGATAGCACCGTGCCGTCGCTTACTGGAAAAGCGAAATACAAAGACACCATTCGCGGTGAAACCGTGGCCGCATCCACTGTCGCGGTTGACCTCGTTGGGAACAATCTCACCAAACAGCAAGTGGTTAATCTGACGAAACTGCTGTGGTTTGTCAGCGTGGTTCCCATGAACTCTGAATGAGCATTCGGCAGACGGAATCGGGGAAAAGTCATACATTTCCACGATTCCTGGCATTAACCGAAGTTCATGACGTACTGCGCGAGACCGGGACCCGTTAATGAAATTTGAAGGCAAGTACATCTATCTGGGGACATTGCGCCCATATTGGCTGCTTG
>CAIUWO010000512.1 GCA_903902895.1 Candidatus Hydrogenedentota bacterium | reverse complement strand
CGGTTCCGCGCGACCTTGGCGTCCCAAAACTTCCGGTTCGACTTGGGCCGCCGGTAACACTTCGGGCAGCCGTGCCAGAAACACCCGTCCACAAACACCGCCACCTTCTCCGGCCGGAACACGAAATCGGGCTTGCCAAACACCGGCTGATGCCGCCGCCACCCCGTCACCCCCGCCTCCGTCATAATCGCAATCAGCCGCAGTTCCGTCCGCGCATTCCCCTTCGAGCGGATGCGCGACATGACTTCTGAACGTTTTGCTTTGGTGAAGACGTCGGTCATTGTTTATTGCTTACGCGGGTAGAGGACGAGAAGGAGACGGAGCCGATTGTCAGACTCGCCCCAGGAACAAATTAACCTCGTTTTCTCTGCTGGAAGGGCACTCATCTTGTTCAAAGCCACAGATGGCACAGCGGTCTTCATTTATTGGATGAATGAATTTCTGTTTGCATTCGCAGTCCCAATAATCCAAATTGAGAATGATGTCGCCATCTTCAAGGCGTTCGCCATATTGGTTTAGGCGGTCATACGTTGGTGTTGATTCCATATGAGTCTAATCCTGCCTGAGTTGCCAAGCAATCGAACTCGTATGATATGTTGTCTGCTTGCATTCGATTATCTTTGGCGAAAACTTCAATCGATCTGTAGGGTGGAAAATGGCGCTCATTTTGGGTGTTTCATCGAGATTGCTTACGACTACCAAAGCGTAATCATCTTTATAATCACGGGCCTTTTCGAATTCATTCTGAGTCAACCTAATGCTGCCACAACAAGACCGAACACCCTTGATTTCGGCAAGATAGAACCGCCTTCCAACTTCAACCTGAAAATCATAACCGTCTCCAAAGGTTCTCGCGTCCTCCAGACTCCCACCACTGAAGGGGCTTATCGTTCCGTAATTGCACATAAAGAACGATTCGGCCTCATATCCGGTAACCTGTAGCTGTTTGAACCTACTTTTCAAGACGGGGGGCACGGTTTCGCTTGGTTCAATGGGTATTCCAAAGTTCTCATGCAAGTAGAGCCTAACAATGTTGGCATATGCATTCACATCCAAAGAGCCGAACAATGAATCAATCGTAATCTTGCGGTGAATATAAGCGTCTCCCTTCTGCCACCATCCTTTTCTCACGTTGTCAAAAAAAGGATCGAAGAGGTCTTGACGGTTCTTTAATACTCCGTCGGTATCGGCAATTCCGTGCTGGACGCAATAACCATAGAAGGCCTGTTTTGTTTTGAATCCAAACGCGTTCACGAAATACCGGTCGAATTTCGCGAGACCATAGCCAATTAGATTGAGAATCTCGTAATTCTTATGCTTTGAATCTTGCGTCATGCTTTTCCTCACCCCTTATCCATCAGAATGTTCAAGACAGGCGACAACGACCTTTCCGATGCGTGGCCGTCACATTCAACAACCAACAAAGAAGACATGCAGGCCAACCTGTGCGCGCCCGAAAACTATAGTGCTTTAGAGAGTCCATCTCAAACACGCCATAAGGCTTCCGAAGAATGGATTCCATTTGGCAAACTTTCGGCTGGACAAATGCTTCCGTTACAGCTATCCTTGCATGACAATTATCAACAGAAGGGGCAAGGCATGGCAATTGGAAAGAATTGGACACGCGATGAGCTTTTGCTGGCTCTCAATCTCTACTTCCGAATACCTTTTGGTCGGCAGGACGCTCGGGCTCGGGAAGTAGTAGAACTCGCCACGATACTGGGAAGAACTGCGGGTAGCGTGGCGATGAAGCTAAATAATTTTACATCGCTTGATCCCGATGAGAATGCGCGCGGTGTACGGGGACTCAGTGGCGCAAGCAGTATGGACCGGGCAATCTGGAAGGAGCTTCAAAACGACTGGGAGCAGGTAACGGCGGAGAGCGAGGCGCTGTGGAAAGAGCGGGCACAGGAAGCGGCTGTCGTGGAACCGGGCGGGAACCACACGGATCCACAGCAGGGCGAGCATTTGTGGGACAAGTCCAGCCCCACGGAAAGGACACAGCCCGTCAAGGTGCGCCTCGCACAGTCCTTCTTTAGAAAGGTGGTGCTTGCGGCCTACAGCGGGCGCTGTTGCATAACAGGCATTCCCGTTCCGCAGTTGCTCATTGCCAGCCATATTCTTCCGTGGAGCACACATCCCGAACATCGCGCGGATCCGAGAAATGGACTGTGTCTGTCCCGCCTGCACGACGCGGCATTCGATCAGGGTCTCATTACGTTTGATGAGGGGAATCGACTGGTGCTGTCGCAGAAGATTCGGGAGCACATGACGCTGTCGGTGATGAAAGAGAACTTTGCCGTCTACGAGGGCAAGGTCATTTCTACTCCAGAACGATTTGCCCCCGGTTCGCAGTATCTGGCGACTCATCGCGAGTGCATTTTCGCGGCTTGAAGAGTGGGGCTTCCGCTTTCGCGGGAATGACGGAGGGCAGCGATTTGCGCCCCATTTCCCGTTCGGTTCCCTCTGTGCGCCTCAGTGGCCTCTGTGGCTCATAACCTGGGCCGTTGGCCGGGGGGTCAGTGTTTTGGCCAGGGGGTGGGGACCCATTGGGAGGCGGCGTTTTCGGCGGCGAGGCCGACCTGTATCTGGGCGGGGAGTGTGTCGAGGCGGGTTTCGTGGGTCACGAGCATGTAGGTGCCGGGGGCCCATTCGCGGGTGGGCGGCACGGGCCGGAAGAAGACGTCCTGGGGGCCGACGCCGCGCAGGGCCACGGTGTAGTCCCTGTCGATGGGGGCGAGGACGCGGAAGATGAACTGAAGCTCCCACATGCCGTCGGGCCGCTGCGCTGTGTCGAAGGCGGTCAGCGCGACGGCGCTGTTGAGCGGCGCGGCGGTCTTGTCCGCCTCGGCGAGCAGGGCGGTGAGGCGGAGCTGGGCGGCGCGCAGCAGTTCGGGGGCGGCGAAGGCGTCGGCGGTGTTCATCGCCCTGAGCAGCGGCACGACGCCCATGGCGTCGACCTGCCCCGGAGTGGCGACCTTTTCGACGGGCGGGGGCGCGGGGCGGCCCCACACGCCGAACAGGTATGCCGGGATGGTTGCGCGGCGGGGTTCGGCGAAGCGGTCGAGTTCCTGAAGCCCCTTGGCGCTCAGCCACTGCCGCCAGCTTTCCTCGGCGCCCGCGTGCTCCTCCTCGAGCGCAAAGATGACGTAGTCAATGCCCGCAAGGTAGGGTTCGATCTCCTCGATCTTCCACGCCTGGGCGGCCTTGGTGATGCGGCTCTTCACGCCGGCCAGGTCGGCGGGCAGGTCGTGCCTGCGGAAGGGGTTGGGCTCGGGCCAGAAATGCCGGTCCTGGAATCCAAAGCCGCGCAGGTTCACCACGGCATAGGGGGCGTACTGGTCCGCGGCGCGGTTGCGCGCGAGTTCGGCGCGCAGGAGGGCGAAGAACATGCGGTCCTGGTAGTTGTCCGCTTCGGCCACGGGCGCGCCCAGCCACGAGTAGGCGTTGCCCATGGTCAGCCGGTCCTTGCAGAGGTAGAGGCCCTTTTCATCGTAGGCCCGGAGCATGGACGGATCGGGCCGCGCGGGCAGGCGCAGTTCGGACAGGCCGGGGATAGCCTGAAAGGTGAGGCTGGCATAGGGGACGGCCATCACGGCGAGGCAGGCCCCGCAGGCGGCGCGGCGCAGCCGCACATTGGCCACGGCCAGCGCGGGCAGCGCGGCGAACACGGCCAGCGGCGCCAGCAGGGGCACGGCGTAGCGCGGGGTGCCGAAGCGGAAGAGGACGGTGAACAGGGCCCACGCGCCGAGCGCCCAGCCGGCCAGCATGAAACAGGCGAACCAGCCGGAACGGGGAACGACCAGCAACGCCATGACCAGGCCGAGACAGCACAGGACAAAGGGCAGCAGGAAGAGCCCGTTGTTGATGACGAATACGGGGTAGCGAATCCAGGGCGTGTGCGCCGCGCCGACGGACGGCTTCACGGGCACCGTCGCCGTCGCGGGCGCGGACGGCGCGGGCGCGGTCACCTTGCCGGTCACCGGCGTCGCGGGTTTGGCCGGCGCGGCGGCGGTTTCGGCGGTTTTCGGCAGGGGCTTGGCAAAGGCGAAGGGCGGCATTTCACTGCCGCGGTGCACCATCCAGTAATTGAAAAACGCGCCGCGGTGGTGAACATACCAGGGCGCGGCGATGGCCCCGGCAAGCAGGGCCACGAGCACCAGATGGGAGGTCCACTGCGCCAGTCCCTGACACTGCGGGTCTTTCGTGACCACGCGGCCCAGGCAGCGCAAAAAGCCGTAGACCAGCACCATGAGCAGCGGCACGAGATAGTAGACCGGGGTGACGGTGCGGGTGAGCAGCGCGAGCGCGTTGAGGGCGCCGAAGGCCGCGGTCCAGCGGAGGTTGTGGAATCCCCGGCTGCGCAGGAGGGCGTACACGGCCCACGCGACCAGGCAGGCGGCCAGGTAGTCGGTCATGAAATAGCGCGAGGCCACGGCCAGGCCGGGGGTCAGGCTGGCCACGGTGGCGGCGAAGAGCGCGCCCGAGCGGGGCAGGAATTCGCGGGCGATGCGGTAAACGGCCACGATGAGCAGCAGGAACGCGGCCGTGTTCACCAGCGTGGCCTGGTCGGTGCCGTAGCCCAGAATGCCCTGGGCCAGCGCGCCGCACAGGTAGAGCAGGGGCGGATGGGCGGGATTGCCCGGCTCGATGGCGAAGGCGGCGGCGATGCGGCCGAGGAGGCCCGTGCCGGGCGACTGGAACAGCGCCTCGTAGAAAGCGCGGGCCTGCTCCAGATGGACCTGCTCGTCGAGCCAGTGGACGTGGTTGTCATGGCCGAGCCACCACGCGTTGAACAGCGCGTGTACGGCCAGCAGCGCGGCCAGCGCGACCAGGCTCGCCGAGCCCTTCACCACCGCGCCGGTGATCGAGGACGGCGTGTTTTCCAGCTTTCTAAACAAGGCCCTGTCTTTCCGGTTCAACCCGCATGCCCGGCTCCGTCATTGCGAGGAGGACGGAGTCCGACGCGGCAATCTCTTGTCCGCCAAAGCCGTGGTTACACGAGATTGCTTCGCTTCGCTCGCAATGACGGCCCTGCTCGCGGCGCGCCGCGCCCAAGAGCGCGCGTTTCACGAGATTGCTTCGCTTCGCTCGCAATGACGATGTGTGACAGGGGCGCGGAAAATCCTCACATATCCTCGTACAAGTCACGCCATTCCGGATTGTCTACTTCAATTAGCGCGATCTTCTTCGCGCGCGAGCCGGCTTTGATGCGCTTCTCTGCTTCAATTGCCTGCATCATCGTTGGAAAGCATTCCGAATACACAAGCTTTCCCAACTTGTACCGGCTGCTGAAAGTGCACCCAGTACCTTGTTTGTGCGCATAAATCCTGGAGGAAAGGTCCGATGTCACCCCAGTATAGAGGACTGTGTTTCCTTTGTTGGTAACTATATATACGCAAGGTTCTTTAGCCACCTCTTGTTCCCTCTAAGACCAAGGCACATCATGCCGGGCCGCCGATTGCATCAGGATTCAAGTATACCAGAGGCTCTGTCACGGACGTATGCCGAACTGCCTTCGTCATTGCGAGGAGGACAAAGTCCGACGCGGCAATCTCTTGTCCGCCAAAGCCGTGGTTACACGAGATTGCTTCGCTTCGCTCGCAATGACGATGTGTTCCGTGCCTGCACGATACACCCCGCGCCCAAGAGCGCGCGTTTCACGAGATTGCTTCGCTTCGCTCGCAATGACGGGGTGTTCCGTGCCCGCACGACACACCCCGCGCCGGCGCAAATTATGGCACATGCCGCCCCTACCGGCCCATCTCCTGAAACAGCAGCCGTATGGGATCGAAGTTGGGGTTGGGCGCGCGCAGGTCGAGCGCGTAGGTCACCACGGCGTCGCACTTACCGTCCCGTTGCGCCTGCAGGCACATCTTGAGCCACTGGGCAGTGCGTTCGGGCGTGACCGGATCGTCGTGGCGCAGGCGGAACTCCACATCCTGCGCGGCGGTCATGACGACAAAGGGGATGTGGAAGCCGCGCGCGCCGGGCCGGATCGCGCCGCCGAAGCCCGCCTCAAAGGCGCCCTGTTTCGCGACCGTCCACGCCTCCGGCTTGTCCAGCCCCGCGGCAAGTTCCAGCCCGTCGGCCTGGAAATCGGCCATGCGCCAGCGCAGGGGGAAATTGGCGACACCCTTTTTGTCAAGGAGCCGGAACGCGACGGTCACGTCCTTCTTGCCCTTGACCTGCGGTGTGATGTCCACCGCCACGTCCTGCCAGCCGCGCCTGCCGTTGGCCACGTCCGTTTCCCACACCACTTCACCGTCCACCAGCATCTGTTTGAAATGATAGTCGGCGGTGGTGCCGTTAAAGTCGTCCAACTCGCGGAACCGGACGGTGCAGGGGCCCGCCGCCGTCACGCGGGCGGACTGGCTGACCATCCCGAAATCCCCCGCGGCGGAGTGCGTCGCGACGGGGAAGCGCAGGTCGCCGGAGGAGGCGGTGACGACATCGTTGAGCATCGCCCACGCCTGGTCGATCTCGCCCCGGTCTTGCGGGTAGGCCACCACGACGCCGTCGACGGCGTCCCGGTAACGCTCGACAAAGTCACGGTCGATCTCGTTGAAATACATCAGCGGCAGGAAGGCCAGTTTGGGATTGACCGCATGGGCGCGGGCCTGCATGCCCCGCACGTAATCCGGCGTGTACAGTTCGCGGTTGGCGTAGAAGTCGTCGATGACCCAGGCCGTCAGGTTGGGAAACTGGAGCGACAGCCGCGCTATCTCCTCCGCCCAGCGCTGGTAGTCGAGCTGGTACGGCTCGGAGTAGTACTTCACGTGCGGCGGGCTTTCCGACGGCGGCACGAGATAGGGCCATACCTGGAGGTCCATCGCGGCCGCCTCGGGCAGAAAGGCCTGCAGGGACTCCCAGTCACCGGGCACGTTGACCAGCCAGTAATAGGTGTGCACGCCCAGTTCCCCGAGCCGCGCCGCCATCGCCTTTACGTCAATCTTGCCGTCGGCGCCGCGGATGGCCCCGGCATAGGTCGCGGAAGTGCATTTTAGCGCGGGCACGGCCGTTGCGGGAGAATGGGCGGCGAAAAGAAAGGCGGCGGCCAAGGCGCAGGAAAGAGAAAAGGTCTTCATGTCTTTACCCTCGTTGCATGGATGGTACCGCGCAGGGAGGAAGGGGGACAAATTCCGTTTTGCCGAACCACTGCCTGCCGAAAGAAGCGTTTGGCAAAAGCCGGCTGGGGATGCTGGCGCGCCAATAAGAAGGGCGGCCCCTTGATTTGCCCGCCGAGAACAGACATAATGCACTTACTTGTTGACAAGTAAAGACGTTTTGTCTGGAGGCCGAAAAAGTGAAGGAAGAACCGGAGCAGATTTTCCGCGCGCATGGCGGGCTTCTTCGCATGAGTGAGGCGATTGGCCTTGGCATTACGCGCCACACGCTCTATTCGCTCCGCGCCCAAGGCGTTGTTGAGCAGGTGTCAAGGGGGGTCTACCGGCTGGCAGAACTGCCCCCCATCACCAATCCCGACCTCGTGACGGCGAGCCTGCGCGTTCCCAACGCGGTCATCTGCCTTATATCGGCACTGGCCTACCACGGAATCACCACACAAGTCCCGCATGAAGTCTCGGTGGCCGTCCCCAGACGCGCGCGCATACCCCGCCTCGACTTTCCCCCGCTGCGTGTCCACAAGTTTTCTGATGCGGCGTATGCCTCCGGCATCCAGGAGCACGGCATCGATGGCGTTACTGTCCGCATTTACGGTCCCGAGAAAACCCTGGCGGACTGCTTCAAATTCCGCAACAAGATCGGGATGGATGTGGCGCTGGAGGGGCTGAGATTCTACCGGGCACGAAAGAAGTTCAATGTGGACGCGCTGCTCAAGTACGCCAGGGTCTGCCGGGTGGACAGGATAATGCGGCCCTACCTGGAGGCGGTGCTGTGAAAGCCGAGCCCCCGAAGAACGTTCCCGCGTCGGTCCGTCAGCGGCTTCTTAACCGCGCCAAGAACGAAGAGAGACCGTTCAGCGAACTCCTGCAGTATTACGCCATGGAAAGGTTTCTCTACCGGTTGTCCAAAGCCGCCTGTGCCCGCCGTTTCATTCTCAAGGGGGCGCTCATGCTGAGAGCGTGGCATTCACCGGAGTTTCGGCCAACCATGGATATTGACTTGCTGGGAATGACAAGCAATGAAGAGGCCCGCATTATTGCGCAAATTCAAGAGGTCCTTGCCGTGGAAGTGGCGCCGGACGGCCTGGACTTTGAAGGCAGTTCCCTTCAGGCCGGGCCAATCACGGAAGACGCGGACTACGAGGGGATTCGCATCCGATTTCGGGGAGCATTGGATTCGGCCCGAATAGACATGCAAATAGACATCGGCTTCGGCGACGCCATATTCCCCGAACCCCAGGAACTTGAACTGCCGACCATGCTTGAGGGGCCTGCGGCAAAGCTGTTGTGCTACAGCAGGGAGAGCGTCATCGCCGAGAAATTCGAGACCATGCTGAAACACGGCGAATTGAACAGCCGCATGAAGGATTTTTACGACATATGGCTGCTTTCCACACAATTTTTCTTTGAGGGGGCCCGGCTGAGCGAGGCCATTCGACAGACGCTTGAACGGCGCGGCACGGAGTTGCCTCTGGAAATACCGGCATTCACGGTAGAATTCGCCACCGGAAAACAGACCCAGTGGATGGCGTTTCGGAAACGACTTCGACAGACAAGCGTTCCCGTGTCGTTCGCGGAGGTGGTGGATGCTGTGCGCGCATTTCTTGACCCGATTGTTTCCGGCATGGCCTCCCGCCCCCCAACGCCAATGAAGTGGACGGCACCCGGCCCCTGGGTCCAGGGATAGCAGCGCGAGAATTTTTCCTTCCCGCATGCCGCCCAAGTTTATCGAGCCCCCATCATGCTGTTCGGGATGACAGGTTTTGCCGCAGAACCGGCCCCATATTGACTGTCCATGGCCCAACTGGGTACCCTTGGGGCAACCCAACGAACGGAGGCCACGTCATGACCCGATCCGCGTCCCCCGTGCTGCTTGCAGCAATAATAGCCGCGTTTGCCTGCTCCGCATTTGCGCAGTCCGCCGACCCTTTCATGCAGTCGCCGGAAACCCGCATCTGGAAACCGGCCAAGGATGAGCCGTTCCTGCAGGAAATCGGCCAGATGATACCGACCAAGAGTCCTGTGACCGACATTGCCCCCGCGCAGGGCCGGGTTTTCACGCTGTATGAAGACGCGGTTTGTGAGCTGGTTGGCACCGAACTCAAACGCATGGACGGTGCTCCCGAAAAGCCGCTGCATCTGTATTCGCCGGACAATACGCTGTGGGTGACGACCGAAAAGGGAATTCACCGCTTCGCCGAGGGCAAATGGCGCAAGGTGGACGACCGCCACTATCTGGACATGTGCATACACCGGGGGGCGGTACATGCGGCCACCGAAGAAAATGTGTTCCGGCTTGAAGGCGACGCGTTTGTGTGCATCGAGCCGCCGGGCGGCTACCGCTCGGCCGACATCACCTTCACCATGGAGGACGGCTCGCAGCAGATGGCGGAGCCGCAGGAATTCGGACCGCTGTCGGGTATCAGTTCCTACACCGGCACGCTCTACGGCATGCGCAAACGCGCGCTGGCGCTGTTCGACGGGGCCGCGATTGTGGAGGAGGTGGCCGACTGGGGCAGGCTTCCCTCGGGCAACATGCGCGACATGCTGGCGATCGGCAGCCGGCTCTTTGTGGCCACCGACCGCGGGCTGGGTGTGCTGCGCGGCATGGCCTTCACCGCCGTGCAGGGCAGGGACGGGCTGCCCTACGAGGACCTGAGCTGCCTGGCCGAGGGCTTTGAGCACGACCTGTGGATCGGCACCAGCCGCGGCGCCATCCGCATGGTGGGCGACGAGTTCCAGTACTTTGGCCTCAACCTCTGGCTGCCCGGCGAAAAGGTGTCCGCCATTGCCTCCGCGCCCCGCGCGGTCTACATTGCCACCGACGGCGGCATCGCGATCATCCGGTACGAGCCCTACACGCTGGCCAAGAAGGCGGCCTACTTCGAGCGCCAGCTCGAGCTCGGCGGGCACAAGCGGCTCGGCTTCGTGCACAATCTCACCTACTACCGCTACGACTTCACCAAGGAAATGCCCGAAAAGGGCTGGATGCGCGGGATCAGCGACAATGACGGCAGCAATTCGGCAAAGTACATGGCCGCCATGTCGTACAAGTACGCCCTCACCGGCGACGAGGCCGCGCGCGCGGAGGCGGTCAACACCTTCCAGGCGCTGTGCTGGCTCCAGGAGATTACCGGTGAGCGCGGCTACATCGCGCGTTCCGTATGGTCGCCCACGGGCGACAAATTCTCCCGCGAGCAGATCGGTTCCGGCGGCCTCCATGCCAAGTGGTACAAGACCCCCGACGGCCTGTGGGAATGGAAGGGCGACACCTCCAGCGACGAGGTCAGCGGCCATTTCTACGGCATGTCCGTGTTCCATGACCTTGCCGCCAAAGACAAGGAAAAGACCCGCGCGGCGGCGCACCTGACCCGGCTCATGGACTGCATTCTCGCCAACGGCTGGCGGCTGAAGGACCCCGACGGCACACCCACCCGCTGGGGACGCTGGGACACCGATTATCTGCTCAAACCCTACGGGTTCTACGGGCGCGGCCTGAACGCGCTTGAGGCGGCCTCCTACGCCATCACCGCATACGCGATGAGCAACGGCAACCAGAAATACGCCGACGCGCTCCAGCAACTCGCCAAATGGGGCTACATCGACTTCATCGTGCGCCAGCGCATCACCTTCCCGCCCGAACAGGTCGCACAGTGGGACGACCGGCTGTCCTTCCAGGCCTACTGGCCCGCGCTTCGCTACGAAAAGGACATCCATATGCGCTCCATCCTGATGCGCAGCCTGGAGCGCACCTGGGAAGTCAAGCGCATGGAGCAGGTTCCCTGGTTCAACTTCATCTACGGGTCCATCACCGGCAACGACTGCGAGGTCAATCCCTCCGTCCAGCACCTGCGCGAGTGGCGCCTTGAACTGGAGGAGTGCACCTATCAGAATTCCCACCGCACCGACCTG
>CAIUWO010000511.1 GCA_903902895.1 Candidatus Hydrogenedentota bacterium | reverse complement strand
CTGCGAATACATCGGCTGGGCGCAGCGCCGCAAGGACCCCGAGGCGGTCCTGGAGCGGGCGCGCCACCTTCACGGCCTGGCCACCGGTCGCGACGGCTTCCAGGGTCCGGCCTCCATCTTCGCGTGGCGGGCGCGCTTCACACTTGAGCACTACCGCGAGCCCGGATTCACGGGCGGCCTCTTCCGCCAGCACGACGGCAAGTTCCACCGGCTCTGCATGACCCTCGACTACACACCCGAGACGCTCGGCGATGTGGTGACCCGCTTCATCGAATGGTGCGGCCGCGACTACCGAACCGAGTACGTGACGCTCAACTCGGAGATAGTGCGCCGCATGGACCATCCGCTGTGACAGGCCGGAAAAATCCCTGCGCTCCAGCAACTGCTGGCACTTCCCGCGAACATAGCTCATCCCCAGACGCCACTCAACAAACCTGTCCGGAAGAGCGGACAGAGAGGAATCACCCCATGGACAAAGACACCCCCACCGCGCCCGCGGTGCGCTTCGACCTCGGTCCCATCGTAAGCACGCCCGGCGCCCTGGAGGCGCTGGCCGCCTGCGGAGCCAATGCCCTTCATTACCTCCGGCGCCATGCAGCCGGCGACTGGGGCGACCTCGATGAATCCGACAAGGCTGCCAACGCCGCGGCCATCACCAGCGGCGCCCGCATCATGAGCGCCTACACGCTGCCCGACGGCACCAAGCTGTGGGTCATCACCGACGCAGAAATCGACGACAACCACCATCGGCAGGCCACCACATTCCTGCTGCCCGATGAATACTGAAGGAGAACCACCATGCCCAGACGCATGATACACCCCTACATGGCACCGCCCCCGCCGCCGGTGAAGTCCCGCGTGGAGCGGTTCATCGCCGCGTGGACCCCCGAGAGCGCCCGCGCCGTGCGGTGGGCTGACAGGAACCCTGTTGCATGGGAGATTGTCACTACGGACACCAGCAAGGCGCTGGGACTGGGCTCGCCCGAGTACGACGAGCGCGAACGGCTCAGCACTGACTCCGAGGCCGTGCTGGCTCGCGTCATCCGCCTGCACGGGCTGGTCCTGGAGGCGCGTCAGCGGCCCAACTCGCTCTATGCGTGGCGGGCCGCATTTGCCATGGCGCACTTCCACGACCCCGGCTTCACCGGCGCGATGTTCGCTCAGTGCGCAGACCGCAAGGAGCGCTTCCACCTGCTGCTGGACTACACGCCCCAGACACTCGTGGAGGTCATCACGCGCTTCGCTGCATGGACCTACCACGGAAGCCCGGTCACGCACATCACGCTCAACGGGGGGACTGTGTACGAGTACCCCTCGCACCCTACGGCCGCGCGGCCCAAGCGCGCGGAGGGCTAAGCCATGGGCGACCTCTGCGACATGAACGACATTTCAAGGGTAATGCGCAGTCCCGAGGGCAAGGCGCGACTGGACGGCATTCGCGGCTCTTTGGCCGGGCGCACCGTCGTGGACGTGGAGTTCAGCAACGACACGCACGCGATCTCTATCCTGCTCCGCCTCGACAACGAGGATACCTTTCTCGCGATGGACCCGTCACTGGACGTGGACGCCTTGCGCGAGGAGTTTACGGAGGTCATCGACCGTGAGCGTCTTGTGGACTACCCGCCGGCCGTCGTGCGGAAGGTGGTAGTCCGTGACAGCCGCCGGTCGTAGTGGCACCCGCAGTTTGCATCGCCCACTGAAAACCACGGCGATGCGCACCGGCTCCGACATTGGCTGAGGACGGGCCGACTGGCACGCCAGCCACACCCGAGTCCACCCAAACGCACCCATCACGGCACCGCGGCACCCACGCATCCGCGCGCGGTGTGTCGCCGGTGTCTTGCGCATTGAATGCGCTTCCGGCCACCACTGGAGGCGCGCAGAAAAGGGACGCCTCAGCACCACAGTGCCGAAGGTCGAGTGACCGCACAGCCCCCGGCGCGCCCACGGACAACCCCAGCGGCAGCACACACAAAACACGGGAGAGGCGGATGCCGAACAGTGTCACGCCTGCAACGCGCCGCCCGGCGATGAACAGCGGCGTGACGGCCTTCGCCTCTCCGCCCGTGCCCCGCCCGGCGGTTTTGGCGCTGGAGGGACCGTACCCGGACCGTCGTGCCCACAACCGTGCAAACCCGGTTGCGAACATTTCATTGCGGCTGTTGTGCGATGCGTTTTTCTGGCCGCCCGCGGTCACCGGACTTGTTGTTCTGGGGCCGGACCAGCCGCCCCGACCAACAGCCCCACGCCCTTCCAAAACACCACAGAAAGGACACATCCCATGGAGACGACAGAGCGCGGCACCTGCCGCAAGTTCCGCTTCACCGACCGGGCCGTCGAGGCACTCCC
The DNA here is from genome assembly GCA_903902895.1 of Candidatus Hydrogenedentota bacterium. GTDB lineage: Bacteria > Hydrogenedentota > Hydrogenedentia > Hydrogenedentales > CAITNO01 > CAITNO01. The sequence goes on along the minus strand of CAIUWO010000511.1, from coordinate 6,694 downwards.
GGCGCATTCCGCCGACAGCAAATCGACCGACCAAGAATATTCTGATGACATTATCCCGGGAATGAAAGTCTTCGTTGGAATATCGGGAAAGAAGACCTTCCACCTCAGATACCGAATTCTTGGCAGGAAGCGTTGCATACGCATCGGCCCCTTCCCAAGTCTCAGCGTGAAGGACGCGCGCCTGCGGGCGCACGAGTTCAAGGCGATGATCGCCAAGGACATCGACCCCCTGACGGAGCGCGAGACCAAAGCCGCCGTGCCAACCTTCGAGGAGTTCGCACTGAACCAGTACCTGCCCTTCGCGAAAACGCGGAAGCGCTCGTGGGCCGAGGATGAGCAAAAGATCCGCAAGGTCTTCATGCCCGAGTTCGGCAGCCGCCGACTCAGTGACATCACGACCCGCGACATCGTTGCCGTCCACACCAAGGTGCGCCGCGACAAGGCACCGGCGACGGCCAACCGGCACCTGACGCTCCTGGCCAGGATGATGGCGCTGGCGGTGCAGTGGGGAGTGCTGGACAAGAATCCCGCACTGGGGGTGAAGAAGTTCCCAGAGAATAATGCCAGGGAGCGCTATCTGAAGGCCGATGAAATAGCCCGCATGCTGGAAGCCTTGGCGACGTGGCCAAACCGCTCCTTTGCGGGGCTGGTAAAATTTCTGCTGGTCACCGGCGTCCGACGCGGTGAAGCGATGTCGCTCACGTTCGATCGTGTGGACTTGGAGAATGGGACCATCTTCCTGGACAAGACGAAGTCGGGCAAGACGCGCACCGTGCTGCTGAATAGTCTGGCCATCGAGGTGCTCCGGGAAATGGAGACGCTCCGCAAGGGAACGCACAGGTACGTCTTTCCCGGCCACTGCAAGGACGCGCCGTTCGTGAACCCGCGGCGGGCGTTCAACCTGCTGTGCAAGAAGCTGAAAATCACCGACTTCCATTTCCATGACCTGCGGCACAGCTTTGCCAGCCTGGCGGTCAACGCCGGGGCCAGCCTGTACGACGTGCAGAAAATGCTTGGCCATTCGTCCAGCCAGATGACCCAGCGCTACAGCCACCTGAGTGACGACAGCCTGCGCGCCGCGGCGGAGACGGTGGCCACCAGCATCACGACGGGCACCCACTGACCAGACCTGCCTTGACACTGGAAAACCGTCGGAACCCGCGTGGGCTCCGACGGTTTTTCTCTTCAAGAACGACTGAATAAAGCTCGAAGGACATCACTTCCCCGGGGGAGGAGGAGGGGGAGGGGGAGGGGGCGGTTCACCCCCGAAATCAGTCACCCACCAGTCTTTCATTGAATAACCTCCTTGTTTCAATAGATCCCGAAGGCCCTCACTCTGGACTTGGCAAGTCCACACGAATCGTAACCACAGTGTGCGCCCTGCGCGCCACAGTGTCAAATTATTCTATCGGCCAAACGTGAGCGATACCGATGGGACAGGATCACGCGCGGGAACAAACAGGAGGTATATAAAACATGGACGATCAGTATGGACAGGCGCCCACTGACCAACTTTGCCGAAATGCTGGGGCGTCGGCCCCGCGTCGAGCGACGGACGTCCTCCCTCAAACGAAAGGACAATGCCATGATTGAGATAGTCATGAAACTGTGGCTGCTTATCCCTGAGCACTACATCCACAGCCACCTGATGGTTGTGTGTATGGTCTGGCTCCTATGCTGGGCCGCCGTGCAGATGTGCATCTTCTCCCTGACACTGTGGCTCGCGCTGCGCCTGATGCCGTTGCTGGACAAGGCGCCGGACCGTTTGGAGCTTTGGTGGCGCGGGGAACCCGGGGCGTGAACGGGCAGGTTGGGGTGATGGGGGTGGGTGGGGTGATTTAGACCGATTCAAGATTTCAGTCGCCTTGGAAAGCGAGATGCCTTTGCAGCGGAGCCGCCCCGGCAGGAAAGGGGGTTTAGTTGGTTTGGGGGGTTTCTTTTGCCCCAGGCCATTTCCCCCACCGGGTTCAGCGCCTGGCAGGAAAGGGGGTGGGGTGGTTGGTTCTTTTGCAAAGGTTCTCTTTGCCTCGCAGGGCCGGGGTCGATGCCTCCTCCAGAAAAGGGCCTGTCTGAATCCGTCGGCAGGGGCACTGCCAGGGCGTGGTCGCCCCATGGCGACGAACTTCAACACCCGCACCCCTGCAAGGCTTGCGGCAACTGCCCGCCCACGCGAAATTCGACCCGACCAAAAGAAACCCCCCAAACCAACTAAACCCCCTTTTGCAAGGGCGGGAGGACAGAAGTCGCGGGCGAAAAAGGGAGCACCCTGTGCATCGAAGCGCGCCCAGGGTGAGATGGGTGGGGTGGGTGAGTTCATTTTGCCCCCTTCCAGATTCCCGTCGCCTCGGGCGCGGCTCGCTTTTTGCGGCGGGCCTCTTTTGCCACAGGGGCGGTGCCCTGGCAGGAAAGGTCTTTGCTTCTGGCCAGTGCCCGGCAGGAAAGGAGGGGTGGGGGTGGTTGGTTCTTTTACAAAGGTTCACTTTGCCCCGCATGGCCGGGGTCGATGCCTCCTCCAGAAAGGGCTTGTCTGAAGCCGTCGGCACTGCCAAGCGGGGTCGCCCAATGGCGACGAACTTCAACACCCGCACCCCTGCATGGCTCGCGGCAACTGCCTGCCCCCGCGAAATTCGACCTGACCAAAACAAACCCCCCAAACCAACTAAACCCCTTTTGCAAGGGCGAGTTCAAGAGGCTTGCCCGGCTCTTGGAACGGGCCCTTCAAGAGTGCAACCTCAGTGAATAGCGACACTGTTGATTGCGGCGTGATCCCTTGCTACGATCTCCGCAGCAGGCCGCCGGGCCTACTGCCCGACGGTGTCTTGTGGATGGAACGGTCCGGCAAGCTGGCCGCGCTGTTCATCGGGACGTGAACCAAGAAGGATGCAGGCATGAAAGATATTTTCGAGCCTTGTGGTTTCGATAAGGGCAATTTTCTAACACCTGCTTGCCAGTCGGCGATGGAATCTATGAGTGCGTGCCTGAAAGATTTTGATCTCAAGGTTGCCGACATACTTGAAGAAGCCAAGTGTGACATCTCCATACATTCCTCTATCTTGGACATTGCGCGCCATCGTGTTGCGCAAGAAACGGCTGAGGGGCAAGTGGCGCTAACGGTCCTAACGAATATATGGTTTGCCCAAACAGACTTGCTCTGGGAGGAAATCCGCAAGGAGAACTCAGTCCTGGCGCATGAATGGCCCACAGCGGATCATGTAGACCCCGCTCAATTACCGGACCGCTTTCTGCGCCGCCTTCTCGGTCATGAAAGAGCAGGCTCCTGCAAGTACGACGATATTGTCTTCACCGAGGAGCAATTTGTCTGGGCGTATCGGGAGACCGGCTATGATCTGTGCGGCCTTACGCCGAAGTGGAGGCAGTGGGCGGCGGATAACCCGGCGGTGCCTGGGGCGGGATATGTGGGGGGTGCCCCGCCAGTCGCACCCGTGGCAACGGGTGACGGACAGGCAGCCACTGGGACAGGACGAAAACCAAAGGCAGACGGGCACCTGGCAGCAGATGTTGGGGCGACAACCTGGGAGGAACTCGAAATCAAAGTGCTTGCCACCGGCATAAAGTTCCGAAAGGCTAACACCGCGGATGATTTTCCCACCAACCCCACGGGGTGGGGTGCCATCGGACTTAAGGGAAAACACAAAGCCATAACCCTTTTGAGGTCCATAAGTAGGTGCGGGGGAACATTCCCACGCAACCGTGGTGAGGATCGCCGCGACGAGGTTCACGACCTGAATACCGCATTCAAAGCTGCGTTCGGATTGACCGCGCGCCCATTCGCAAACGTCCGCAAGCCGCTGGGAACACAAAGCATCATCGGCTCAATCTCTTGGGGCGGAGAGTCTCGGTAGTCCCTCCGTCGCCTCTGTTGCCTGGCAACGGAAATCTCAGAAACTCTGCACGCCGTCGTTTGCCCTGCATGGAAAGGCCACGTCGGCGCGTTCGTGTTGTTTGAGTGTTGCTTTTGCCCAGGGGGGCCCCTCTTCAGCACTGGCTGAAGAGGGCCATTGCATGCGGCTCGAAAAGAGCCATCACTCCCGCCTTCACGGGCGGCCGTGGCAAAGGCAGCAACGATGTCCATTGAGGACAGGCTCGCCAAAGCACCCCTTGATCTCAGACAGAAGGGCGAAGCACTACGGAGGGTGCTCATGCATGGTGTTTTGGATGAGGGCGGCTTTGAAACGACCTACGCGGCATGGAAGCAGACACAGGCTGCTGCGTCCGCCATCTCTGCGGAAGTGAAGACTCCGCGGGCAGGACTTGCTGTCCGAGACGCTGCCTAACGCGGGACAAGGACAATCGCGCCAGGACCGCAACGGTGTTTCCAGCACGCCGCTAATCGACCCGCCGGCGGCGTGCTCACAGTGGCACCCAGCGGGCACTTTTTCCGTTCAGCCTTGCAAAAGGGGGTTTAGTTGGTTTGGGGGGTTTCTTTTGGCCCAGGTCATTTTCTGCCATCTGGGGCGGTGGCCCGGCAGCAAAGGGGGTTTGGTTGGTTTGAGGGGTTTCTTTCATGTCGGTCCACTTTTGCCGTGGCGACATGCCGGCAGGAGAGGGGTCGCACTCGCAGCGCAAGGGCGCGCGCGGTTCTTCCCTGCCTTCACTCTATTCAGAAAAGTACCTGCCTGAGGCGGTTGGTTGTGCGTCGCCCGGGCTCGGCGGCCTGACAGTGGGCTTGCGACAACGGCCTGCCCCGCGAAATACGACCTGACCAAAACAAACCAACCAAACCAACTAAACCAACTTTTGCAGGGTCGGGCTCAAGAGGTGCCTGCATGCCGCGAAGAAGCGGCGCCTCCTCAAAAGTGCACCTGACCAAAACAAACCAACTAAACCAACCAAACCAACTTTCGGGGTCGAGGCGGGCTCCAGTCACGCGCGCTGGGGCCTTTGCCGGCAAAGAGTCCGGCACTGCAACTCGTCGTCCGTTTTGGGTGCCAACGATGAGACCGCCCGCAAAAACGTCTGTGCGCCGCAGGGCTACAAAGAGGCGTTGGCTCGATCTCTTTTGGGGCGGAAGTCCTGGCAATCCTTGCGTTGCCTCTGTTGCCCGGCAACGGAACTCCGAAACTCTGCACGCCGTCGTTTGACCCGCATGGAAAGGCCGCGACGGCGCGTTTCCGTTGCCTGACTGTTGCTTTTTTCCCTGGGTTGCACCCTTCAGCACTGGCTGAAGGGGGCACATTTGCATAGCGGCTCAATAGGAGCCTAACGCTGGCCTCCAGGGACAGCAAAGAGGACGAAGATATGAAACATAAGGACATCGACCTTGCACTCTTGCGCGCGGATGTTTCCGCAGCCGAAACGCAAGAGCGCGCGCAACTGGCTGCGCCCAGTTGCGACAACCCTGTTCAGGTGCCCCCCCATCCCGAGGCAACACCCGAACCCATCACGCCGGCGCTTGAACGCGCCCCGGCCGAACCCCTCACGCCGGAGACTGCAACCGCCCCGGCCAAACCCGTCACGCCGAAGCCTGCAGCCGGCCCCGCCGTGCGCGACTGGGACGCGCAGATCCGTCAGGAAATCAGGGCGCGGCTTCCGCTGCGCGACAAGACCACGCTGGCGCTGCGTCCCGTACAAGCTGTGGCGCTCTACAACGACCGGCTCTGCAGGATAAGGCACGGGAGACGCGGCGTGTTCATCGAGCCCCATTCCGCGGACAGCCTGTGCGGCGAGCTGGCGCGCTGCTGCGACTTCACGTCGGCAGGGAACGACGCCCATCCTATCGACCCGGCGGACTCCGTAGTGGCGGACATCCTCTCTTTACGCCAGTATCCAGACAATCTGCGGCAGGTCAGCGCCCTCGTGGAGACGCCGCTGATCCTGCCCGACGGCCGCGTGCTGACCCGGATCGGTTTCGACCAGAGCACCGGCATTTACCTCTGGCCCGAGCCGCGCCTGCAGCAGATCGAGGTGCCGGAAAGGCCCACCACCGCCGACGTCCGCGCGGCGCTGGCCGCCCTGGATGACATCATCGTAGACATGAAATTCGTCGGCGCCTCGTCCAAGGCAAATTATCTTGCCTATTGGATGACCCCAATCCTAAGCCGCCTGTTCGAGGGCCGTACGCCCGCGCTGGTCATCGACGCCCCCCAGTTGGGCACCGGCAAGGGTCTGGCAGGCGCAATTATCGTCATGACGGCAACCGGCCGCGACGCCGCCGCGCACGTGTCCGGCGGCGGTGACGAGGAATTTCGCAAGGTATTGACATCGAATCTAAGACGGGGGGCGGTGGTGATTTCCGTCGACAACATCACGCATACGATTAACCAGCCGTCCCTGGCAGCCTTCCTGACCAGCCCGGTGTGGACCGACCGCATCCTGGGTCATTCACGAATGGAGGATTTCAGCAACGACGCGCTGGTCTTCCTGAACGGCAACAACGTCACCGTCGGTGGCGACCTGGCGCGCCGGGTGGTGTGGTGCAGGATGGATCCGGAAATGAGCCGGCCATGGGAGAACCGCACGTTTCTCCATGACCCGCTCCTTCCCTACGTCAAGGAGCAGCGGCCCGTGCTTGTCCGCGCGATCCTGACGTTAGCCCGCGCCTGGATCGTGGCAGGGCGGCCGGACCACGGCGTGCCGGTGCTGGGCTCCTTCTCATCATGGTGCAGCACCCTGGGCAACATCCTTGCCTTCGCCGGCGTGGAGGGCTATCTTGCAAACCGCTTTGAGGTGTACG
>CAIUWO010000510.1 GCA_903902895.1 Candidatus Hydrogenedentota bacterium | reverse complement strand
GTTTTCCAAAGGCGGTGGTCAGGTTGGGGGCAGCGGGCTTTGGCGCTGTCCCCGGGCTGTCCGCCGGCTGTCATTTCCACAGCCCGCTCACCGCTCTGTAGTGCATGGCACCCCGTCGCAGGGGCTGTGGGAATGTGGGAAACCCGGCGTGCGCCCAGGCGGCCGCTCAGGCCGCCCAGTACACCGCGTCGGGGGTCTGGTAGTCCAGCCCCTGGTGGAGCCGGGTGTCGTTGTACAGGCAGAAATACTGCTTCAGGCCCGCGCGCAACTCAGCCACGCTGCGGTAGTCTTTGAGATAGATGTCCTCGTACTTCACCGAGCGCCAGAGCCGTTCGATGAAAATGTTGTCGAAGCAGCGTCCGCGCCCGTCCATGCTGATCCGAATCCCGTGCTCCTGTAATGTTCCCGTGAATTGCTGGCTGGTGAACTGGCTGCCCTGGTCGGTGTTGAAGATGCCGGGGCCGTCGTGGCGCGCCAGCGCGGTCAGTAGCGCGCGCTGGCAGAAGTCCGTGTCCATCGTGTTGGAAAGCTCCCACGCCAGCACCCGGCGGCTGTGCCAGTCCATGATGGCACAAAGGTACGCAAACCCGCCCGGCAAAGGGACATAGGTGATGTCCGAGCACCACACCTGGTTGGCGCCGTCAATCACCAGGTCCCGGAGCAGATACGGGTACTTCGGGTGCGCCGGGTGGGGCTGCGAGGTGTTGCGCCGCCGCGGCTGAAGGCCGCAAAGGCCCATCTCCCGCATCAGCCGGCGCACCCGCTTGCGGCCCACGAAGAGCCCGTAGTCCCTTTGCAGGGACCGCGCCACCTTGCGACTTGCGTAAAAGGGAAACCGCGTGTAAACCCGGTCAATCACCCCTTTGAGGAACAGGTCAAAAGCATCCTCGGGGACCTGGCGGGAAGGGCGGTAGTACCGTGTTGACCGGGCAAGGCCAAGCAGCTCGCATTGGCGGGACACCGGAAGCGAGGACTGCGGCTCTATGCATTCACGTGCTTCAGCCGGGCTAAAGACGCACCTGTTTGCGCAGGAATTCGACTTCCATCTTCAGGCGCCCTATCTGCTCGTAAAGCGTCTGCTCCCGCCGTTCGTTTTCCTCCGAGGCCGACGCGCGGCTCCGACCGTCTTCAAAGACATCGGGAAGCCCCTCCACAAGCTGCTTCTTCCACTGGCGCACCTGCGTCGGGTGAACCTTGTGCTCCGCGGCGATCTCGTTGACCGTCTGCGCCTCGCGCAGCGCGGCAAGCGCAACACGGGCTTTCTCGGTTCCGCTAAACACACGACGACTCTTCTTGCTCATGACATACCCTTTCTTGCAGGCCTTGGGCCTCAGTATGCCATCTTATGCAACTGTCCAGAAAACCGGGTCCACCTCAGTATTGCCATTGGACGTAAGAACTTTTTATTCCTCGGAAGTGACCGGGGCGGACGTGCCGCGGCCACCCTCTACAGCCTCGTCAGGAGCGCCAAGCGCCACGAGTTGGACCCCTTCATCTACCTGCGCGATCTCTTCCTGC
>CAIUWO010000509.1 GCA_903902895.1 Candidatus Hydrogenedentota bacterium | reverse complement strand
GGGCACCCGCGCGCCCCGGGGCCGCTTGACAACCCAATGGGACACCGACATAATGGGCGCACGGGGTGCCCGCTTTTGGACGGCCACCAGTTCACTTCTCGACCGCCACGGGCCAATGAGGAGCGTTTCCATGCACACTTCAAACCAGGGAGCCGGGCAGGCGCATGACGGCCGCCCGCCCTGTATGGACCATCCGCAAAGCGACGGCGCGCCCGGGGAAACGGGTTCGGCGGAGGCGCCGTCATCGAGGCGGGTTGTGGCGGGTGTTTGCCTCGCGCTCGTTCTCGCGTGCGTTGCCGTCTACGGCCGCACGCTTTCCCACGATTTCCTCAACTATGACGACCCCCTGTATGTCACGGAAAACACCGAGGTGAAGGCCGGGCTGAGCTGGACCAACGTGGGCTGGGCGTTCACCACCGACCGCGCCATGTACATGCATCCCCTCACGTGGATAAGCCACATGATTGACTGCGAACTCTATGGGCTGCGCCCGTGGGGGCACCACCTGACCAACCTCGTCCTTCATGCGGCCTGCTCGGCCCTGCTCTTTCTCGTGCTTGCGCGCATGACCCGCCGCCTCTGGCCCAGCGCGCTGGTGGCCGCCCTCTTTGCCATCCACCCCCTGCACGTGGAGTCGGTGGCCTGGGTGTCCGAGCGCAAGGACATGCTCAGCATGCTGTTTTGGACGGGGGCGATTGGCGCCTATGCGGGATACAGGCGGCGCCCCGGCGCGTTGCGGTATCTGGCCGTGATGTTCCTGTTTCTCCTGGCCCTGTTGTCCAAGCCCATGGTGGTGACGCTGCCTTTCGCGCTGCTGCTGCTGGACTACTGGCCCCTGGACCGGGTGGACCGCACGGCGCCCTTCGGCGCCATGGCGCGAAAGACGGCGTGGCTGACCCTGGAAAAGGCCCCCCTGTTTCTGATGACCGCGCTCTTTTGCGCGGTCACGTTCATGATGCAGTTGCGCAGCAACAATCTGGCCTTTGGCGAGAAGGTCCCCATGGCGGCGCGCTGCGCCAATGCCGCCGTCGTCTACGTGATTTATCTTGCAAAGACCCTGTGGCCCGCCGGTCTGGCGGCGTATTATCCACATCCGATAACGCGGCCGCTGTGGCAGGTGGCCGGGGCGGCCGTGATTCTGGCCTTCATCACGCTCTTCTGCCTTCGCCAGGCGCGCCGGCGCCCCTATCTGATCGTCGGGTGGTTCTGGTATCTGGGCACGCTGGTGCCGGTCATTGAACTGGTGCAGGCCGGCACCTTCTCCCACGCGGACCGCTACACCTATATCCCGCTCATCGGCGTCTTCATCATGATGGCGTGGGGCGGGGCCGACCTGGCCGCCGCGTGGCGCGTTCCCCGGCGCGCCGTGGCCGTGGCTTCATGCGCGGCGCTTGCGGCGCTGGCCGTCTGCGCCGTTGTCCAGACGGGCCACTGGCGCAACGGCGAGACGCTTTTCCGCCATGCGATAGACTCCGGGAACGAGAGCAGCGCCGCCTACAACAACCTGGGCGTGCTTGCCCTGAAACAGGGGCGCTATGACGAGGCCCGGGAATATCTGACAAAGGCGCTGGGCCTGAAGGCCGATCATGTCGACGCCCTTGGCAACCTGGGCAAGCTCGCGCTGGACCAGGGGCGCTATGACGAGGCCAAGACGGACCTGACGAAGGCGCTGGCGCTGAAGCCGGACCATGTCAACGTGCTCAACAACCTGGGCATGCTTGCCACAAACGAGCTGCGCTTTGACGAGGCCCGGGCGTACCTGACGAAGGCGCTGGAGCTGAAGCCGGACCATGTGGACGCGCTCAACAACATGGGCAGGCTCTTGCTGGAGCAGGGCCGCTTTGATGAGGCAAAACCCTATCTGACGAAAGTGCTGGCGCTCAAGCCCGACCACGCCAGCGCCCTCAACAACCTGGGCTGGTACTGCATGAATCAGGGGCAATATGACGAGGCCGAGCGCTGTTACCGGAAAGCCCTCGAAATTGACCCCAAATTCATCAATGCCATGAACAACATGAGCATCGTGCTGGCCATGCTGGGACGCCCGGACGAGGCCAGCACATATGTCGAGCGGGCCGCGGCACTGGGCCGGGCCCGCTAGGTCAGATGGGGATGGGTGGCGCGAGGACTCAGTCGGCGGCCTTGAGCTCCGTGATGTAGATGTTCCTGAACCGGTGCTGGCCGCCGGTGGCCACTTCGGCCTGGAGGGCAATGAACCCGCTCTTGGGACCGTCCAGGCCCGCGGCCTTCCACGCCGGGCTGCCGTTAATCTCGAGTTCGGCCTTGTCGCCCTTGACGGTCAGTTTGAAGGTGTTCCACTCGCCCGCCTTGATCAGACCCGTGCTGGTGGCGCCTTCGAGCCCCTCGACGTTGCCCTCCATGCCCTTGCGGAGGTTGGCCTGGTATTTCGAGGGCCACACGCGCTTCGGCGGCACGGCGTCATAGCGGAAATAGACGCCGCTGTCCCAGTTGTCCGCGGCCAGCGCCTTCCATTCGAACTCCATCACAAAATCGCCGTACTTCTTTTCCGTCTGCACCAGTCCGTTGCCGTCCTGGATGAGGATGTCGCCGCCGTCGACCTTGGCCTCGCACTTTTCAACGGTCCAGCCGCTCAGGTCTTTCCCGTTAAACACGGAGACGCGCTCTCCGGCCGTTGGAGCCGCCACGGCGGCCAGGGACACAAGTGCGGCCAGGGTAAAAAAACAAATGCTCGTTCGGTTCATGCTGCTTCTCCTTCAAAATGGGTTGCGAAAGCGCGGGACGCGCCTCAGAGTTTCTTGACCTTCATGTTGCGGAACCAAATGGGCGCGCCCGCATGCTTGCCCTGCAGGCCGATCCTGCCTTTCGTCACCATCGTGCTCAGCGGACCGCCCAGCCATGAGGGGGCCTCGGAGCCGTCCGGATTCTTCGTGGCGGAAGTCCACTTGTTCATGTCCATCGAAAGGACGTTCTCGCCGTTGAGCACGACGTCAATCTGTTTGCCAACGCAGCGAATCGTGTAGTGGTTCCATTCCCCGGCATGCTTGACCGCCTGTTTTGACGGCGCCATGCGCCCGAAAATCCCGCCGCATTTCCATGACGGATCGACCTTTGTCCATTTGTCCGCGTAGTCGTCAAGGATTTGCACCTCGATGCAGCTCGTGACCCACTTGTCCATGTCGCTGCAGTACAGAAAGACGCCGCTGTTGGCGGCCTCCGCATTCTTGAATTCGAGGTCAATGACGCAGTTCTCAAAATCCGCCTTTGTCCAGATGGCCTGGTCCTCCGTCGCGGTCAGTTCGCCCTTCTCAAAGCTCCACACGCCGGCCGGATAGACCGCGTTCGACAGGTCCGGCGCGAACAGGTCCTCCCAGCCCGCCGTCGAATCGGGATG
>CAIUWO010000508.1 GCA_903902895.1 Candidatus Hydrogenedentota bacterium | reverse complement strand
TGTGGCAGGACACCTCCCCAAGGAAGAGTTGCAGCCGACCCTGACCACGTTAATACATTATCTGAAGCGACACAAACAAAGACTTCGGATGGAATTAGAAGCGGTATTGGAGCATCTTTTGGTCGCAGATATTGCCGTCCAATCTCCTTTTCGAAGTCACGTGCTACGCAAATGCCCCGCGGCTTCGCCAGAAGAAATCTCCGAACTATTGGTCGAGGCGGTTGAATCTGCACGAGAACAACTGACAATCCTTCGCGAAATGGGGGATGACTGGCCGGTTCTTGGAAAACGAGGACGTCGACCAGACAAGGAACGCGACCAGGTTGAGGTCGCCTGGAACTCGGTATTGAGAACGCTTCTCGCAAAACACCGTAAGAATCGAAAGACCTGACAGAGAAAACGCTGATACCTAATTCAGGTCTGGCAGGTGGCAGCACCAAAACCTCGTTGATTGCTCCTTATCGAGCAGTTCCGCATCTAGCTGTGCCACTACATCCTGTGAGCACAATCCCCTTCCACCACAACATAATGCGTTTTCGATGCATTTCGGCTTCGCATGCCAAATTAAACCGACCAACTCGTGGTGAAATGCGCGCGTAGGTTGTGCGGCGCTGAAGCATCCACGCCGAGCATCCACGCCGGAGCACCCGCTGGTGCTCCGGCGGGCTGGATGGCCGGATGCGCATTTCGGCTTCGCATGCCAAATTAGCCGGGCCGAATCGTGGTGAAATGCGCGCGGAGGTTGCCAGCAGGCACTCGTGGTGAGTGTTGAAGCACCTGTCCGCGGGACCTACGCCAACGATCTTTGACAGTTGAATCGAAACGAGGAAAAGGAACTGTTTTGTGACGGCCAAACCCAGTCGGTTTGGCTGCCCAGTGCGACGACGAGGCGCAACCTGTTCATTGGTTCGATATGGCCCCATGGCGATGGCCGATACATGGGCAACTGCGTCCGGTCGCTGCGCCGAAGTCCCGTGTGCTAACCGCCCCCAAGGGCAACTCCGGTGAATAGCCGGCAATTGAATGGAGAGAGAATGATAAACAGCAGTGACAGGTTTTTGACCCAAACTGCCACGCCTGTGGCCGAGGATATGACGACGTGCATCGAGAGCATGCGCGCCGAAGCACAGCGTGCCGTCACACTCAAGGGTGAGGCAGCACGCAGTGCGCTAATGACAAGTTATCGGGACCAGGACGCCTTTGACGCGGCTTACGCGGAGTGGAAACAGGCGCAGACCACCCTCGCTGCCATCAATGCGGAGTTGAACGCGCGGCGTGCCGATGCCGCTGTTCCGGATGCTGCGTAGGGCAGCCGGTCAAATAAGTCAAGCTTCCCCGAGCACGCCCGTAAGGCGTGCTCGGGGGAGAAATCAGGCGAACTGCGCACGCCTGAAGTTCGATGGAAACGTGAGGGGGAATTCAGCCGCTTCGGAAATCGCCATGACCATCCGCGGCTTGTGTGTGGGCCGCCGCGCAGGGATCGCGCAACCTACTGAACCCGTGATTTATTGCCGACCGGACTACTACGGCAGTCGCAAGACAGTTGAATGATGCATTTCGGCGCCGGATGACGACCAACCGGCCTCGACGCCGGACAAATCGCAGCACCGCAGGGCGCGCAGCTTGGGCTGCGCGCCCCGCGATAACCCGAAAAAGGAGGCCATCCAGCAGGCGGCGAACCTGCCCACCGATCTTTGACAGTTGAAGAGTGATTACGCGGGCGTGCACCGCAACACTTGGGACCTACGAGCCCCGTGCACGGGTGGTTCGGATAATTTCGGGACGGCATACCGCCGCCCGGAAGGAAGGAATAAGCCATGCAAGTCAAGCTGAAAGCTTCGTCTGCAATCTCGAACAAGACAACCCTGTCGATGGAGGTCGTGGAGACCACGATCGCCATTGCCGACTGCTGGTGCGGCGACCACTGGGCAACAGTGACCCAGCGCCTCAAGGGACCCGCGGTGACGTTGACGCGGACATTCGACGCGACGGACGACCAGGACTGGGCCGTGCTCAAGCTCGAAGCCAAGGCTTTGGGCGTTGACCTGGTGAAGGAGCGTGATCTTCACCAGTTTGCGGCCCGCTTCAAGGGCCACCACGCGATGGCGTCAATCGTTGATAGCGCGGGCAATACGGTGGTTGTCATGAAGAAGGTCGCCGCCGAGCTGCGTGGCGTACTGGCCACTTTTGAGCGGAACGCATCCTCCGGCACGCACGCGGGGGAAAACGGGAGGGTGGTCGCATGAAGGTCAAGTTCCACAATAAGCAGATGCCGCCATGGACTGTGCACGTCTCCAGGGCCATCTACATGTCCGTCACCTACACATACAGGGACGGCGTGCTCCAAGACGCCGTCGTCGAGCAAGAGTGGTCCGGCCGCGGCGATGACGGCTTCACCCGAAGGCTGAACTGGGCCTGTGACGATGATGTGCGGATTTTGAGATCCGAGGGATGGCACGCGCTGAAGAAGGCCGAGGACCTAGTCGAAATGGAGGTGTCGCTCGACGACCGCTTCTTTGTGTTGCACGCAAAGAACGATCGCGGCAAGTCCATGATGCTCCTTCTAGACCCCATCCTGGATCAGCACGGTCTGGTGGCGCACGATGAAGAAGAGCAGGGTTTCTTTGGCTAGTGCCGTACTTATACGGCACCGTCGGCCGGCTTGCCCTGCCGCCAAGACTGCCGGGGTGGGCCGCGTGCCCACCCCGGCGCATCCAATACCCAGTCCAGTCGGAACGGGACTTCCCCATGCTGGGGCTGTGCCATGACGGTTCTCTCAATCCGGCAACAAACCGCCACACCTACCTTTACAGGAGCTCATTGCGAGCTTCAACCCCGCACGACACGTTGACAACATATGAGGACATCAAGTTATGAAAACAAGAACGAAACCATCAACCTGCGCCAACCCAGCGGGCCTGACGCTCACCGTGGCGGAGACCACAATCGAAATATTCAGAAACTATTGGGGGGACAAGGGGGCGACCATCTCCCAATGCTTCACGGGGCCACAGGGCATCGAGGTTACAAGATCACTCGACTACTACAACGCACAGGACCGGGCAGTGCTCAAGCTGGAAGCCCGAAAGCTGGGTATCCGCCTGTCGAATGAGGGGGATCTCCACCGTTTCGCGACCAAGTCCATCGGCCCCGTAATTTTGACCGTTACCAATGGTCGTGCCGGTCGGAAGATGGTGGTCATGGAGAGCATCGAGGGCAGGCTGACCCACGCCGACTTGCCTTCCGTAACAGCCAAGGGTAGGCACGGGGTGACATTCGAGGACCAGGCGTTGCCGCACGGGATGGTGCGCGCCTTCTACCTATACACCACCACGGTCACGTTCAGCTACAAAGGGGGGCTCCTTCAGGGGGCCACTATTTCACAAGCCTGGACGGACGGTGACACCGGGGAGAATGACTTCACACGGGTCATGCGGTGGGATGATATTTCGGACATGCGTCTCCTTCGGTTTGAGACGGGGCTGCCTCTAGAGCACGCCACGGACCTCGTCGAGACGAACGACCAATACGCCAATTCGTCACACGTACTGTGCGCACACGATGGCAACAACGATCCCACAATTGTCGTTCTGGACGGAGTTCTCGCCGGGCTTGACCTCGACGCCTCCACCGACGGCAGGCCGAGCGTGCAGTTGGGCCGCGCCTGCATAGGCGCTGAGAAGTAGGTGACAGGACGCCGACAGTTGAAAACCCGCTCAATTTCCCCGTGCGCGCGATGTAGCGTGCACGGGGCGCAAAAACAAGACGGTGAAAAGGAAGACACAATGATAGACGAACGAGATCCAAGAACAGACAGCACAAACATTGTACCCCTGGCAGCGGATGCCGACGCCGACAGCGAACAGGCGGTGGCCGGCTCGACGCAGCAGTCTATCCAGCCCGACGACGGACTGATCGCTGAAATGGAAGCCGAGGTCGAAAATGAACGGCGGGCCATCGGTGGAAATGCTACTGCGATCGTCGGCGATGCCATGGTCCACGGTGATGCGCCGGACCGCGAGTTGCTACCCCCCGCCGACGCGGCGCGGGCCACTTCTGACCTTCCGGTCATAGACCTGACCGGCCTCCACATGCACGAAGTCACGGCGGCGGCGCTTGGCGCGCTAGCTGCACAAAACACGCCGCCGTGGGTCTTCTCCCAACTGCGCAGTCTCGTCCGCATTATCAAGGATGATGCCGGCGACATTTTCCTTGAGCACCATGACATCGACACTTTGAGGAGCGACGTTGATAGATCGGCCTTCTACGTGAAAACGTCAGGCGGGCGCACGAGCGCCACGATCGTTTCAGACAAGTGCCTGAAAGACGCCCTCGGGCGCCGCCGCTTCAGTCAGTTCCCCCCGCTGAAAGGAATAGTGCACCTGCCCTTCCTGCGCCCAGACGGGACCATCCACGACGCGCCAGGGTACGACCCGGTGACGCAGTTGTACTATTCGCCGAGCGCGGATCTGACGCTGCCCCCCATTCCGGAACAACCCGACGCCGCACAGGTCGCAAGCGCGGCGCAGTTGCTGCAGGAGCCTTTCGAGGATTTTCCCTTTGCCTCATCCTGCGATCGCAGTAATGCCACAGCTCTGCTTCTCACTGCGACATTACGGCCCAGCATCCCGGGACCAGTTCTAATGGCGCTGGTGACCAGCCCAACGCCAGGAACCGGGAAAAGCCTGCTGACTAACGTAATCACACGCATCGCGACCGGCAAGGCATCAGAGGCCATAATGCTGACCAATTCTGAGAGCGAAAACCAAAAGCGAATAACCTCGGTGTTCATGGCCGGGGCGACGGTTCTCTGCCTCGATAATCTGACCGGGATGCTCCGCAGCCCCAGTGTCGCGCGCGTCATTTCTGAACCTAAGTGGCGGTCTCGCATTCTGATGACCAACCGCGAAATCGACCTGCCGGTGTGCGTTACGGTTATGGCAACCGGGAATAACACACTGTGTTCGACGGAAATTGCGAGAAGATCCTTTCCGATACGCCTGGACACGCACGAGGCGCGTCCGTGGGCGCGCGAGATAGTATTCCGCCACCCGGACCTCGACGAATGGGCAATCCAGAACCGGGGTGCGGTCTTGGCGGCCGCGCTGACACTTGCAAGGGCCTATTTCCTGGCCGGCAAACCTTCTGCACCGCATATTCCTGCGACCGGGAATTTCAACCGCTGGGCGCGCCTGATCGGCGGCATGCTGGCATTCGCCGGGATCGACGGCTTTCTCGGCAATCTTAACACGCACTACGACCAGGGCGATGACGAGCAACTGCAGTGGGAACGGCTGCTGCGCGCAATCCGCCAAGAATTCCACGGCCAGACTGTTACCGCGACACAGGTCGCGTCCCTTGACGCGGAATTCTTCCCGGAATGGCTCGCTGAGCACTACAACAAACCTTCCTTCCCCGTGAAATTGGGCAAGGCCATGGCAAACATAATCGACCGCCCCTTTGGAACCGAGAAACTGCGGGTGGAGAAGGCAGGCCAAGTGCATGGCAAGACCGCCTGGCGGGTTCTAAGCTCCGCGGGCGAAGCCAACAACACGGGGTCCATCGTGCAATTGCGACCGGCCTCAGTAGTGGCACCCGCCGCAGGCAAGGCCAACCACAACACCGAATCCGCGCTGAACGCGAGATAGGAATATTCAATGAATATCATCGACCTGCTTACTGAAGACGGGTTCATTCCCGTCCCAAAGGGGGGCGCCCGCCAAGAATGGTCGTCAGCATGCCCATTCTGTGAAGATCACGGCGTGGATAGGTTCATCACTTTCCCACAGGAGGGTTGTTGCGGTCGGTACTGGTGCCGCCGCTGCGGGGCTTCCGGCGATGCCCGAACCTACCTGCTCAAGTATCGTGGGCTCACTCCGGCGGCGGCCCGCGACGTATTGGACGTTGACGAAAAGGATCTAAGGACGGCCGTTCACCAATGCCGCAGCACATGGACCAACGGCAATCACGTTCTGACACAGAGGGGCGGCCCCCCGCCTTTGTGGCGGGAGAAGG
>CAIUWO010000507.1 GCA_903902895.1 Candidatus Hydrogenedentota bacterium | reverse complement strand
GTTCAATAGGGCGGTCACAAAAGTCATCACGTCACTCCTGTTACTCTTACTGTATCAACGCGGGCTAGGGGGATGGTATTTCATGCGAAACCGGTCTCACTGGGAGCGCCGGCGTCCCCGCCGGCTCTTCTGTCTTCCGGCATTTGGGTTTACGTAACGCCCCAAGAGCCGGCAGGACGCCGGCGTTCCCAGTACAGATTTCCCCGCACCGCGGCTATAATCTGTATGGAGGTGTTATGGACATGAAGAACACAGGAACCTTGGCGAAGGCCATTCGCATTGCGGCGGTGGTGCATGAGAACCAGTTGGACCGGGGTGGGCAGGCGTATATGCTGCACCCCATACGCGTCATGATGCGGGTCGAAGGGGAGGACGCGAGAATCGCGGCCGTGTTGCATGACGTGGTCGAGGACACTTCCTGGACACTGGACATGCTGCGCGACGAGGGGTTTTCGGAAGAGGTTGTGGACGCGGTGGATGCCCTGTCGCGCCGGATTGACGAAGAGGGGAAGAAGGAGAAGTACGAGGCGTTTGTGCTTCGGGCCTGTGCGAATCCCATCGCCCGAAAGGTCAAGGAGGCGGACCTGTTGGACAACATGGACATGACGCGCCTGCCGAAGGTGGGTCCCGATGAGTTGAAACGCCTGGCCAAGTACCACCGTGCGTTGAAGGTGGTGCGCTCGTTCGCTTCCTAAGCGGCGTGACGGTGCATGGGCCGGGGAGGTGGATGGCCGGGCACCCAATATGATAGTTTGCAGCGTCACGCTCTTGGAGACGGTGCTGGCAGTTCCATGAAGCGGTTCAGTATGCGCGCTGCTGTCGCGGCGGAGCAGGCAATTTCGGCCAACGGGCATTACTGTCAGGCGGGAGAGGTTGGATGGAGAAGTACGTTATCGGGGACGTGCGCCGTCAGCGGACGATGATGGCGGTGGTCTGCTTTGGGGCGCTGATGGCGAACATGGACGGCACCATCGTCAATGTATGCCTGCCGACGATTGCGAACGGCTGGAACCTTTCGCCGAGCTATGCTTCTTTGATTGTGCTGGCCTACCTGCTTTTCGAGACAGGGCCGATTATGGCGTTTGGCAAGTTGGGCGATCTGTTTGGCGGGCGGCGTGTATTCCTTGGGGGCTTCGTGCTGTTCACCGCCGCTTCACTGCTTTGCGGCATGTCGGGGACGTTTTGGCAGCTCGTGGCGATGCGGATGCTGCAGGGTATAGGCGGATCGATGATGTTCTCGGTCATGCTCACGTTCGCGGCGATCCACGTTCCGCTGGCGAAACGGGGCCGCGCGATGGGGTACACGACGATGGCCGCGGCGCTTGGGGTGGCCATAGGTCCGCCGGTCGGCGGCATCATCGCCCATTATCTCGGCTGGCGCCATATCTTTTTCATCAATGTGCCGCTGGGCCTGATTGCGATGCTCGTCGGCTTTCGGGTGCTGCCCAAGACGTATCCGGCGCCGCGCGATTCCCGTTTCGACACGCTTGGGGCGGTGTACCAGACCCTGTTTCTGCTGGCTTTTGTGTTTGCCCTCAACCAGGGCGCGGAACTGGGCTGGACCTCGCCCCTAATCGCGGGCTCCCTGGTGTGCAGTGTCGTGATAGCGGCGCTCTTCGTTCGGCGCGAGCTTCGCATTGACTACCCGATACTCGATCTTCGGCTCTTTGCGAACCGGGACACGCTGTTCTCGACGCTCAATTTTTGCCTCTCGATGATGGTGTTTGGTGGCATTCTCTTCATTTTTCCGTTCTATCTTCAGGATATCCGCAACATGACCGTCAATATCATCGGTCTTGTGATGTGCGTTCTGTCGGTGGGGCAGTTTCTGGGGCCCTATGCCGGGCAGCTTGGCGACCGGAAAGGGCATAAATCGATCGCGCTTGCCGGCGTAGGATTCGGCCTGGTGGCCTTCACGATGTTCACGCTGATGGATTACGGCGAGCCCCTGTGGTGGGTGGTGCTGGCGCTGACAGTCTTTGGCCTTTCGCAGGGCCTCAACCGGGCGCCCAACATTCAGCTCATCATGGGCAGCGTGTCGGTCGAGCGCAAGAACACTGCCGCCAGCCTCACTTCGCTCATGCGCAGCCTGGGCCTTGTGCTCGGCGTGGTGGTTTTTGAGACGACCTTCTCCAGGTTCATTCCCGACTCCCTCTCTCTGGATGCGGTCTCCCTGAAACATTCGGGCATTTCCCCGGAAAGGCTGCATGAAGGCTTTGAAGTGACGCTTCTTGTGGGGCTTGCCATAAGCGTGCTGATGGTGGCGCTGATTGCGGCCGTGCGCGGCGCGCCCAAGGCGGAATAACCCTGTCCGCGCCCACCGGGT
>CAIUWO010000506.1 GCA_903902895.1 Candidatus Hydrogenedentota bacterium | reverse complement strand
GTGTCCACCGCCTCGATGACGAAATGGACCAGATCGTCGTCGGGAACCCACTCGCGAAGGTCGGGCGGCAGAAGAAGCGGTTGATTGCGGTCGGCGGATATGTATCGTGTGCTCATGGACACAGTGTAGCAGATATCGGTAATTATGTCAATAGCTTTATATGCCTATTATCATATTTCCAAAGTCCGACAAACTGTCAACCCAGATAACGCCTACTGGGTCTGGAGCGAGGACGGTTCCGTCGGCGCCGCCATGCGTACCGGCGCCGACCTCATGGAAGCGGGGCTTGCGCTCACCCTGCCCGACCGATACACCTGTGACCTGATCTACCTGCGCGACGCCGCGCTCGGCAAGCCCGACGGTCTGGAAGCACCGGGTGCGTTCAACCTCCTGCCCGCTGAAACCTCCGCCGATGCCTTCCACACCTCCGCCAAGCTGTCCTGGGAACCGTCCGCCCATGCGCGCAGCTACCGCGTGACCGTCGCCGCTGATAACGGTTTTGAAAAGGATATTCTTGCAAAGACCGTGAACGGCACCACCTGCAGGCTGCCCAAGCTTGCCCCTGAAAAGACATTGTACTACCGTGTGCAGGCCTTGTCCTGGGGCGGAACCCATGATGCCGACGATGGTCCCGGCAGCTTTCTCACACCCAAATTGGCCGAACTGCCCGGTGTCACCTTCGTCTCCGACATGGACTGGGTGAAATCCAACGCGGGCGCAAAGAACGAGGTCCACCGCGACACCAACTATGGCGGCAGCGAGATATCGGTGGCTGGCAAAACCTGCCCGAAAGGCGTGTGGACCCACGCCTACAACGATGCCACCCCGGCCGACGTGGTCATCGATGTCGCGGGCAAGCCATTCGCCCGCTTCCTTGCCGATGCGGGCGTGGAGGACAGTGGTGGTGGCGGATCGGTCCAATTTAAGATATGGATTGATGGCAAGATGCGTGCAAAAAGCCCCGTGATGACCCACGGCAGCGCCCACCATTTCGATGTCGACATCACCGGGGCCAAGGAAATCACGCTGCGCGTTCTTAACGGCGGCGACGGCTACCAGTGCGACCACGCCGCCTGGTCCGGCGCCCGGTTCCTTAAAGCTGGCGCGGAGGACGTCGTCTTCTAGCCGTAGGAACGCCGTTTGTCGCGGCATCGTTTGAGTCTTTGAGATGCGGTTTCATACCTGCCGGTCCCGGGGGGGGGGGGTGGACCCGTCCACAATGGCACTGCTATCATGGGGTTCGCCCCCCGGTTGTCCGGGTCGGAATAAAGGCCGTCTTTACCTGTGCGGGAGTTGTTGCCATGTTTTCCAGTCGTCTTCGTGCCGCGTTGCTGACCCTGGCGCTGTTTTGTGTTGTCTGCCTTCCGGCGGCGGCCCAGTTTGAGGTGCCGCACTGCTGGGACATGAGCGCCGAAATTCCCTATGCCGAGTCACCCAAAGAGCCCCTGGTGCTGCAGGTGATCACGCCGAACGGGCAAAACCTGAACCCCATATTCAAGCCGGGCGACACGGGCAAAGGCCGGGGGATCATTGACGTCATCAGCGGCGGCTGGAACGGGAGCAAGGCGCGCCAGGATGAGCACCGGGCCACAGGGATGTATGACATCCTCGCCGCGCGCGGCTACACCGTCTTCTGCATTCGGCCCGGTTCGCTGCCAAACTTCACCGGGCTGGAGATGGTGGACAACCTGCAGCGCGGCCTGCGCTGGGTCAAAGAGCACGCGAAGGAGTACAAGGTCGACCCCGAACGGCTCGGCATGATTGGCGCATCGGCCGGCGGCCATTTGAACCTGCTTTCCATGACCCGCCCCGGCGCCGGCGACCCCAAGGCCGCCGATCCCCTGCTGCGGCACGACACGCGCGTCAAGGCCGTTGTGGCGCTGTTTCCGCCCGCCGATTTCCTGAACTGGGGCGGCGGTCCCGCGCCCATCGACAAAAGCGCCGAGCTTCTTTTTTCCGGCGGCGTCAAGGACAAGACCAGGGAGCAGATTGACGCGGCCCTGAAAGACCTCTCGCCGGCGCTCCATGTGACGGCCGGCGAGCCGCCGGTCCTGCTCATCCACGGCGATGCGGACCCCGTCGTGCCGCTCCAGCAGTCGCAGTCCATGGAGAAGGCGCTGAAGGACAAGGGCAACGATGTGACGCTCATTGTCAACAAGGGGGGCGGCCATCTCTGGCTGACCATCGGCGAGGAATTGATGGCGGCCACGGACTGGTTTGACAGGCAGCTCGCCAAATAGCGGAATCGACCAAACGGAGACCCAGATGACCGGTCCTGAACCTTTTCCCGTGGAAATCCTGCACCGTCCCGGCGCCGTGCTGCGGATGCGGCCCAAGACGCGCGGCGGCTTCGTCACGCTCCAGACGCAGCGGGTCTACGCGGAGGCGCACGGCGCGGGGCTGGTCATGGACGTGCTGGGCCCGGCCGGACCGGCCAACGGCGCGGCCATCATCGACGTGGTGAGCAGCGGCTGGCAGTGCGACCGGGTGGTCTACAATGAGCATCTTGGACTGGGCCTTTGCGACGCGCTGTGCGCGCGCGGTTTCACCGTGTTTGCCGTGCTGCCCGGCTCGTCGAACCTGTTTACAGGCACCGAGATGGTGCGCCATGTGCATGCCGCCATACGGCATGTGCGCGCCCACGCGAAGGCGTTTGGGATTGACCCCGTCCGGGTGGGCCTGGCGGGCGTGTCGGCCGGCGGGCATCTGGCCGCGCTGGCCGCGCTGACTGCCCATGCGGGCCGGCCGGAAAGCCGCGACGCCTGGCGGCGCCCCGGCACGGCCGTCGGTGCCGTGGCCGCGTTCTTCCCCCCGTCAGACTTGGTCGATTTTGGCGGCGTTCGCTTTGACCGGGTGCGGCTGGAGGGGTTGGACCTGCCCGGCTTGCTCTTTAAAGGCGGCCTGAGCGGGCGAACCCAGCCGGAGATTCTGGCGCGCCTCGAAGAATTGTCCCCGGTGCGCGTGGCCGCAAAGTTTTCGGAGCGCCACCCCGGCGCGGTTCCACCGCCGTTGCTGCTGTTTCACGGCACGGCCGACAGGGTGGTGCCGCCGGAGCAGTCGGCGCGGCTGCGGGACGCATGGCGCACGGCGGGGGGCCGCGCGGAACTGCAGGTCCGTGAAGGCGCGGACCACGCATGGACGGACAACGCAGTGGAACTGGACCAGGCCGCGGCATGGTTTGCGGCGGCCCTGGAGGCATGATGGATAATGGCGGGCCTTGAACGGCGCTAAGAACGCAGACACAGAAGGTTGCACACACCATGGCAATAGAAATTACGGTGAACGGCGAGGCGCGCGCCGTGGCGGAGGGCGCCACGCTCCTCATGCTGCTTGAAACGCTTGGACTGAACCCGCAGGCGGTCGCGGCCCAGGTCAACGACGCCATTGTCCCGCGCGGCGCGCACGCGACCGTTGTCTTGCGGGCCGGAGACGCGGTCGAAGTGGTCCGCTTCGTGGGGGGCGGATGATGAACCATGCCGAACGCATGGCCCTGTTTTCAGAGGCCGACCTCTACGTGGTGATCACCGGCGCGTTTTGCGCGGGCCGCGGCGCGCTCGACGTGCTCGACGCCTGTCTGGACGCCGGTGTCCGGTTGGTGCAGATGCGCGAGAAGGAGGGGTCTGACCTGGACCTCTGGACGCTGGGCCGCGCGTTCCGCAGGCGGACCCGCGCCGCAGGGGCGCTGATGATCGTCGATGACCGCGTCGATCTGGCGCTGGCGCTGGACGCCGACGGCGTCCATCTGGGCCAGACCGATCTGCCCATTGCCGACGCGCGGCGCATCGCGCCCGACCTCGTCATTGGCGCGTCCAGCCACGACCCGCAGGAGGCCGCCGCCGCGCAGGACGGGGGCGCCAGTTAT
>CAIUWO010000505.1 GCA_903902895.1 Candidatus Hydrogenedentota bacterium | reverse complement strand
TTCGCTCGCAATGACGGAAAGTTACGGAGACCCGCCATGCCCACCTTTGCCACCGAAGACGACGTCCGTCTCAAGTTCCAGCTTTCCGAAAGCGCCGCATCGTCCGAACTCATCGCCGACTGCCTGCTTCAGGCGAACCTGTGCGTGTTGATGCGGCTTGACCCCGGCGCCAGCACCGAACTCGAAGCCGGGCGCCTGCGCGACGGCGAGGCCCTGCTTGCCGGGGCGCTCGTCCTTCGCGCCCTGGCCGCCGGTCAGGCCGCCGACCGGCGCAGCGTGTCGCTGGCGGGCCAGCGGCTCGACACCGGCGCGCGCGGCACCGCCCTGTGCGAGGCCGCCTCGTCCGCCGAACGCCGCGGCTGGGAAAGGCTCGCGCCCGTGCTGACCACCCCGCCCGCGCCGCTTCCCGCACTGGCCACCGATCCCATGCCGGTGGCCGGCGACGATTGAGACACGGCCTTTCCTGGGTGCGCGAATCTCCCGATTCGCAATTGTAGGACAGCCGCCCCCGGCTGTCGGCTCATAACCGTTACCCCAGGATTGACAGCCGAGGGCGGCTGTCCCACATTTGTAAAGGAGCAACCCCATGATTCGCATCGGCGACCTGACCCTTCCCGATGAAAGCGTCGCGGTCCGTGAGCGGCGCGACACGGACCCCGACCTGCCAGTCCGGACCATCCGCATCACCGGCTCCGTCGGCGACGCCGGCACGCAGGCCGAACTCGAATCCCGGCTGGACGATGTTGCCCGCGCCGCCCTCGGCGGCGACACCGGCGTTGTCGAACTCAGCCTGCGTCCGGGGCGCCGCATCGCGGCGCGCCTGCAGCGGCTGGACCGCGAGGTTCACCGCACAGCGCGGGAGGCCGTGTTTACGGCGCTGTTCACCTCCGGACAGGCGCTGGAGGAGGCGGACCGGGAGACACAGCTTTCCTGGGACATCCAGGCGTGGGGCGCGGCGCTGCCGCTGGAGAATGAAGGCACCGCCTCCGCTGACGTCCATATCGAGTTCACCGCCCCGGGCGCCGTGTTGATTCCCGCATTTGACGACGGCGTCCGCCGCCTGACCTACAGCGGCATCATGAGCCCGGGACAGGTGCTGGTGATGGACGGCGCGGCGCGCCGCGTTACGCTCAACGACACCGATGTCACCGCACAGGTTTCGGGTGACTACCCGCAACTGGCACCCGGCAACAACACCCTGCGTTTCTACGATGATTTCGACAGCGCCCATCAGGGCGCGGCCATCGTCCGCTGGCGCGCCCGATGGTGGTGAACAGTACCGCAGGCGTCCCGCCTGCCGGCTGCGGCGAATCGTCGGCCTCCCCCATGACGCCCATTCTTCCCATAACTCCCACACTTCCCATTCCCCAAAGGAGACCCGCACCATGAACCTCACAAACATCCTCACCAGTGACCCCGCCCTGTCCCTTGTCGCCGGCGTCGCCGGAACGATCTGGGCCGCCGTTCAGTCCTCCTCCTGGTTCAGCCGGCTGAACCGCGCCCGGCTTCAGCGCGCCCTGCGCTGCGTCGAATCGGCCGTGCGCCAGGTCTACGAGGAATACGTGCGCAGCCTCAAGGCCGCCCGCGCCGACGGCGCCCTCACCGCGGACGAGCGCCGCCGCGCCCGCGAACTCGCCCGGGACCGCGCCGTCGCAATCGCCCGCACCGACGGCATCGACCTCGCCGCCACCCTCGGCCGCGAACACCTCGACCTCTGGATCGAGCGCGTCCTGCGCCGCGTCAAGCGCGGCTGACCCGCAAGAAGAGCCGTCATTGCGAGCCTCAGACCGCCTACGGCGGCGATTCGCGGCAGAAAGCGTACGGACACGAATATGACAGGCGTTGTCTGTTCCCGTAGCGCCCGCCCTTGTGGCGGGCGTGCGGCGGCAAACGCCGCCGCTTCCGTCATGACCGCGAAGGCGGGCTTGTCCGCCTCTGGCGGGCATCCACGCCCGGCACAAGGCCGGGCGCCACTTTCTTAGCAGAGAAGCGAAGCAATGACGAGGTGAAACAGGCGCGCCTGACCCGTCTCTCCTGTGGCACCCTCAGGCCCGCAAGCGCACCGCGCGCACCGGGCTTGGGGGCGCTTTTCTTTTACCCGTTCTTCACCACCCGCGTGTCGCAGATCATGTCGTGCAGCGTTTTCTTCTCGTCAGTAAACGCCGCCAGCAGAAAACCGATGCAGAAAATCTGGCCCGAGATGAACAGGCGGCACAATTCGCGCGCGGCGCAGCGCAGAATTGAAAGCGCCTCGCCGTCGGACCGCACCACGCGCAAACCGCAAACCAGCTTGCCGAAGGTGCCGCCCAGCCACCAGGTGGTCAGGACCGGATACAGGCATATCAGCAACTGCAGGAAAAGAACCCGCCGGACAAGGCCCGAAAGGGCGGCGGCCGTCTGCACTTCCGGAGGCGCGGAGCCGAACTCGGGCGGCACCACCATCATCGACAGGCCCAGTACCGTCATCGCCACCGCGACAACCATGCCCACAAGCACGCTGTCGATAAAGATGGCCAGGAAACGAATCCAGAAACCGCCGTAGTCGAAAGGCGGCAAAACCCCGTCGAACCGTGCCAGAGCGGCACCGCGCGCGGGCTTCTTTGCGGGCTTGGCGGAGGGGGGCGGCAGGTCAAAATCCATGTCGAACAGCGGATTCATGCCGGTGTTCACACCGCTCCCGCCTCCCGCGGGTGGGATCGGCGGCGGCGCGGGCGGCTGCTGCCGCGTGCTGCGGTGCGCCTGCGGCGTGGGAACGGCGTGCAGCGGTCCGGGGTGGGGTGTGTCCGCACCCATCATGGGCGGCGGGGTCGGCGCGGAGAACTGCGAAATGGACGGCGCCGATGCCGATGCCCCGAGGAAGCCGGGGTGCGGCGTGGGAATGCCCGTCGCGGGTGCCGTGGCGAGGGGTGTCTCCGCATCGGGCAGCACCACGCCCTGGTCAAAGGCCACCTTGCCCAGCCGCCGCCAGCGCGGCATGCCGGTCCGCCAGACAACGGTGGCTGCCGTGACCCGGCCCGCCCGCACCTCGTTCTGAAACACCCGCGGCGTCATGGGCCCCTCGTGCCGGCCGTCCACCATCGCATACCACGAGTCCAGTTCGGGCATGTCCCCGAACAGGTTTCCGCAGGGCTTCCACTTTTCCAGCCCCTTGTGCCAGACAGGGGTTTGCGCATGCACCTCGCCCGCCTGAATGCGCTCCCGAAGCTGCCCCTCCGTAAACGGACCCTCGCGCCGTTCATTGGTCATGACGAAATACTTCATGCCGGCCGTTCCCTTTCCCGACCGGGCGCCCGTTGAAAGGCGCCGGTCCTGCTTGAGACGGTTTCGGCCGGGAGAACCGGCCGGGCTTCAGTGTACCGCCCCGTCCCCTCCGGCCTCAATGGCCGGAAGAACACCCCGTCGCGCGCCGCGCGGACATCACCCTTCCCGGCGCGGCGGCAGTATCCGACCAAAGAGAGACGCAAGCACGCCTTTCTTGCCGGCGCCTGTTTTCCCCCCCATGTCGAAATCAAACGGGACCCCGCCGCCGCCCGAATTGGCGGCCATGGCGGCATGCAGGCCGCCATCCAGGTTTGTCGGGTCGGTCACGGGCACGGCCATGCCGTGCTCCGCCGCAATCTTGCCCCAGGAGCGCCACTTCTTCATGCCCGACTTCCAGACTTTCGTCTCCGCCGTCACCTGGCCGAGCGACACCGCCCGCTCCAGCGCGCCCCGGTGCAGCGGGCCAAGCCGCTGGCTGCCGACCATCGCAAACCACACTTCCGGCGGCTGCACGTCCTTCAGCACACCGCAACAGGGCTGCCACTTTTCCATGCCCTCATGCCAGACGGGCGTCTGCCCGTCCACCTCCCCAACGTCGATGCGTTTTCGCACCTCCTCCTCGCGGAGGGGTCCCTCCCGCTGCCCGCCGACCATGACGTAATATTCCATGCGCCTGTTCCCATGATTGTCAGCAAGTCTTTGGCCATTGAAGCAGGAACACGGAAATCCGCCCGGCGCGCCGGCGCGGTGACAGACGTTCCCAGCCCAGCCTTCAGACCACCCCAAGTGTACCGCATCCGGGGTAATCCCGTGCAACCCCGCGCCGCCGCGCGCGTGCGTATTGCTTGCAAATGCGGTTAAAGCGTAGGATACTAGCGTCATGGTCGGTCTTTGTCAGGACTATGTGGAAGGTTGCGCTTTGATGTTGCCCCGTGCCGACAAGATTCGCGTAAAGGCGTTCGGCGCCGTTCTGTCGCTGGGCCTGCTGCTTGGCGCGGCCCTGTTGCCCGGATGCTTTTCCTCCTGCACGGGCACCCCCGCCCCACCGGCGGCCCCCGCCGCGCAGACGCCCCCGGCCCCCATGCCGGCGCCCGCGGTGCAAACCCCCACCGCCCCCGCCCCGGGGCCCGCCGTGCAGACCCCCGTGGCTCCCGGGCTTCCCGGCGCCGCCGCCGGGGTCGAGGCCCCCAAAGAGGAGCCGCCCAAGCCCTCACTGACCCTCGAAAGTCTTCACTCCATACGGGAAGGAATGACCAGCCGGGAGGTCAGTGAAAAGATAGGCACGCCCGGCGTCCTGATCGCCGGCACCGACAAGGCCAGCACCGTCTACCGCTGGAATGGGGCCGGGCTCAGCCTGCTCGCGCGCTTTGAGGACGACAAACTCACCCGCAAGAGCATCATCACGGCCAAAGGGGACGAGATTTCCGCCGAAACATATGAGAAGAAAAGCATCGACAGGGACCTTTATGACGGCGTCCGCCCGGGCATGACCTTTGAGGAGGTCATGAACCGCATCGGCATCGAGCCCCAACTCATCAGCAAGAGCGGCGCGGCCGTCAGTTTATACGCCTGGCGCGACGGCAGCGGCTCCAGTTTTGTCGCCCGGTTTGAGGACGGCAAACTCGTCCGAAAGACGGGGTTCTTTGACGCGAAAAGCGGCGACAAGGACAAAGGCGGCGAAGGGACGGAAGCGGAGCGTGTGGAAGGGAAGGAAGCCGCGGCGGACACCGAAGACACCGCCGAAAAGGCGGAGGAGACAGCCGGTGTCAACCCGGATAATGCCGGACAGACAGCGACCGGCGACAGCGAGACCGGCGCCGCTTCTGAAACCGTCCCGCCCGGACCGCGAAAGGCCCGCATCACCGTGGCCGGGTCTTCACGTCGGGAGCGCCAGGCCGAGAACGGCGAAGACAAGCCGTCCTACCGGCCCAAAGCGCAACTGCCCCGCAATCTCCACCGCCTGCGCGACGGCAGCTATGAAATCCGCATCCACAACACCGCCGAAAGCCGCGTGAAAGCGTCTGTCGTTTCGCAGGAGGGCGCCGCGGAGGCGACCATTCCCGCCGGCGGAAAGCAGTCGGTCTTCGTCAACCAGGGCGACTACGTTGTCCACTTCATCTATGATGACGACCCCTACACGCTCCATCAGGGCGGAGTCATCCCCATCGGGCAATGGCTGACCGACATGGAGGTGTTTCTGTTTGGCGGCTCCTACAATGTGCAGGTGCTGGACCACGCCACCGACCGCCCCCCGCCCCGTGACACCCTGCCCCGCCGATAGCCCGCGCCCCGTCTACCCGGCCGAAAGGGCCCGGCTTTCCTCTGTGTCAGACACGGCAACCGGCTCCTGCTGCGGCAACGCCACCGCGGGTCTGCGCTCCCGCGGCAGATGCAGCGACTGCCCCAGAAACTGCTCCACCCGCGCGAACACCTCGTCGCTGCCCTCGCCGTTGACGATGCCGTGGCGGCCCCGCTCAAAAATCGTCAGCTCCTTGCGCGGCGAGCCCAGCCGGCCAAAAATGTCCGGTCCGCTGTCCGGATGCACCGTCGTGTCCCGCGAAGCCTGGATCACCAGCGCCGGAATCGTTATCGTCGGCAGCAGCCGCTCCGTCTCCGCCATGATGGTCACAAGCTCTTTGGCCGCCGTGAGCGGATTGCGCACGTAGTTGATGTGCTGGTTTTCCGGGTGGTTCTCCACATAGTCCCAACGGAAACGGTCCACGCCCACCCGGCGCAGCAGCGAGTTGATGCCCACAATCGACGGAACAAGCCGTATCGAGTAGCGCCGCACGTACAGCGGCGCGCAGATGGACACCACCGCCGACACCCGCTCCGACATCCGCGCCGCGCCCAGCAGCGACAGGCAGCCGCCTATCGAAAACCCGCACAGCGCGACGCGGTCCGTGAGCGTTTCCAGAATGGACACCCCGCGCTCCAGCGACGCGTGCCATTCCTCCCAGGGGCGCGGCGCCAGGTCTTCCGGCGCGGTTCCGTGGCCCGCCAGCCGCACGCCGTACACCGCATAGCCCGCGCGGCACAGCGCCTCGCCCAGCGCGCGCACTTCCAGCGGCGCCGCAAGAAAACCGTGCGCCAGCACCACCCCGCCGCGCGGCCGCAGCCGCCGGGGACGCAGCAAGAACGGCCGGCCCACCTCCGGCGGTTTTGTTTCGCCCGGAACATAATGGCGCGCATAGGCGTCCTCGAAGGCCCGCAGGTCCTCCTCCACCAGCGCCTGCCGCGCGCGGCGACGCGCCAAAGCCGTCTCCAGCCGGCGCAGCATCCGCGCGAATGGGCCTCTCTCGTCCTGGGCTTCTGCCATGCGTTCTGCTTCTCCTCATGAATAGCATACCATTCAATTGTTAAATAGTCATCAGGAATTCCACGCAGCACAAAAACCCGCCTTTCGCAGTTTTCACGGCCGCAGGGGGGGGTGCACTGGAAAACAGCCGACACCTTTGGTCAAGATAGCCCGTCCAAAGAACCGTCCCCAACCCTCAACGAAGGAGAATTGCTATGAACCGTGTCCTGCAGCTCACATTGCTTTGCGCGCTGACCCTGCTTTGCGCCGGAACGGCCCTGGCCCAGCCCGCCGCCGAGCCGTTCATCGGCCGCTGGGCGCTCGACCTGCCCAACAACGGCGCCGGCTGGCTTGGTATCGACAAGGACAAGGGTTATCTGGACGGCGCCGTGCTGTGGTACGGCGGCAGCGTCGTGCCGGTGGACGCCGTGTACATGGACGGCGGCACGCTCTGCGTGGTCCGCATCAACACGGTCGAGCGCAAGGACGCCGCCGGCAAGGTGATCGCCAAACAGTCGTTCCCCGAGACGCTCACCTGCACCGTGAGCGGCGACGAACTCAAGGGCGTTCGCTTCCACCCCAAGTCCGACGGCACAGGGCCGGACAAGTCCGAGTTCACGGGCAAGCGCATTCCGCCCCTGCCGCCCGCGCCCGACCTTTCCAAGGTGAAGTTCGGCAAGCCGATCAAACTGTTCAACGGCAAGGACACCAAGGGCTGGAAACTGTTCGGCGGACTCAAGAACGGCTGGAGCGTCTCCAAGGGCGTCCTGACCAACGACCCGAAGCAGGAAGAGGGCAAGCCCCACGCCAGCTACGGCAACCTCTGCACGGAAAAGAAATTTGAGGACTTCAACCTCAGCTTTGACGTGAACATGACCAAGGACGGCAACAGCGGCGTCTACCTGCGCGGCATCTATGAGGTGCAGATGCTCGACAGCTACGGCAAGCCCGGCGACACGCACAACATGTGCAGCATCTACAGCCGCCTTCAGCCCCTGGTCTCGGCCGAAAAGCCCGCCGGCGAATGGCAGACCGTGGACATCACGCTCGTCGACCGCCACGTCACCGTCAAGCTCAACGGCAAGCTCGTGCAGGACAACGCCCCGCTGCTCGGCTGCACCGGCGGCGCCCTCTGGTCCGACGAGTTCCGCCCCGGCCCCCTCTACCTCCAGGGCGACCACTCCGGCGTCTCCTACCGCAACATGGTGCTGCGCCCCGTCGTGAAGTGACCGCGGCCTGACACAGAAAGCGCAATGCCCCCCACGCCGATGGCGTGGGGGGCATTTTCACATGTTCTATGCGGTGGCGTCCGCACTCACAAGGGGAGCACGCGGATATGACGGGCGACCTGTTCCCGGCCGCGTCAAGATACTGCACGCGCCGTTCTTTTTCCACCATTGCCCGGCTGACGGGGAAAAACACCGGAACGGGCGAAAACCTCGATTGACGCCAGACCAAAAGCGTCCTATACTGCATTTGACCAGAATTCCAGCCGATTCATCCCCGACCGGGCGCGGCAGGCACCGGGCTGCGTGTCAGCCATGCCCCGCCGGGTGTCCGAACACAGGAGGCGCGCAATGAAAAGGATGCACTGGAGTGCTTGGATTGCACTGGCGGTTGTTGCCCTTGCGGCGGTTCCGCAGCCCGCGGCGCACGCGGGGTCGGACACCGCACCGCCGACGGGCACGGTCGTAATCAACAGCAACCGCAGCGCCACCAACACGCCCAACGTCACGCTGGCGCTGACCTGGGATGACGGCGCGGGCGGTTCGGGCGTGTCGCGCATGCGCTTCAGCAATGACGGCGCGACTTGGTCCCCCTGGGAGGCCCTTGCTGCGGCGCGGGCCTATGCGCTGCCCGGAGGCGACGGCTACAAGACGGTGCGGGTCCAGTATCTTGACAGGGCGAACAACCGCTCGACGGCGTACAACGACTACATCCTGCTGGACACCACCCCGCCGACAGGCACCATTGTCATCAACAACGGTGATACGGCCACGCCGAGTCCGTCAGTCTCGCTGGGCCTGACTTGGTCGGACGGAGCGGGGGCGGGCGTGACGCGGATGCGCTTCAGCGACAACGGATCGACTTGGACCGCATGGGAACCCCCCACGTCCACACGCGCCCACGCGCTTCCGGCGGGGCTTGGCTATCACACCGTGCGCGTGCAGTATCTTGACGGCGTGGGCAACAACTCCGGCGTTTACGGCGACTATATCAAGTTCATCCCCCCAACTGAGGAGACGGTAATGCTTCCCGGCAGCGTGCCCCTGGTGATGGTTTGGATTCCCGGAGGGACCTTTACCATGGGCAGCCCGGACACGGAGCAGGGCAGAATCACCCCGGAAGGGCCGCAGCATGCAGTGACGCTGAGCGGGTATTGGATGGGCAAGTATGAGTTGACCAAGCGGCAATGGCAGGCGGTAATGGGTACCACGCCATGGTTTGGTCAACTCGATGCGCTTGATGATCCGGACAGCCCGGCGGTGTACGTTTCGTGGCATGATGCGCAGGCGTTCTTGACGGCGGCGAACAATTGCACTGGCAAGACGTTCCGTCTGCCCACCGAAGCGCAGTGGGAGTGCGCGTGCCGTGCGGGAACGACGACCCGTTTCTACTGGGGTGAGGACCCAGGCTATACGGATATTCTGGCCTATGCCTGGCATTCGGGTACTTGCCGAGGCGCAATGTATGCCCATGTCGCGGGCGGAAAGAAGATCAATGCCTTTGGCCTTTATGACATGAGTGGCAACGTGTGGGAATGGTGTCAGGACTGGTATGGCCCGTACAGCTCAACGGCGCAGACGAATCCGACGGGTTCCGCCGCAGGCCCAAACCGCGTGTTTCGGGGTGGCGGTTTTGGCAGCAGCGGCGACTACTGCCGTTCCGCGCGCCGCTACGGCTACGGTTCGTACTACACGGGCGGTGACGTCGGGTTCCGCTTGGCCAGGTAACAGTCGTCTTGCCGCGCGCCACCCTTGAGGCACCGGGAGCGTCGGCATCCCTGCCTGCTCTTTCGGGAACAATAGGTGCGCCCGCTTCTCTGCGGGCTCCCTACGACTACGGTTGCGGCTGTTCCGTCGGCGGGTTGAGCGGGGCGATGCGGCCGTCGGGCGCGATGGTCACGCGCACCAGGCCCGCCTGCTCGTGGATCGGCGCGCTGGGGTCGCTGCCGAAAATCGTGCTCCACCAGTTGCCCTCGACATCGCGAAAGAACATGTTGTGGCCGCCGTGGGGCACGGCGCAGTAGCGGTCGCCATAGGGACC
>CAIUWO010000504.1 GCA_903902895.1 Candidatus Hydrogenedentota bacterium | reverse complement strand
TCGCTACTACTATTCAAATACTTAATAACAGAACAGATTGACAAGTATTCTCTATTGCGGTATAATGATTACGGTTTGCGAAGCGCGTGGCTCCGGGCAAGCCCGGACGCTGGACGCCCCTACATGGGTTAGAAACCCGCACCCAAGCCGCGCAATGCAGCACGCCGTGCCAAAGAGATCGCCGCGGCCGAAACCTTCCGGCGGAATCACGGCCTCATGTAGGTCCGTATACCAACCACAGCGCGCTTCCACTGATGATTCGCACTGTCAGAATGACGGACGAGAAACCTTTCTCAGCAGCGCTGTGTCCAAAGAAGTATACGTATTCTCGCATGTGCATGTTCCGGCAGGAGTAGGCCACCGAATCCGGCGTAGCGCGAGCGCCAAATCCGGTTGCGCGCGAGCCCGGAAACGGGGACCGCGAGCGGGGAGTCCGGAGCAGAACCGAAGGAAGGTGTATTCCAAGTATGCTCACATCCCTTCTGTTCGGAGAGAGTCAGAAACAAGGATACTCCGGAGCGCAGCGACTGATGGCGTTCACCCTTTCGCATCGACTTGTCCCTCTTGCCCCCAAAGGGATTCGATCTGCCTCCTATCCCCCATCTTCCCTCGGTGATATCACTACCTGAAGACACCCTTTGGCTGACATGGAGAATCTGCCCGCGAGTTCGCTATGGCGCGCCTGCCGGTCGCCCCATCTGCTGTCCATAGTCATTTATGAGGCTGGCAATACTCGATCATGAGACCCAGCCATTGTTGATGAACTCGGGGCCTTCATCGAGGCGAATTGTGCCACCCTGAAAAGCTGCAAAGACAACGGAAGAGTTTTACAGACCGGTCCTATGCATCAAGACAACTCTCGTGAAATTCCCGGACATTTTCAAGAGCCCAGTCTATATTGAAGACGACATTGGTCAGAAACATGAAAGAGGAGATTGATATGCTGAAAAAAAGGTTGTGTAGATTGGGCGCGGTTGTTGATGCCACGGGATTATCAAGAACGGTAATCGCCAGGCTCACCAGCACAGGGGTGATTCCGGCCTTTAGGCCTGATTCCGCTGGGAATTGGTTCTTTGACCTTTCAGAAGTTCTCGCCGTCCTGGGGCTCGTTGCCCCCGAACACAGTATGGCCTCACGCCCAGACCCGGTATCGACCAACAAGTCGGTAGATGTCGAACCACGTTGAAGTGCCCGCCGCCAGAGTCGGCAGCGGGTGAATGGCAAAAACAAAGGAGAATTCACATTATGGCAAACAGACAACTCATTACTGTGGCCCAATTGGCGGAAAAGCTCCAACTGGGACAACGCTCCATTTGGCGCTACAGAGACGAGGGTCGCATGCCCCCTCCTGTACGCCTCGGAAAAAATGTCCGTTACCGAGTGAACGACATCGAGGCGTGGATAGACGCCGGATGTCCTGACGTGAGGCGGACCGGTTGGGCCCCGCCACCGGTCACGCCGACAATATGAAACGCAAGTACAACAAAAACAATCAGTCCCCAGTCCCCTACACTCCGGATTTGGGTGGCCTGGACGAAGATGACGGCCCCTTCGATTTTTGAATTTTAGGGATCGCCGATAGTTTTCTGCAAGAAAACTCGACGGGACAGGGCAGCGCCCATACGGGTCTGCCCTGTCCCAAACACCGATGTGCAGCCCAGTTCGGGCTTATGGCAAAAAAAGTACTGGGTGGTGATACACTCCTTGCATGCGCTTGGACTGCGTTTCCATCCCCAGCGGACACGATCGCCATTTTTGGCGCATGAGGATAAAGCGAATCATGATTGACAAAATGAACAACCTCTGCAAGTTTACTGTGGCCATGCGGGCCCATTGCGTGGGGCTTGCGCTGCGGCCCAAAACCAAGGGGGGGAAATAGCATGGCATCCCTGAAAAAGACATTCAGCACCCGCAACATGCCGCCCGATGTCGAACGGTTCAGCCGCAAGGGTGTTGAATACGCCCGCTGGAAAGACCGCGAAGGCAAGATGCAGACCGGCCGCGTGAACGCCGCCGGCCGTCTTATCACAGAAAGCTCCACTTGGTACGCCAAATACCGGGGCGCCGACGGGGTTGTGAGGGTGGAACCCACCGGATGCAGGGACAAGACCGCCGCCGCCTCGCGCCTGGCGGCGCTGGTTCAGGAGCAGGAGAAAATCAAGGGCGGCATCATCACGGAGGAGGAGGCCGTCGTTTCCAAGTCCATGGGCGCCGACCTGAGCGCCACCATTGCCGACTACATTGCGCACATGAAAGCCCTTGGCCGCTCGAAGGCGCACATCTACAGCGTGAACATGTACCTCACCAGAGGCGTCAAGGAACTGGGCTGGAAAACGATTCGCAGCCTGTCCGCTTCCGGACTGTCGACCTGGCTCGACGTCCAGGCCATCACCCCGAAGATAAAAGACAAGCCCGAAAGCATCATGGGCGCCAAGACGCACAACGCCATCCTGACCGCATGGGGCGGCTTCGCGAACTGGCTAAAAAAGCGCCGCCGCATAATGTACAACCCGTTCAGTGACCTTTCCAAACGCAACGAGAGCGCACACCGCAAGCATGTCCGGCGGATGCTTTCCGACGATGAACTGCTCCGCCTCTTCGCCGCTGCAGAGCACCGCCCGCTGCAGGACGCCCTCAAGGGCAACCGCGGGCGCCGCGAAAAAATGGTGAAGACCGAGGCTGACCTGACAGACGCCACCAAAGACCGGCTTGGCTGGCTGGGGCGGGTGCGCAGCATGACCTACCGCACCGCCGCCTCCACCGGACTGCGCCTGGGCGAGTTGCGCGCCATCCGCCTGGGCGACGTGATGCTGGACGACGAGCTTCCGCACATGCTGCTTCGGGCGGGCGACGAGAAGAACCGCAAAGGCTCCATCATCCCCGTTCCGGGCATGCTGCTGCCCCTGCTGCAAAACTACACCCAGGAACGCCTGCGCCGACTTGCGGGCCGGCGCGCGGCCCTTCCCGGCGCCTTCGCCATGGAACGCCTCTTCCCCATTCCCGACAAAATGTGCGACGTCATCGCCGATGATTACCGTGCGGCCGGCATTGAGATTGTGGACGCGTCGGGCCGCTGCGTGGATTTCCACGTGCTGCGCTCCGTGTTCGCGACGCGCCTGGCCAGGGCCAACACACCGGTTCACATCGCGCAAAAACTGATGCGCCACTCCGACCCAAAGCTGACGCTGAACATCTACACGCACACGCGGCTTGAGGACATGGTAGGCGCGGTGAATGGACTGCCCGACTTTCAGCCCGCCGTTGCCAAGAGGCCCCGGGTTATGAATGAAGTGGGATCCGCCGCCCCAACGGTTGCCCCAACGGTTGCCCCAGATGCTGACTTTTTGGGGCAACGGGAGGCAATTCCTGTCATTCTGGAGCTAGATACGCATTGTTCTACCGAAGAGTGTAAAGAATGCGTTTTGTCCGCTGATAGCGCGGGATTTCAAAATATGGCAGGAAAAAAAGATGGTGTACCTGGAGGGACTCGAACCCCCAACCTCTTGGTCCGTAGCCAAGCGCTCTATCCAATTGAGCTACAGGTACACATAATGAACTGCGTGGGATGCGCGTGTTAAGCGCGGGCGTATCTTAGAACACGTCCGGGGCAAAATGCAAATTGGCCGCAGGGGCAAATGACCGCAAAGGGACCGGCGGCGGCCCGCCGAAAAGCTTCTCCTTGAGCGCCGCGCTGCTTTTGGGCTAGGCTGTGCGCCGGATTCCAAGCACAAGGACAGCATCATGCCCGACGCAGCACAGACCTTGCCCACCCCCGAAGCCCCGACCGCGCCAACGCCCGCCCCGGTCAAAACCCGCATGATGTCCATCGACGCCCTGCGCGGGTTCGACATGTTCTGGATCTCCGGCGGCGGCGGGCTCGTGGCCTCGCTGGCCGCGCTCCTGTGCCATCCCAACCCGGTTCCCTGGTGGCTGGGCTACCACATGGAGCATGTCGAATGGACCGGATTTGTGGCCTGGGACCTGATCATGCCGCTCTTCCTCTTCCTGTCCGGCGTGTCGATCCCCTTCGCCTATTCGCAGCGCCTGGGCGAGACCCACGACTACAAGAAAATCTACCGGCGCACGGCGCGCCGCTTCGTCCTCCTGTGGATACTCGGCCTGGTCGCCCAGGGCAACCTGCTCAACGACCCGGCCCACCTGCACCTCTTCTCCAACACCCTCCAGTCCATCGCCGTGGGCTACGTCATCGCCTCCGTCGCCTTCCTGCACCTGTCCCCGCGCAAACAGGTCGGCCTGTGCGCCGGGCTGCTCACGGTCTACTGGGCGCTCATGACGTTCGTGCCCGCCCCGGGCATGCCCGCGGGCTGGCTCGAACCCCAAGCCAACCTGGCCCTCTGGGTCGACGAGACCGTCATGGGCCGCTTCCGCGACGGCACCCCCTACGCCTGGATACTGCCCGGCCTCGGATTCGGCGCCTCCGTCCTCCTCGGCTCCTTCGCCGGCCAGGTGCTCCGCGTCAAAGCTTGGGCGCCGTCCCGGCGCATCGCCGTGCTCTGCGCCCTGGGCACCGGCTGCCTCCTCGGCGGCTTCCTGTGGAGTTTCCACTTCCCCATCATCAAACACCTCTGGACCAGTTCCATGGTGCTCTGGGCCGCTGGCTGGA
The DNA here is from genome assembly GCA_903902895.1 of Candidatus Hydrogenedentota bacterium. GTDB lineage: Bacteria > Hydrogenedentota > Hydrogenedentia > Hydrogenedentales > CAITNO01 > CAITNO01. Next base: position 497 of record CAIUWO010000504.1, on the reverse strand, counting down.
GTTTCCTTCTTCTGGCACTCTTCTACACCGTCATCGACGTGTGGGGCTTCCGAAAACTTGCCTTCCCCCTCGTCGTCATCGGCGCCAACGCCATCGTCGCCTACATGCTCCCCCACATCGTCGATTTCGGGGATATCGTCGCCTACCTGGCCGGCCTCGAGCACCCCACCGCAGCCCAGGAATTCCTTGGCTGCCTCGCCGCCTTCGCCATGCTCTGGATACCCCTGTGCATCCTCTATTGGCGCAAGATATTCGTCAAGGTGTGACCCTTCGAAAAAAGGATGAAGCAAAAACACCCCACCGCCGGACTGCCGCGCAATCCCGGCAACGGCCATGGCTGATCAGAAACTGGAAAAAAGCCTCCGCATTTGCTACAATTCAGACAGATGGCGGTGTAGCTCAGTTGGTTAGAGCAGTGGAATCATAATCCACGTGTCCGCGGTTCGAATCCGTGCACCGCTACCAGCAATCATAAGGGCGGTTCGGGTATTTCACCT
>CAIUWO010000503.1 GCA_903902895.1 Candidatus Hydrogenedentota bacterium | reverse complement strand
TCCAGCAGGCGCTCGGCCGATTCGACGACCACCACGCCGTTGTCGGTGATGCGGAAGCGCTTGGCGTCCTCCTCAAGGTCGTAGCCGATGACGGTGTCCTCGGGAATGTGAACGTTCTTCTCGATGATGGCCCGGCGGATGCGGCTGTGGCGGCCGATGACGGCGCCGTGCATGATGATCGACTCCTGCACGTGCGCATAGGAGTTGACGCGCACCTCGGGCGACAGCACGCACCGGTCCACCGTGCCGCCGCTGACGATGCAGCCGGGGCTCACGATGGAGTCCACGGCCACGCCGAAACGGTTGCCCACCTCGGCGAACACAAACTTGGCCGGCGGCAGCGGCGGAACGTGGGTGCGCATGGGCCAGGACTTGTCGTAGAGGTTGAACTGGGGATCGACCGAGACCAGGTCCATGTTGGCCTCCCAGTAGCATTCCAGCGTGCCCACGTCGCGCCAGTACTGGGCCTGTTTCTTGTTCTCATCCTGAAACTTGTAGGTGTAGACCGCCTTGTCCCGCACCAGGCGCGGGATGATGTCCTTGCCGAAGTCGTGGCTGGTCTTTATCCGTTCGGCGTCGCCGCTCACCGCCTCGCGCAGCACGTCGGCCTGAAAGACATAAACGCCCATCGACGCCAGGGCGCGGCCCGGATGGGTGGGCAGCGGCTTGGGGTTGGCCGGCTTCTCCTCGAAGCCGATCACCCGGCCCGTGCGGTCCACCTCGAAGACGCCAAAGCGGCTGGCCTCGTGCAGCGGCACCTCAATCGCCGCCACGGTGAGGTCCGCCTCGACCTCGCGGTGCTGGTGGATCATTTTCTGGTAGTTCATCTTGTAGATGTGGTCGCCCGACACGATCAGCGCCTCGCGCGGGTTGGCCTGGTCCACGGAGTACAGATTCTGGTAGATGGCGTCCGCCGTGCCCAGGTACCAGTTGCTGTTGATGCGCATCTGGGGCGGAATGATCTCGATGAACTCGCCCATCTCGTTGTGCATGATGTTCCACGCCGTCTGCACGTGGCGCGACAGCGAGTTGGACTTTTACTGGGTGAGCACCAGAATGCGGCGCAGCCCCGAATTGATGCAGTTGGACAGGGTGAAGTCGATGATGCGGTAAATGCCCCCGAAGGGCACGGCCGGCTTGGCCCGGTTCTTGGTCAGCGGATACAGCCGTTCGCCGGCCCCGCCCGCCAGCAAAATCGTCAGCACGTTCTCCATCACATTCCTCTCCTTACGGTAAAGACAGTGACCAATGCGCCCCAAAAAACATACTGCCGCCGCGTAATTCCGTCAAATGTATGAGAACAGATCCGGTTCAGTATAGCCCCGGCACCTCAAAATGTCATCAACTTTTCTTAGCCGCCCCCGGCCGTCTGACGGAGCGCCGTCATGTCGACAATGCGCAGGCGTCGGTTTGCCAATTCTATGACACCGTCCCCGCGAAGACTGTGCAAAACCCCCGTCACCGTCTCCCGGGTGGCGCCGGCAAGATTCGCCAGTTCCTGATGGGTGATGCTCAAACTGGTCATGCGATGGTTCCCCCCGCGCGTGGACAGCCTCAAAAGTACACAGCAAACCCGGCTTCTCACCGTGTTGAACACCGTCTCGGCCAGGATTTGTTCCAACTCCCGCACGCGCTGGCTGAGGCGCATCGCCACGGCATGCGCCAACTCCACCTCCTCCCGCGCCACCCGCCGAAAATCATCGGCCCGCATCAGGCACAGCGTGGACGGCTCAAGCGCCTCGGCATAGTCATTGCGCCTGGGGCGGTCGGCCATGCACTCCTCCCCCAGCATGTCCCCCTGGCCCAAGTGCCGGAAAGTCAGTTCGCGGCCGTCGCCGGACACCCGGGTCACCCGTATCCGGCCCTCGCGCACCCAGTACACATAGTCACAGGGGTCATCGGGGAAATAGACCACCTGACGGGCGTCATAGTTGCGATGGTAAACGAACGTCTCCACCCGGGCCAGCACGGGCCGACTCATCCCCTTGAAAAAGGGTTCCTCGTCAAGCGGCAAAATGACTCTCTTGGGCTTGGGCACGTAACTCACCTCACAGGCCGTAGATTCCCCGCGCGCCGGCATCACCCACAGATGCCACAAACCGAATCATATAAAATAAAACAACCGCAAACACCCAAACAACAACGGCGGCGGCGCCTATGGTCCGCCACCAAGAGTGCCCAGTGGCAGGCAATGCTTCGGTGCCAGACACATCAGACAAGCGCTGCGCACAGGCATCTGCTGGGCCGTCACACGTGGCACAATTATGCCCTTGCGTCTCTTCATGGTTGTTTTTATCTTTTTCCATCAATTTTAGTTCTGTATCCATGAAGCAGTCCCGTTCTGTGAAAATCGTGTGCCTTGGGCCACGCGTTGCGCCATTATAGCACTAACAGGCATTCCTTGTGTGGACTTTATAGCCGCGATAGACAAGAATCTGAAC
>CAIUWO010000502.1 GCA_903902895.1 Candidatus Hydrogenedentota bacterium | reverse complement strand
GGTTCACGCATCACCACCGTGGGCCCTTTTGTCTATTTCAATGACGGGGGTGACTACGTCCGGTCCACAGCCAACTGCTACGCCTATGACGCCGTTCACGGAGGCGCACCGGCCCTTTCGTATGATTCGTCACAGCAACCCTTGAGTCTTTGGGGTCTGGACACCCGTGACGGGTCCCAGTGTCTCGCCTCCGGGGCGGTAGGCTTCGGCCCCAGTTCCATCTATTACATGCCTGCGCCTTCGGACGGCCAACTCAACAGTCTGGCCAGTCTCGGCGAAATCGGCGAATCCTCCGGTCCCGTGGCCTTTGACTCGGCGGGCAACCTTTTCTATGTCCACGGGTACTCGTTCAGCGGCCAGGCAAAGATATACCGGTGGACCGCCGCAGAACTGGCCGCCGCCATCGCAAACCCCGTTCTGACGCCGCTCAGCCCGGTCAACCATGAATGGGCCGTTCTGCCCGCCACCTTCACCGGCGCGGGCGGCATGGCTGTCGATGGGGCCGCAAACGTGTATGTCACCGCCAATGCGGGCTACGCCGGGGGGGAACTGCTGCTTTACCGTCCCGCCGCCCCGGGTGCGCCGTCCGTGCCCACCTCCCTGGCACGGTGCGCAAACCGTCTGGAAACGCTGCGCCTGCATGGTGGCATGATCTACCTGAACTGCGCTGAAGGGATTTTCCGAATGCCCGTGCCGCTGTCCGTCTCCCTTGCGGGCGACGGACAAGTGCATGCCGTTGCCGGAAAACCGCTCACCCTTGCGGTCGAAACCAGCGGCGGCGAGGGAACGGTTTCTTATGCGTGGTTCCTAACCGGCAGCGGCAAGACGGACCTCCCGCTTGGCAACGATTCGCCCACGCTCACGGTCCTTCCCGCGCTGGGCGACACCGGAAACGGCTATTACTGCGCGGTCACTGATGCCGGAATGACGGTCACATCGCCCATCTATACGCTTGAGGCGGTTGTGCAACTCCCGGCAGCATCATTTATCCTTCTGGCACTCATGGCGGTTGCGGTGTCTTTGATTGGGATGGCCGTGCTGACGCGCCGCAGCGCTTGAGCAGTTCTGCCCATTCAGGGCTCTGGAATTAAGAAACGCCCCATACCCGGGGCTTACGCCCCGGGCTACTATTGTGTCGCACCTCCGGTGCTCCGAAGGCCCGGTCGTGTTGGCGCGCTGACGACGGCGCTGTCATAAACGGCGGTGCGCCGCGCAATCGTGACGACATATGCCTGCGCGCTTCGGGTTGCGGCGGAGGTGATAGGGCCAGAAACGGCGGTTGGGCCGGAAAAGACCTGCCGAAATTATGGACGGTATGGACGGTATGGACCGTACCGACGGTGTGGATTTAATTCGGGGGGCGCTTCAGATTCTTGTCCATAGGGCCGCAGATTTTGGGCTGTTGCCAAAGACTTATTTTGCTACACCAGGATGAGGCAGTGGCTGGCAGTGGGAACGGCGCGCTCCGCTTCGCTTCGGGCATCCGCGCCCGCGCGCTCAGGCTTGAAGCAGCCGCTCCAGGCGGTCCGGGGTGATGCCTTGGAGCGTGGGCACGCACTCATCGGCACCGGCGAGTTGTTCGCGGGTGAAGGTATTTGTAACCGCAAGCACCTTCATGAGCGCCGCCTTGCCTGCCGCCACGCCTGTGACGGCATCCTCCACGACGACACAATGCGTTGCGGGAACACGGCACGCCGCCGAGGCCGAAAGGAAAATCTCCGGGTCGGGCTTCTTGCGGGTGACGAGCCCGCCGTGCATGACGGCGTCAAACCAGCCCAGCTCGATGCGGGCCGCCCGGAGCGTGACCCGCGCGGTGTCGATGGGTGTGGAGGTGGCGAGCGCCATCTTCCACCGCGCATCGTCGCGCAGGTTACACAGCAGTTCGCGCACGCCCGGAAAGGCGATATCCCGCCCCGATGTGAGCAGGGCCACAAAGTTTTCGTGGCGCCGCGCTATGGCGGCCTCCGTGTCGATGGCAATGCCGTAGTCCGCCGCCGGCCCCTCCACATAGCGGATGGCGCCCGTTCCCACGTATTGCAGGAAGTCGGACTCCCTCATCCGCACGCCGTAAAGTTCCTGGAACATGCCGATGGTGGCCTCGCAAATGAGGCCCTCGGTGTCGGCGAGCACGCCGTCCATGTCAAGAAGTGCCGCGTACATGCCGCAGCTCACACAAGCACGGGGGCGGAGTAACCGAGCACTTCAAGAATGGCCTCTTCCTTTGCCTCGACCGTCACGGGCTGTTCGGCGCAGGCGATGGCGTTGTCCGGGTCTTTGAGTCCGTGCCCGGTGAGTATGCACACCACGCGAATCCGGTCGCCGGTGCGGGGCTGGACCGCATCGAAGAATCCCTGCCCGGCGAGCTTGATCAGTCCGGCAACGCTCGACGCGCTCGCGGGCTCGCAGAACACACCCTCGCTGCTGGCCAGCATCTTGTAGGCCTGGCGGATTTCGTCATCGGTCACCATGTCAATGAGCCCGCCCGACTCGTCGCGCGCGGCCACGGCCTGCTTCCAGCTTGCCGGATTGCCGATGCGGATGGCGGTGGCGAAGGTCTGCGGCTTCTCGACGGGGTGCCCCAGCACGATGGGGGCGGAACCGGAGGCCTGAAAACCGAGCATGCGCGGCAATGCATCGCTCTTGCCGCTGGCGTGGAATTCCTTGTAGCCCTTCCAATAAGCCGTGATATTGCCGGCATTGCCCACGGGCATGGACTGGAAATCGGGGGCCACGCCGTCAAAGTCCTCAATAATCTCAAAAGCGCCGCTCTTTTGGCCCTCTATCCGGTACGGGTTGACCGAGTTGACCAGCGCAATGGGAAAGCTATGGCAAATCTTGCGGACCAGATTGAGCGCGTCGTCGAAGTTGCCCTTGACCTGTATCACCGTTGCACCGTGGATCATGGCCTGGGAAAGTTTGCCAAAGGCGATCTTTCCCTCCGGTATGAGCACGGCGCACTTGATGCCCGCACGCGCGGCGTAGGCCGCGGCCGATGCCGAGGTGTTTCCCGTCGATGCGCACATGACGACCTCAAACTTGTCCTCAACGGCCTTTGTAATGGCCATCGTCATGCCGCGGTCCTTGAACGAGCCCGTTGGGTTCAGCCCCTCATACTTGAGATGAATCTCCAGTTTCGGGTGAATGGCCGCGCTCAGCGCCAACGCCGGCACCAGCGGGGTGGACCCCTCGTTCAGCGAAATGATGCGGGTGTCTTCGGACACCGGCATGTGCGCGCGGTAGCGCTCGATAATTCCGTTGTTGCGCATGAGTCGCTCGTTTCCCTTTTCCTGCAGGCAGTCATACCGTAGGCCGGACAAGGCCACGGCTGACCACAACAGCCGCGGCAATAGAATACCACTTGGGGCGCGCCGTTTTCAGCCGGGGCGCCGGAATCCGCTAAAGGACCCTGATGAGCTGCGCCGGCGCCGCGGTGGTGTCCAGGCGGTCGATTTCGGCCAGGGCCGCCATCACGCTGGATTCCACGCTTTCGTGGGTCATCATGACCACATGGACGGGCTGGTCGCTTTCCTGGTTCTTCTGGATGCACGACGCGATGCTGACCCCGTGCGCGCCAAGAATGGTGCACACCCTGCCCAGCACCCCGGGGTGGTCCGTTGTGGTCAGGCGTAGATAATAACGCCCTTCCAAAAGGCCCACGTCGCGGACGGCCACCTCATGGGTGTACCTAAAGGGCGCGGCGGATGGGGCCTCCCCGTGCCTGGCTATGTCGACAATGTCGCCAACCACCGCGCTGGCGGTGGGGCGCCGGCCGGCGCCGCGCCCGTAATGAAGCGTGGCGTCCGCGCAGTCGCTGACGACATACACCGCGTTGAACTCGTTGCGGACCGCGGCCAGAAGATGCGCCTCCGGAACGAGGGTCGGATGAACGCGCGCCTCTATCTCCCCGTCGTTCTTGCGGACCACGGCGAGCAGCTTGATGAGATAGCCCAGTTCGCGGGCATAGGCCACGTCGAGATGGGTAAGCCTGGTGATGCCCTCGACGTAAATGTCCTCAAGGCGCACCTTCGTGCTGTGGCAGAGCGAGGCCAGTATCTGGCACTTGTGCGCCGTGTCATGCCCCTCGACATCGAGGTCCGGCGGCGTCTCGGCGAAACCAAGGGCCTGTGCCTGGGCCAACGCCTCGCCAAAATCCAGCCCCTCATAGGTCATACGGCTGAGAATGTAGTTGCAGGTGCCGTTCAGAATACCGTACACCGACTGGATATGATTTGCGGCCAGACTCTCGCGGATGGCTTTGATGATAGGCACGGCGCCCGCCACGGCGGCCTCAAAACGAAGCTCCACACCGTTACTAACGGCCGCCTCGTTGAGTTCTGGGCCGTGCATGGCCAGCAACATCTTGTTCGCCGTCACCACGTGCTTTTTGGCGTTCAGGGCGGCAAGTATCAGTTTGCGCGCCGCCCCGACGCCCCCGATCAGCTCGCAGACAACGCTGACCTCGGGGTCGGCTATCAGGTCGGCGGCGTCGGCGCTCACGCGCACGCCGTCCAACACGAAGTCCTTGAGCAGTTCCGTCCGCAATTCCGCGACATGCTTCAGTGTCACCTGCACGCCGGTTTTGTCCTGAATGACACCTGTGTTGTCCAGCAGGATGTCGATTACGCCGCTGCCAACAGTGCCCGCACCAATAACGCCCACACCTACATTCATTGTTTGACCCTTTTTTTCACTGTCAGCCACAACCGAGCTCAATCACGGCCAACGAATCACCAACTTTTACGTCATCATCTTCCTGGACGAGTTTTTTCCGCAGAATGCCCCCCACCGGGGAAGGCACCACAAAGGCCGCCTTGTCTGTCTCAATTTCCAGCAAGTCCCCGCCGACCCGCACGGGCTGACCAATCTCGACGAGCCAAAAGACGACCCTGCCGCCGTTTAGAGCATCCTCACCAGCACCAAGACTGGGCAGAATAACGGTCTCATTGGACATAACTTGGCTCACTTTCCCGTCGGAATCGCCGCCAGCAGGTCGGCGGCCCGGTACGAACTGCGCACCAACGGACCGGCCACGGCAAACACAAATCCCATCTCATAGGCCGCGGACTCATATGCCTTGAACTGCTCCGGTGTGACATATTCAACGACGGGGCCATTGCCCGGACCGGGCCGCAAATACTGGCCCATGGCCACCGCATCGCACCCTGCGTCGCGAAGGTCTTTCAGCGTGCCCAGCACATCCGACTCGCTTTCACCGCATCCGAGCATGAGCGCCGACTTTACAAAGCCGTCCGCCCGCAGGCCTCGCGCCACACGCAGCACCTCCAGGGAACGGATGTAGCCGTATCGCCTGTCGCGCAACTGCGGATGGAGCCGCTCCACCGTTTCAATATTATGGCCGAATATCTCCGGACCAGAGGCAATCACCGAGCTTATGGCATCCGCATCGCCGCAGAAATCAGGCACAAGCACCTCGACCGTAGTCCCGCCGTTCCTCTCCTTCACCGCCGTGACGGTCCGCGCAATGGCGCCAGCGCCGCCATCGGCCAGATCGTCGCGCGTTACCGAGGTAATCACAGCGTGCCTTGCGCCCAGCCGCCTCACGGCCTCCGCCACATTCTCCGGCTCGTTTTCGTCCACCGGCAGGGGTTGCCCGTGCGTCACACCGCAAAAAGCGCAGTTCCGCGTGCAGATGTTGCCCAACACAAGAAAGGTGGCAGTGCGCCGGCTCCAGCACTCGCCCTGGTTGGGGCAATGCGCGCTTTGACACACCGTATGCAGGTTCAAGCCCTCCAGAAGGACTTTCACCTCCTGGTGCGCCTCGCCTGACGGCCACTGCCTCCGGATCCACTCCGGAAAACGCCTTGTACTTGCCTGCATTTGACGTGTTCCCTTGCGCCGGGGGCCCAAGGGGTCGCCGACGCGCGCGATTATAGCATGCACAAAGCGGCCGGGAAAATGCCCGCCCGCCGCCTATACAAAACGACCGCCGCAGGCGAAACGCGGTGCGGCGGTCATGATATCAACCCAATCGTGGGTCAGGTCTGCTCAGCAACCTCTTCAAAGACCACCGCAACGGATGAAACAACATTGTCGCCCTCACCGGCGACAACGTTTATGGTCCCAACACGGAGCATTCCCTTGATGTCTTCCAGAACGGATTGCAGCGCCGGAACAGCCGCCGCCTTCACAAGCACGTCGGCGCTGCGCAGGGGTGCGGCCATGCTCTTGTTCGCGTCGGCCTTTGCCTTGCGCAGCAGGTCAACCACCTCCACGGTGATGTCCCAGACGCCCGCCACCTTAGGCGCGGGAATGCGGGACAGTTCGGCCGCCACGGGCCAGGGACTGGCATGCACGGAACGGTGCATGTCCGCGTCGCCCGCATAGGCCCACTGCCACACCTCCTCGGTGATGTAGGGCACGAAGGGGGCCAGCAGCCGCACAATGCAGCGGTGCAGCAGCCGCAGTGTGGCGCAGGCGGAAAGGCGCTCGGGAGTCAAGGCATCCTCGTAGGTGCGCGGCTTGGCAATTTCAAGATAGTTGTCGCAGAAGACCCGCCAGAAGAAGTCCTCGACGATTCCCAAGGCCTGGGCGTAGTCAAACTCATCAAAGGCCTGGGTGGCCCGGTCCAGCAGCGGCCGCAATTCTGCAACGACCGCGCGGTCCACCTCTGTCACAATTTTCTCCGGCCCCAGTTCGCACGCGTCAATGTCCGCAAAGCGGCCTATGGCGAACTTGCTGGCGTTGAACAGTTTCATGCACAGCTTCTTGCCGACCTTGAACACCTGCTCGTCGTAGGCCGTGTCCACGCCGAGCCGGGCGCGGGCCGCCCAGTAGCGGACGCTGTCCGCGCCGTACTGGTCAATGAGCGGTTCAGGCGTGATGACATTGCCCTGGCTCTTGGACATCTTCTTGCGGTCCGGGTCTAGAATCCAGCCGCTGATGACCACATTGCGCCAGGGGATTTCGTTCTCGTGCAGGTAGGCCTTCACGATGGTGTAAAAAGCCCAGGTGCGGATAATCTCATGACTCTGCGGACGTATGTCCATGGGGAACAGCTTCTTGTGCCGGACCGGGTCCTCCACCCAGCGGCTGGCAATCTGCGGCGTCAGCGAACTGGTCGCCCAGGTATCCAGCACGTCCGGGTCGCCAGTAAAGCCGCCGGGTTGATCGCGCTGCTCCTCGGTGTATCCCGGAGGAACGTCATCCAGCGGATCGATCGGCAGCGTTTCCGCGACCGGAACAATCATCTTGTCGTAGCACTTCAAGCCCTGCTCGTCCACCTTGTACCAAACGGGGATGGGCACGCCAAAGAAGCGCTGACGGCTCAGGCACCAGTCGGAATTGAGTCCCTCCACCCAGTGTTCGTAGCGCTTGTGCATGAATTCCGGGTGCCACTGAATCTTCCGGCCCTGGCCCAGCAGCGCCTCCTTCTTGTCGATGATCTTCACATACCATTGGCGCGCTGGGATAAGTTCCAGGGGGCGGTCGCCCTTCTCGAAATACTTGACCGCGTGGACGATTTCCTTCTTCGGGCTGTCGATGACACCCTCGGCGGCCTCGGCGATCTCCACAATTGCCGCCTGCGCCTTCTTCGTGTTGAGCCCCTGCAACAGGGCGTAGACCGCGTTGGCGGCATCGGGGTCAAGGCTGTCCCACCCGGTGTCGCCGCCCTTTGGACCAAAGGTAATCGGACGAAGCCGCCCGTCGCCGCCCAGAATCTGGCGCATGGGCAGATGAAAATCACGCCACCATTCCACGTCGGTCTGGTCGCCAAAGGTGCAGACCATGACCACGCCGGTGCCCTTCTCGGGGTCCGCCTTCTCGTCGGTGAGAATCGGGACGGGGGCCTTGAACAGCGGGGTCACGGCGTTCTTGCCGACGTATTTGCCGTACCGGGCGTCCTCTGGGTGCACGACCACCGCCACGCACGCCGCAAGCAATTCGGGACGGGTCGTGGCAATGACCAGAAATTCGTCCGTGCCCTCAATGCCAAAACGGAGATGGTGATAGGCGCTGGGCACTTCCTTGTCGACCACCTCGGCCTGGGCGATGGCGGTCTGAAAATCGATATCCCACATGACGGGGCGGTTGTCCTGGTAGGCCTCGTCCTTGGCAAGCAGGTCCAGGAAGCTGGCCTGCGAGGTGCGCCGGCAGTGTGTGTCTATCGTCGCGTATTCCTGCTCCCAGTCATAACTGAGCCCCAACCGAGTCCACAGATGGCGGAACGCTGCCTCGTCCTCCTTGGTGACCACATCGCAGAGTTCGATAAAGTTCTTGCGGCCAATGACCTCGGGCACGCCCGTGAGGCCGCGCTCGCGCTGATAGCTGGGCTTGTAATGCAGGTGCGCGTCACACTTCACGTTGTACATGTTCTGAACACGCCGCTCAGTGGGCAGACCGTTGTCGTCCCAGCCGATGGGAAAGAAGATGTTCTTTCCACGCATGCGCTGGTAGCGGACAATGAAATCCTGGTGCGAGTAGCTGAACAGATGGCCCACATGCAGCGACCCGCTCACCGTCGGCGGCGGCGTGTCGACCACAAAGGTCTCATCGCGGCCCCGAGACGGGTCCCATGAATATATGCGGCTGTCCGCCCACTGCGCCTGCTGCCGGGCCTCAATGTCGCCCGGCTCGAAACTCTTCGGAAATTCCATCATAGGTCTCCCGCGTACGTGTGTCTCTTGGAGAAAAAGGGAACGCCCGGTCCAAACGGCACCGGGCGGATGCGATTATATCAGAAGTGCGCCACGGCGGGGAAAATGGCAGGCGGGGGGCGGAATGTCAGACAGGCATGTCTGCCGCACGCTCTAATTCATGGCGATAATGGGTGGCTCTATGCCTATTTAGTCCCCGCGCTGCCGCCCGTCCCCTCTTTTTGCTTTTCCTGCGTCCGTTTTTCCAAGTCGGTTTCGTACTTCTCGATGTCGGAAATAATCCTGTCGGTGACGACAATCAGGTGGAAGCCATGCTCCGTGCTGATGATGTCGCTCAGTTTGCCGACATCGGCGCTCCAGCAATACTGGTCAAAAGAGGCGGAATAGGCGCCGCGCGGCGACCAGCCGAGGTCGCCCCCGCGGCGGGCGCTCATGGTGTCCTCCGAGTATTCACGGGCCAGGGCGTCGAACCTCTCGCCTTTCAGAATGCGTTCGCGAATGGAGGTTAACGACTGTATGGCCCGGTTCCGGTCGGCGGGATCGTTGGCGTCGTAGCGTATGAGGATGTGTTTGGCGCGCACCCCGGAAACGTTGGGCTTGGGTTTCTGGCTGAACCACAGCGCCCCCATCATCAGCGCCAAGACAAGCGCGACGGCGGCCCAAAGCAACCGCGTCCGGTCTTTCGGTTCCTCCTGGGCGTTGCGTTCAAAGTTCTCCATATTTTCAGCCATTTCCATCTCCTCCTAAAAACCCGTCACCCTTCCAGTATGCCGCCGTAAAGCCGCGAATAGAAGGTGATTACAATATATCCGACAAGCCCCGCCAGCACCAGAAGAATGACAAGACCCATGACGGTCTGGGCGACGCGGGTGGCCGCACGGGCCTCGTCAAAGTGCCACTCGGCAACCTTGTGCAGGGAACCCTCGAGATTGCCGCTGTGCTCGCCGACCATGAGCATCTGGCGGCCGACGTCGCTCAGGCAACGGCTTTTGTCGAAGGCCTCGACCAGTGTGCCGCCGTCCCTCACGATGGGCAACCCCTTGAGCAGGTCGCGCTCCATCAAGGGGTTCATGGTCAGGGCGGCCGACCGCTTCATGCACTCGGTCATGCTCAGTCCCGCGCCAATGAGGAGCGACATGCCCCTGAAGAAGCGTGCCAGCGCATATTTTCGGCTTATAGGACGGATGGGCCAGACATAATTCTTGATAAAACCCAGGATATACTGAAACACGCCGACCCGGGCCAAGGCCACCATCACCCAAAACAGCGCAAAAAGGGTTACCATTGACGCGGCCTGAAACATCAGGTACTGGTTGAAATAGCCGCCAATGGAAAAACCCCGCTGTCCCATTCGGCTGACGAGCCCGAGGGAGAAGGTGCCGAGAAACCATGCCGCGCCCAGTTGAAAGCCGGGATAGACCAGGGAGGAAATCACGGACCGCTTCATGACCTGCTGGTCTTCATAGTACTGCGCCAGGTCCCGAAGCATCACGTCGAGCCGGCCGCCAATCTCCCCTGCGGCCACGACTTCAACGAAGAACTCCGGCAACATATCCGATTCCGCGCGCGCCGCATCGGAGAAGGTGGAACCGTTCTTTATGGCGTCGTAGATGCGCCGGAGCATGAGACGAATTCTGCGGGAGGGGGCGCCGCGGCCCACAAGTTCCAGGCTTTGAAGCACCGGAATTCCGGCGTCATAGGCGGTGGCCAACTGCCGGCACAGCGGGGCCATTTCGCCCGCACTCAACCTTGTCGAAAAGAGTCCCATGTCGGCCTCCCTTGCGCGCTTGACGCCCGCCGGGTGCGGCGGACCGCCTTACGCTTCCTGCGATTCAAGCCACCGGGTGGCGTCGATGGCCGCCATGCACCCGCTTCCTGCCGCCGTGACGGCCTGACGGTAGGTCTTGTCCTTCACGTCGCCGCAGGCAAAGACCCCGGGGATTTTTGTATAGGTGCTGTCCGGCCTGGCGATTATATACCCGGTTTCGTCCAAATCAAGCACGCCGGCAAAAACATCCGTGTTCGGCTTGTGGCCAATGGCCGCAAAGTACCCGGCACAGGCCACATTCCTGGTCTCACCGCTGACGACATCACGCAGAACGGTCCCGGTCACGCCCTCGGTGTCGTTGCCGACAATCTCCTGCACCACGGAATTCCATTCAGCCGTAATCTTCGGATGATTCACGGCACGCTCGGCCATTATTGGACTGGCCCGGAACTTGTCCCGCCGATGAATGATGTGCACGTGGCTCGCAAACTTGGTGAGGAAAAGCGCCTCTTCCATGGCCGTGTCGCCGCCGCCCAGGACCACCACGGGCCTGTTGCGGAAACGGGGCAGGGCCCCGTCGCAGGTGGCGCACGCGGACACACCTCGGTTCAGGAAGACTTCTTCCGAAGGGATGCCCAAATACTTTGCGCTGGCGCCGGTGGCGATAATTACGGATTGAGCCTCAAAGACCTCGTCACCCGAAATCACCTTGAGCGGCTGGGCCGCAAAGTCCACCGAAGTCGCGGTTTTGTACACGAAGCGCGCGCCAAACTTCTCCGCCTGACGCTTGAACTCATCCATCATGGCCGGCCCCGAGATTCCATCGGGGTATCCCGGGAAATTCTCCACCTCGGTGGTCGTCATCAACTGGCCGCCGGGAAGAATGTCCTTGCTGAGCTCGCCCTCGAGACACAACGGACTCAGATTGGCACGGCCGCAATACAGGGCCGCCGTATAGCCGGCCGGACCGGACCCGATAATCAGCACCTTCTCCATCGTCAGTCTCCTTTTCCGCCAGGGGCAACAAGCTCCCCCAGACGGACCGGAATTATTTCGCCGGTGCGGCGGGAGCGGCCGGAGCCGGAGCCGGTGCCGAAGCGGGAGCCGCCGGGGCGGCAGTCTCATCGGCCTTTGTTTCGCTCTTTGTGGCGTATTTGCCCTGGCCCAAGATTCGGTCAATATCGTCCTGGTTGCGCCGCACGGGTACCTTATCCAGCATGCGCTCGCGCAAATCCTGGCTAAAATCTGCCATGACTTCGTACGAGCCCTGCTGCGCCGCCTGCTCGCGCAATTTTTTGCGCTCTTCGGGCCATTTGGCCTTGTCCTCCTCGGTCGGCGCGGTGCGCTCCACAAGCTGGACAAACCACTGGTCCCCAAGCATTCCCTGCACCGGACCGGACATGGTGCCCGGCTCGGCCTTGCCCAGGCGGTCATAAATGTCGGTTGAAGAGAGGTAAATCTGCTGCTGGTACAGCATGTCTTTGCGGGTAAAGGGCTTGTCCGTCTGCTTCACTTCCGCCTTGAGGTCGGGGAATTTGGCCGGAATCTCATCGATACTCTTCGCCTCGGCCTTAATCTTGTCCGTGAGCGCCTGCAGTTCATTTTTGTATTCGTCTGAACGCTTGGTCGTATTGACGACATCGTTGGAAACCTGTGTCTTAACCTCTTCAAGCGGCGGAATGTCGCCTGGCACCGACTCGACCACCTTGCCCACATAAAGGTTTGCGCGGGCGCGAATGGGCTTGAAGACCTGGTCGTCTTTCTGCGCGGCGATGGCCGAACGGAACAGCGGCACATCCTGCCGGGGGATATTCACGATTTCGGTGCTGTTGCTTGTGAACTGGGCGGCGCGCAGCACGGTCAGCCCATTTTCCTGCGCGGCGGTGGCCAGGTCGCTCACCTTCGCCTTGCCGGCGACAAGTTCGGCCTTGGCCTGCCGGGCCGCGCGCTCTTCCTCGCTAAGCGCAGCATTGACAACGATTTGGCGGCCGTGGACCTCGCGGGCGCTGGTGTCGGCGTTGGTCCGCTCTTCCTCAACCTTGTAAACCACATAGCCTGTGGGACTGGCCACCGGATCGCTAACCTGTCCAACGGCCAGCGCGTAGAGGGGCGCCATGTGGGGCGCGGGGTTCTCTTCAACGGCGCGCCAGCCCAAATCGTCGCCGCCCGGCGATGTCAGGTCGGAGTACTTCTTGACCAACTCCGCGAAATCGGCGCCCTCGCGCGCTTCTTTTACGGCATCGAGCGCCTTTTGCGGCACCTCGGGCGCAAGCGAAATGGCCACAAATTCCGCCGTGTTGGTCGGCGGACGGCGGTACTTTTCCTGATTCTCGTCAAACTGCTTCTGAATCTGCTCGTCCGAAGGCGTTACAGGAAGGTCGATGCGCGCATACTTGATAGTCATCTTGGTGCCGTCGGCCTCAAGTTCCTTGTCAATCTGACGATCGGAAACCCGGTTGCCGATGGAAAGCATGGCGTTCATGTAGATTTGACGCGAAATGCTTCCGCGCATCTGTGAATACAGGGTGTCCCATTCCTTCATGTTGAGCACCCAATCATTATAGGCCTCGGCATTGAACACGCCCTTGTCGTCCTTGAACTCTTTCCAGTCGCGAATCTGCTTCTCAAGGACTGATTTATCCACCGTGATATTGCGGCTTTTTTCCTGAAGGGTGATGAGCGCGGAGTCAACCAACTGCTTCAGGACGTTTTCGGTCATGCCCGAATCGACCATCTCCTGATAGTTGGGCCGTTCCGGCTTGCCTTGGGCCATCATCTGGGCCATCCGGTCAAGCGCCTGCCGGTATTCGGCCTCCGATATGGGAACGCCGCCCACGGTGGCCACCTCCTCCTGGCTTACGCCCGTATTCTTTTGGATCGAAGGCATGCCAAAGAAGAAAATGAAGGGGACGCAGATGAATACCAGCATGAATCCAAGTATCACGCGCCGGTGTTTGCGCATCAATTCCTGCATAGCGCAGCAACCTCCTGAAGGACGTTTAAATACTTTGTGAAGGGAAACACTGACCTGTGGCGCACCGGGATACATCCCCAAGATGCGCCCCCCCGGATGGGACAACCCGACCGGGACGCGACACTCTATCATACCCCCGCCGGAACGCGCAAACCCATGGGGCACAAGGTCCGCGCGGGGCCCCTATTTCAGGCCCAAAACGTCCTGCATGTCGTAGAGCCCCGGCTTGGCCTTGACCGCAAACCGCGCGGCCACAAGCGAACCGCGGGCAAAATTGTCCCGGTTGTGCGCCTTGTGCACCAGTTCAATCCGCTCTCCAGGCCCGATGAAAGCCACGGTATGCTCGCCCACCACATCGCCCCCGCGCACCGCGTGCATGCCAATCTGCCGCTGCGGCCGCGCGCCCACGATGCCTTCCCGTCCGTGGGCAGTATCCTGGGCATAATCCCAGCCCAGCGCCTCTGCGGCCTTCTCGGCCAGACGCACGGCAGTTCCGCTCGGGCTGTCCTTCTTTTGGTTGTGGTGCACCTCCACAATCTCGACGTTATAATCCGGCCCCAGGATGGAGGCCACCTCGCCGGTCAATTTGAAGAGCAGGTTCACCCCGATACTCATGTTCGGCGCATGGACCACGGCCACCTCCTCCGCGAAACGGCGCAGTTCGGCCACCTGCACCTCATTGAGCCCTGTGGTGCCGATCACGACAGGCACCCCCGCCAGCGCGGCCGCACGGGCGTTTTCCACACAGGCCACCGGGGCCGTAAAGTCAATGAGAACGTCAGAATTGGCCAGTTCGGACGAGACGTCACCGCCCACGGTAACCCGCACGGGCTTGCCGCACTCCAACCCGGCCACAATTTCGGACCCCGCATTTTCCGCAAGGTCAAACCCGCCGCCAATCTCCACATCATCCGCCGCGACCGCCATTTCCAAAATACGCCTGCCCATCCGACCGCAAACACCCGCCATGCAAATTCTCATCGCCTCGCCTCCAAGCTAAAACACCCAACCAATACCGGACCACCCGGCGAACCTAGAAGTATAGCCAAACACATGGCCCGCCGCCACCTGAAGGCGCTGACTTTATTATAACGTCCGTTGTCTCGCACTCCCGATGCGCCACGTATTTTGCGACCGGCACACTTTGGCGAAAATAGTTCAATCATTGCCCTTTTCGATTCAAAGCCGGTGTGGAGAAGAGTCTCCACGTTCAACACGACTTTGACTGCGGAGGCGTAAATCCTGCTGGTGTGTTCCGCACGACCTGCTGCTACCTGTCCGGTTCGCTCGGTCAAACAATGACCATGTGAAAATCTTTACATTTCCACACCCGAGGTCCAATCCGGTATAAAGGGCTGTATTGTGCTGTTTGGGTTGCCCAGTCTGGAGACCGTTCCCACAGTGGCGTAATCAAAATACTCAGTCAATTCGTCTGTTTTCGAAAAGCTCATCCGGCGCTAGCACAAAGCGAACGGTACATCCGCCAAAGAAGCGCGGCACTGACGCCCAAGTACACTACGTAAAGCACTGCGAGCACAGTGTTTGCCAAATGCCACACGTGCGGGATGGTGACCGCCCATCCGGCAATGATTATAAGGACTTGGCACGCCAGCAACGACCCCAAGGAAACGGTGTACCCGTCAGGGGAGGCTCCCGCCTCCCCTGCTGCGCGCTGCCGCAACGCCAGTGCCACGACAAACACCGCAGCAAACACCAATAATACTACGTAGCCCAATGGGGCGGGCTCTGTCTCTGCCATTTCGCAACGGCCTTCGTACAGCCCCTTGAGCACCATGACCGTCGGCAACCAAAGCGGAATACCTGATTGGAACAAGCCCTTGGACTTTGTCCCGAGCGCCGAACGCACCGCTTCGCCGGACCGGTTAAACCACCAGAACGCCAGACCGAAGGCCATTCCGCCGCCCAGACCAATGGTCATTTCCCAGTTCTTCCACCAACTGATGTCCAAAGTGGACCCGTTGAAGGTCTGCCAATACCCGCCCACACTGAAGGGGATGGCAAAACCGAACGCCATGGTAAGAATCATGGCCACGGCCCGCCAGTCGCCCCGCATCACCTCGTAGGCAAGGAATCCGAGAAAGAGCCCCACATGCGGGGCTATGGTGTGTATCGAATCCAAGGCGCGGACGCAGGTCTTGTACTCGGCAACCTGGTACACGCCTTCGCCGTAGAAGGGCAGGAAAAGATTCGGAAAGGCCCGCACGAAGACAGCGGCACCCACCGCTCCCGCCACGCCGCAGCCGATGCGCAACGCCCAGTCCCGCGCGCGCAACGGTCGTTGCGGCGCGCACCAGGCCATGAAGCACCCGACATTGCCGCCCCAGTGCAGGCCGCAGAGGAAAAGCATTCCATATCCGGTCCACACGGATACAGGCCTGCACAGATCGGGGTAGTTGAAGCAGTAGGTCCCCTTGACCCAACTGATGTAAACGCCGTACCCCGTCATGCCGCCCAAGGCGATGCCCAGCGTGACGGCGACCATCATCCAGGGCCCGCCGTAGGGTCTGCGCCCGGCGCCGTTGCCCGTCCGCGAGAATCCGTACCAGAGCAGCGCCCAGCCAAAGCCGGCGAGCATGCCGCCCGTCTCGCCGCCATAGCCGCCGGTGCCGCGGATGGCCCAGTAGAAACCGCCCATCAGCGTCATCACCGCCGCCGCCATGGCGTATTCACGCTTTGTCCAAGCATTGCCAGCCGTATTCACCCGCACTCTCCTTGATCTTGCGACGCCCAACAAACCCTAGACTATATCGGCCGAAAAGCGCCAGCGGGAACGCCGGCGCTTCCAGTGACTACTGCACCCCGCGCCGGAGCGCGGTATAGGACTCCAGCAGGAGCGCCTCGATGGCGGGCCAGTCGGCGTTCTGTCCGCCCGCATCACGGAGCGCCGCCGCCCTGGCCCGCAGCACCCCTGCCTGCTGCACGTCCGTATTTTGGCGTTCATAAATGAGGACGTAGAGATGCGCTATTTTCGCGCCCACCTGCTCCGGGGAATCTTCCCCCGGCGTGCGCCGGGCCACCCACCACGCCAATTCGGCCTGCGCCACTTCATGCGCGTCCCAGTCCCGCCCCAGCGCCCTGCCGAGCCGTTCGTAGGACGTTTCCAGTTTGGGCAAGACCTCCCCGTTGTAATTCCCCGGTCCCCTGGCAAATATCCGGGTGCCCTCCGCCATGGGCTCAATGACCTCTTTGGTTGTCCATAGCGAGGCCCCCATCTGCTCCCGCATCACCCCCGCCATCTCCAAAGCAAGAGCCCCCATCCTTCCCCCGTAATAGGCCCGCCACATTCGCGTCTCGGATGCGGCCATCCGCTGCGGGTCAAAGTTGCGGTTCAGTCCCGTGTTGTGAAAACCCGCGTACCACCCGAACCCGCCGCCCAGTCCAAGCAGAACAGCAGCAACAGCGCACACAACCAGTGCGGCCCTGCGTGTTCCCGGCACTTTTGCCCCCCTCACCGGCCGCATAGCCCTCGTCGGTTCGCATCCTGCGCGAGACACAGGAAGCGGTCGGGCCTGACCACGGTGTACCCCAGGTCCGTCAGACGCCGGACCAGTTCGACAACCACATCCATGTCGGCATCATAGCAGTTTACGTGGGTCGGGATGAAAGCGGGACGCGACACTCCCGCGGCCTGCTCCACCTCTTTTAGCACCGCGTCCAAATCGCGGCGCACGAGGGCCCCCGTGGGCATCCAGGGCCTGCCTTCCACCCAGCGGTTGCCCTCGCCGGGGATACGCTCCCAGCCCTGGAAGAATCCCAGCGCCTCCGGTATGCCCCTTATGTACCTGTCCACCATCTGCGGGTCGGTCCAGTCGGCGCCGTATTTGTCCTTCAAACCGCCCATGCCCTCCATCTGGGCGCGCGTGTATTCAATGGGACCGTTCTTCAACCGGTGCTCAATGACACCCCCTGGAAGATGCCTCACTTTCCTATTGATTACCCATATGGCGCGCAGCGAGGTGTCTTGCATGATCCTGGCCGTATCCTCCAGATAGGCCGCCCAATCCCGATAGCCGCTCAGGTAGTTGTAGGCAATTCCAGAAGGCCCACCCACAAAGTAATCGTTCGGCGTGCGCGTGGCATAGTAATACTCCAAAATGGCCGGTCCCACGCGGCTGAAGACAGGCGCAATCTCCCAGCCCAACGGCACCTCTCCCCGCCGCGGATGCTGCCAGAATTTCTTCTGCATGTCCGCCATCGAATGCCATGAATCACCGTCGGAAAGGGTGACCGTCACATAGCGGGCCTGCGGGTCGCATTCCGCCTGCGCGCAATGGTCCTGAACAAAGGGTTTGCGCGCGGCGACATGCTGGTGAAAGGACATGTTGGACGCCGCGCCGCAGTACACCCAGACGCTGTGCCGGCTGCCGAAGTTGACGTGTGTGGCCTCGCCGTCATGGGAGGTGTGCCAGCCCAGCATCATCGCCCCGCGCGGCGCGGCGGACTGCACCCTGTCCCAAAGGGCGGCTTCGGGCGCGTAGTCCGCCTCATTGATGGACAGTCCCATGCAGAAACCCCGATGCGCCACCACGTAGTCCATGTCCGGGCGCGGTTCCGGGGCGGCCCCCTGCTCAAAGGTCGCCATGACCTTCAGGTCGCTTCGCTTGAGCAGCGTGTCGACCGCCCACTGGTACGCGGCCAGTTTCTCCACCCAGCGTCCCCGAAGGTCGTGGAGACAGGCCAGTCCAAGCCCCTTCATGCGCTCCTCGGTCGAGGGTCCGCACACGATGGCATCGTCCAAGCCCGCCAGGATAATCGCTATATTGAGGGTGTCCGGCAGGGCGGGGTCATAGACCACATAGCCCTTCGCCGCGCCGGCGTGTTTCTTGAACGCCGCCTCCAAACCCAGTTCGGTGCCCGCAAGTCCATATTCGCCGTACCATTTGACCCAAGCCGCCTCGGTTCCGTCACGTGTGGACAGCAGGTACAGTTCCGGTACCGAGCGGTTTACCAACCCCTGCAGACTGACCAGCGCCGCGCGCTCTTCCGTGGTGGCGTCGGCGACGCAAACAATGTCATAGACCGCCGGCTTGCCGGACGCATCCACCGCCCCGCAGGCAGCCCCCCCCAGAACACACAGCAGTATCGTCATAAGATTCATAAACAAGCAACCCTGTCTTGGCCCGAACACGTCGCACATTCCTGTTTCTTTTTGATTCTATGCGAACTTCACATCCAAATTAAACCCTGCGCGGAAAAAGGCACGTATTTTGCACTATTATCGCCAATAGCGCGCGTTTGTCTTGAACCCGGAACCGTAAACCATATATAGTCACACCGTGCCCCGCAAGGGCATTAGAGGTTTAATTGATGGATGGAGCGCAAATAGAACATCGTTTCGAGCCGGGGGCGCTAGTCGCAAACCGGTATGAAATCCGCAGCATGATCGGCAAAGGCGGCATGGGGCAGGTGTTCAAGGTCTTGGACCACAAGACTGAAACTGAAGTTGCGCTCAAGACGCTTCATCCCAAGTACACCTCCAACAAGCACGCCGTGGCGCGCTTCGTGCGGGAGGTCAAGCTGGCCCGCCAGTTGAACCACCCCGGCATCGTCAAGATTTTCGATGCGCAGCAGTGGAACGGCACACTTTTCTACACCATGGAGTTCCTGGACGGGAAAAGCCTCCGCCAGTGGATACGCCAAAAGCACCGCCTTGACTTTGGGTCCACGGTCCGCGTGCTTTGCCTGGTGGCCGAAGCCCTGGACCATGCCCACCAGATCACCATTCACCGGGACCTTTCTCCTGAGAACATCATGGTTCTGCCCGACGGTTCCATCCGCATCCTGGACTTTGGTCTGGCCAAACTGGACGACAAGTTCAAGGGCCTCACCACCATCGGCATCAACCTTGGCAAGATACACTATATGTCGCCCGAGCAGGAGCAGGACGCGTCGGTGGTCGACCACCGCGCGGACCTCTACTCCATGGGTGTCATGTTCTACGAGATGCTTGCCGGGCGCTCACCCCGCATGATGACCGATGCGGCCAAACAGGGCCAGGAGGCGTTTCTGGACGTGCTGGCGGGCCGCGCCGCGCCGCCCATCATGAAGATCACGGACATCCGCTCCGACCTGCCCCCGGAGGCCAATGATTTCGTCGAAAAGGCGCTCGCCCGGAAACCGGAAGACCGATTCTCCAGCGCCGCCGAGTTCAGGGCCGAACTGCTCAAACTGTACCGGATATACCGCGAACGGGAAGCCGCCGCCGCGGCCGCCGTCATCGCACAGGAACAGGCCAGGGCCGCCGCGTTGGCCAATCCAAGCCTTCTTCGCCGTCTCAGGTCCTTTTTTGCCAAGATTCTCCGGCGCGGATAGTCAGCTCCCGGTAGTCGATTTTGGCATTCCCCCTTGTCGGCCCGCCTGTCGTGTTCCCCAGAATCAGGGCGCGTCCGGCCAGGAGATATTGCGCATGACAGCCACCGTCATAAATGCACTGGCCATTATCGCCGGAAGCGCCATTGGCCTCCTTGTCGGAAGGTCGATTCCCGCCCGGATCAATGACACTCTGCTCAAAAGCCTTGCCCTGTGCGTGCTGCTCATCGCCATATCGGGCATCGCGCGCGTCACGCCGTCCCTTGGCTCCCAGAGCATGCTCGTCATCATCTTCTCGCTCGCGCTGGGCGCCCTGGCCGGTGAGATTATCGACATCGACGCCAGGCTTCAGCGCTTTGGCGACTGGATCGAAGCCCGGCTGAAGGGCCGGGGAGGCAGGGTGTCGGAGGGTTTTGTGACGGCCAGCCTCGTGTTCTGCGTGGGCGCCATGGCCATTGTCGGTTCCCTCCAGAGCGGGCTGACGGGCAACCACGAAACCCTGTACGCGAAGTCGGTTATAGACGGAATCACATCCATCGTCTTCACATCGACCCTGGGCATTGGCGTGATGCTGTCCGCCATCTCCGTGTTCCTCTATCAGGGCGCCATAACCCTTGCGGCCGGTTCCCTGAAAGCGGTCCTGACAGACCGGGCGATCATGGAAATGACCGCCGTTGGGAGCATGCTCATTCTGGCCATCGGGCTCAACATGCTGGGCGCCACGAAGGTCAAGGTGGCCAATCTGCTGCCGGCAGTCGCCATTCCCGTCGCCTGCCAGACCCTCCTTTTTCTCCTCGGGCGGTGACTTCCAGAAGCCGTTGTCTCACAATGCCCAAAAAGGCATAATATTGCTGATCAAGGGCGGCGCAAATCGCTGTGAGGACGCGCCGCGGCGGCTATACGGGATATGGTCATCAGCCTGACTGTGACGGAGGATAAGGCATGAATCGTTGTGCGGGGTTCTGCGCTGTGGCGTTTCTTGCGGCGTTCACAACTGTGGCGGCCGCAGAGGTCCGCACGGTCTGGCTCGATGATCTGGAACTTGGCCTGATCAAGCAGGGCTGGGGCAAGGCCACGGCCAAGAAGTCGGTGCAGGGCAAACCCCTTCGCATGCAGGGCAAGACCTATGACCGGGGTGTGGGGTCCCATGCCGCCGGCTCTTTCTATGTGGAGTTGGACGGCAACACAAAACGCTTCCAGACCTCGGTCGGCGTTGATAACAACAGCAACGGTCCGGGCACCATCTCCGTCACCCTGGTCGGCGACGGCAAGGTGCTTTTCCGCAGTCCCGTCCTGAAGAACGGCGAAGCCCCGGCTGTGATTGACCTGGATTTGACCAATGTGAAGCTGCTCGCGGTAAGAATGGACGACGGGGGCGACAATCCCAATTTCGACCATGTGGACTGGGCTGATGCCAAGTTCACCGTGGAGGGCGCCGACCCCAAACTGGTCCCCCGCACCTATCCCCATGAGGAAAAGGTCCTCCGCACGCCCAAGCCGCCGCAGGAGCCGCGCATAAACGGGACGCGCGTGACGGCAGTCCGCCCCGGTTCACCTTTCCTCTTCAGGATAGCGGCAACGGGTGTCAGGCCGATGCAGTTCTCCGCCAACGGCCTGCCGGCGGGCTTGGCGCTTGACCAAGGCAGCGGCATCATTTCCGGAACCTTGGCGGACAAGACGCCGGCCACGCACAAAGTAACCCTGGTCGCGGAGAACGCCCATGGCAAGGCCGAGCGTGAACTGCGCATTGTCGTGGGTGACACGCTGGCGCTCACGCCGCCGATGGGGTGGAACGACTGGTACGCCCACTATGACCGCATCACGGACGCCATGATGCGCGAGGCCGCGGACATCATGATATCCACCGGCATGGCAGACGTGGGCTACCAGTACGTCAACATCGACGACTGCTGGATGACCTTCGCCAAGCACAAGGACCCCAAGCGCACGGGGCCACAGCGCAGCGACAAGGGCGACATCCTGCCGAACGCCTATTTCCCGGACATGAACGCCATGACGGACTACATTCACGCCAAGGGACTCAAGGCGGGACTGTACACCTCACCGGGACCGCTCACCTGCGCGGGCTGCGAGGGCAGCTATGACCGCGAGGAGCAGGACGCGAAGCAGTTTGCCGCATGGGGCTTCGACTTCCTCAAGTATGACTGGTGTTCGTACACCAAAAAGGCCGCCAACAAAAGTCTGGAAGAGATGAAGAAGCCCTACATCAAGATGGGCACCATCCTGAAGACGCTTGACCGGGACATCGTGCTCAACCTGTGCCAGTACGGCATGGGCTTTGTTTGGAAATGGGGCGCCGAGGTGGGCGGCCACTGCTGGCGCACCTCGGGCGACCTCGGCTTTGAACTCGACCGCTACCACGACGTGGCGCGACGCAACGCCGAACACTGGGAGTATGCCAAGCCCGGCGCATGGAACGACCCTGACTACCTGCTGATTGGCTATGTCGGCGCCGCCTCGGAGATGGGCGAGCCGATTGCCTGCTCCCTGTCGCCCAACGAGCAGTATTCCTACATGTCGCTGTGGTGCCTCATGGCCTCCCCCCTCTTCTACAGCGGCGACATGACCCGCCTGGACGAGTTCACGCTCAACGTCCTGTGCAATCCCGAGGTGATCGACATTGACCAGGACCCCCTGGGCGCGCAGGGGCATCCTGTGGTGCGCCGCGATGACGACACGGAGGTTTGGACCAAGCCGATGGAGGACGGTTCCCTTGCGGTCGGGCTCTTCAACCGTGCCGAGGCGGAACAACCGGTGAAGGTTGCCTGGAGTGAAATCGGTCTGAAGGGCAAACAGCGCGTGCGGGACCTTTGGAGGCAGACGGATTTGGGCGTCTTCGAGGAAACATACAGCGTGCCAGTGGGGCGGAACGGCGTGATGCTGCTGCGTCTCTGGCCGGAGAAATGACCGTTTCCGGGGTTTCAAGAAATAACGGGAGTCAAACAATGACACAGTCCATTTCACGTCGCAATTTTTTCAAGGGCACCGTGGCCGGTGCCGGACTTCTTGCCCTTGGCGGCGCGTTCGCCGCGGAGGAAAAGCCCATACAGGGTTTTGAGGACAAGGCAAGCAACACGGACAAGAGCCGGGTGTGGACACCGATTTCGGACCGCAAGGTGCGGGTCGGCCTCGTCGGATACGGGGTATGCAAATTCGGTGCCGCCTTTGAGTTTCAGAACCACCCCAACGTGGAGGTGGTTGCCGTCAGCGACCTCATCCCCGAGCGGTGCGCGGAATTGGCGAAGGTATGCAAGTGCGAGAAGACCTATCCCTCGCTGGAAGAAATGGTCAAAGACCCGAAGATCGAGGCGATCTTCGTGGCCACAGACGCGCCGAGCCATTGCCAGCACTGCATCGAGGTGCTTAAGTCCGGAAAACACGTGGCCAGTGCGGTGCCCGCCGTATTCGGCAATCTTGAGGATGCGGACAGGCTTTTTGAGGCGGTAAAATCATCCGGACTCAACTACATGATGTTTGAGACCACCACCTTCCACAACGACACCTACGCCATGCGCCAAATCTACAATGCCGGTGGGTTCGGCAAGATGCTCTACACCGAGGGCGAGTACTACCACTACATGGACACGCCCATTGACTCTTACAAGGGATGGCGCATCGGCCTGCCGCCGCAGTGGTATCCCACCCATTCCAACGGCTACTACATGACGGTGACCGGCGGCAGTTTCACCGAGGTGTCCTGCATGGCCGCCCCCAGCGTGATCCCCGAATTTCAGCCGGACGCCAACCGCTACAAGAACCCCTTCGCCACCGAGATCGCCCTGTTCCGCACCAGTGAGGGCGGGATGGCCCGCATGGCCGTGAGTTGGGACACGCCGGGACTTGGCGGGGAAATGGGCCGCGTGCGCGGGCAGAAGGGTTCCCTGTATGGCGGACAATATGAAGGAAAAGCGGACATCTCGGGAATCGTGCTGGAAAAGCCCCCCCTCCCGCCCGGCGTGGATGTCGGCGGGCACGGCGGTTCCCATGGCTACCTTTGCGAGGAGTTCGTCAACTCCATCCTCCAGGCGCGGACACCGCTGGTAAACATCGCCTGGGCGCTCAACATGACCGTTTCCGGCATCGTCGCCCACCAGTCGGCGCTCAAAGGCGGCGAGTTGATGAAGATACCGCAGTACACGCTGTAGACCAGCAACCCGGCTTACTGCGAGGTGACAACCGTTTTTGTTTCTGCCAGACCACCGAGCAGGTCGACTGAAGCCCGGACGATTTCCCCGCCCGAGACCGGGTCAAGGAAACTGCTGCGGGCCGTGCGTATCTCGTAGCCGCCCTCTTTGAAGGCGGCGGCCGTGGGAACGTAGCCGCAATAGCCGTTGGCCAACTCGACGACCATGGTCGGTTTCCACGGGGAGTCTTTCTTGATGGACAGGCCCAGGGCGCAGAAATACTCTGCGGGATTGGCGACTATGGTGGCCGCGCCAATGCGCAGCGCCTGCACCTCCACGTCCACGGTGGGTGACTGCGCCTTGAGGACGCGGAGCAGTCCGGCCTCCTTTCGGTAGACGTCCTCCTGGCCCGTACCCAGGCCTGTGGCGGGGCGTTCGCGCGCAAGCAACTCTTCATCGGAACCCGCAAGGTCCCGGATGGGCAGCGCGAGATGACGGGAGGCGGCCGCCAACGGCGCGTCCGCGGTGTATTCCATGCGCGCAATCACCTTCAGCACCTCGGCACCCACGGTCATTCCCACGCGCCGGCTCCAGGTCTCGCCGAACTCGGAGGGGCGGGCGCTCCGGTTGTCTACCTGGGTCACGTCCCCGCAGGCCCCATTGAGAAACACAACGCCTGCCCCGGCACCCATGCCGCCGCGCACCGTTTCGCGCACATAGCAGGGCCAGTCGGCAGAAATCAGGCTGCCCCCCATGGTCGTGCCGTGCAGTGCGTAATTCACCACGCAGCCCAGGAAACGGCCGTCCATGTCCTCCACGGCGATAACGGCCACCTCAGGGTCAATGGGTCCGGCAGGCTCCACAATGTCGGGATTCATTTTGCCCGGATGGGTCCTGACCGAGCCGTCCTTCATTTTGAACCGGCGATTGAACCCCACCGAATCCTCCACTCCCGAGCCCGAACCCACGCGTGCCTCAACCATTGCCTCGCTGGCGTTCACAACGGCCTCGGCGATGCGTTCCGCCGCCAGTTTGCAGTAGGCGGGGTCGCTCTCAACACCGAAGCAGTCCACAATCGGCCCTCCGTTGTGGGTATGGCTGGCCGCGACCATGATGTTTCCCGCCGGTATGCCGCAGCGGGCCTGGGCGCGGCCGCGGGCCTCGTTCACCACTTCCGCGGGGATCATGATGAGGTCCACGCCCACCACGGCGATCTTCCCGGTGCCGTTTTCGAAGCACGCCGCCTCAACCCACAGGGGGTCATGAATGCCCTTGTTGAAATTCTTCGCAAAGCCGCCGGGAACCTCGGCCCCCACCGCGGGGGTTATGTCGCTCCGCGCAAAACCCGCGCGCAGCGCAACCGTCTGTGCGGAGGACTTCGGTGCGGCACCATCATCAGCGGCCGCCGCCGCCAAGGCGGCGGCAAGCACGGGCAATGCCAAACAGAACGAGAACGCCCGCGGAATTCCGCCGATTAAAGCTGCCATGATACGATCCTTTCCCACCAAGGGCTGTGCCGTCTCCAAACCCACACAGGCTGCCACCGTGCCTGCACGGTGCGTTCCATTCATTGTACACCATGGGGTAAAATCTCTTTGAAAGAGGTCAAACCGTGACCGGGGTGGTCCGGGCATGAGGGTGCGGCAATGGCGCAGCGACGGAAATTCGGATTCAGCCTGGTGGAACTGCTCGTCTGCGTAGCGATCATTTCCATCCTGGCCGCCATGTACATGGCGGCCCTCTCCAAGGCGCGCCGCAAGGCCGAGGGGGTCGTCGTCATGGAGGGGTTTCGACAGGACAACATCGGGCGCGCCGCCGACACCGCCAACATCGCCAGGGCCCCGGGCTACCAGCCCACTGACCGCGCCGTCTTCCGGGGCGCCTACCGAAAACAACTCACCGTTTCAGGGGAACCCATCTGGGCAACAGAAGTTCTGTGCGAAATCGAAGGCGAGGGGGCGTTCCGGGCGTACTGGTTTACCGTAATAGATCCTGCGGCAACGGCTCCTCTGGAATATCGCCACGACAGCCTTGTGGCCCATGACGACAAGAACAACGAATTCCTCCTTAAACTGTTCAGCCCATCGGGGCGCGTCGGACCTACTGTTCCTGTAACTTGGGAGTTTCTGTCCACAAACCTCCAGGAAACGAGTTCCGGCACCATGGGCACCACGGTGCGCTACAGCGACGGGCATGTGGAATTCATGCCCTACCCGGGCAATTTTCCCGCCTGCCGGAGCGTAGCCGAACTCTCGCATGAGTCTATGAAAGGCAGGACCTGACCGTACTGGGCAATGACTGGCCTCACTTTGGGCCGTTGCCGGGCTACATCACTTTCAGGCGAATGTCCTTGAACTGTACGTTCATGGGCGGACCACTGTGCAGTTGCAGGGCCAAAACACCGGACATATCCCGCTGCGCCGGATCATCATCGACGGCCTCGGCCACCAGGCGACCGTTGACATAGAGCGTCATGGTGCCGCCCTTGCAGATGAGATGATATTCGTGCCATTGGTCGAGACTGAACCGGGCCGGGCCGGTGGCCCCGTCGATGGGCGTGACAACCTTCCGGCCCGTGGCGTCGAAGACCGCCCGTTCCCCCCGCCACGCCAGTGTTTCCCGCCCGTGCTCATCATAGAGCCGCACGGCCCAGGGGGTGTTGGTGTTATTGTCCACCTGGTAGCCGCGGCAGTCATCTGTTATCTTGCCGTCAAAGATTTCACTGCGGTATTGAAAACCGCAGTTCACGTCCTTGTCGCTCAGCACACGATGGCGCAACTTTAACTCAAAGTCGCCGAGTTTGCCACCCTGATACACAAGATAGTGATTCCGCTCCGTCGGATGGACTGCGGTGATCTTGGCGGTAATGGCTCCCTCCTCCACGGTCCAGAAACTCATGTCCGCCGCCGCCCACCCTTCCAGTGACTTTCCGTCAAATACAGACACAAACCCAGGTTCGTCGGTCAGTAACGGCAGGGGGTCAAAGGCCACCATAGCCGCCGTTTGGTCAGGCTTTTTTGCGACGTCCCCCCCAGACGCTTTCCGTTCTGTGGTGCAGGCCGACAGAGACATGACAATACAAGACGCCATAAACACGCGCATAAACATCTTTTTCATTGCAATATTGCTCCGTTCAAAAGGCTTTTCAGGCAGTGGACTTCCCATTCCGTGACACATCGTTCGGGAAGGACGGCAGTTGTACCGTCCTTCCCGTGGAGGTGTGGATCTGCTTCTGTCAACCAGTTGCGCCTACGCGCGAAGCCATGGCCGCGCTTTCTCGGGGATATCCG
>CAIUWO010000501.1 GCA_903902895.1 Candidatus Hydrogenedentota bacterium | reverse complement strand
TGGTCCTCGAAGGGCACAAACCGGAAGCCGCCGCACGAGCTGACCGGCAGGGTGTCACCGGTGGGCAGGGCGCAGCCGATATAGAACCATTCGGGCAGTTCCGACGAGATGCGGTAGAGCCGGACGGTCAATACGGCGCGCGTGTCGCTGTGGTAGACCTCGAGCGTGCGGGTCATCCATTTGAGCCGGGGATGTTTCATGGACTGGGTGTACACGGTGGTGTGCCCGTTGGAGACAACGGTGGTCTTTCCGGCCGCCTCGGCGGCCGTCTCCTTTATCGCGGCTTTCCGGCGCGCCTCGTCGCGGCTTTGCAGGAGTTCGTTGTATTTCCACCGACCCGAAGGCTCGACCAGTTCAACGCCCACGAAGTCGCCGGGGCTTTCGGTAAACAGCGGCCTGTTCATTTCCGGCCACTGGACGGAGGTCGGCCATCCGTTGTCATCGACCGCCACGGCCGGCGCGGGTGAGGACGCCGCCCCGTCGGATGCCTTTTCGCCTGGAACAAGACGGACGGTGGTCCGCGGACCCACCTTGTCCATCCAGAAGCGGAGGAGTTGCCCCGGTGCGTTGTCGGCAACCGTGCCGTTGTCGGCCTCGGCGGTCATCTCATTCGCGTTCGCGGGCCCGGTGAACTGGGCATAGCCGGGAAGCACTTCCACCGGAGTGGCGGCTCCGGTCAGGGGATTCTCCAATGCGCCGACTTTTTCGCGCAGTGCCGTGGCCTTCATGGTGACCCATCCGCTCCACGCGTCGGGGGCCGTGTTGGCCACGTAGTAGCCGTGCTCCAACGGGTAGACGGCGGTGCGCGCGCGCTGTGCCAGCAGCACCTTGGACATCGCAAGCGGATGGTACGCCGTGCGCGCCTTTTCGTTGTACTGCCCCAGCGTGTCGATGTCGTGCGGCAGCCCGATGCTGTCCGCCGAGCCCCAGGTGTGCTCGTCGAACAGGCACAGTTCGCGCAGCAGGGCATCGGTGGCGGAAAGCGTGTTCGCGTCCGGCGTGGCCCCCCAGACCGGGCTGAGCGCTGCGCTCAGGTTGCGCTTGGCCCGGCGCGAGGCCGCCACCTCGCGGGGACCGGAGGCGCAGCCGTTGGCCCACCAGTCAGTGAACTCGCCCGTGTACTCCGGCAGTTCGGCGTCGGTGGCCGGTTTCACGTCGTCAATGGCCTGCGACACCGTGGTCATGCGCAGTTCGGGCTGGAGCTTCAGGCGGTTCCAGGCCGCCACGAAGTCGGCCAGGCCCAGGAATGGCGGGTCGTTGTCCATGCGCCATTCGCTGGTCACCGAGAGCGGGAGCACCGGGTGTTTGTAGCCCCGCGCCTCCAAGGCTCCAAGCCGTTCGCACAGCCGCGCGTGGGCCTTGCGCAGGGCCGGCTCATCGGTGGGATAGAACTCGCCGCGCCGGGGCGGACGGTACCGCGTGTCGGTCGATTCGGGCACGGGACCGCGCCGCCAGGAATCGGCGAAGAAGTAATAGAATCCGTTCGGATAGGAATCGCCCAGCCAGACGAAGATGCGGCGGTCGTCGGGCATTCTCCAGTAGAAGCCCATGGGCACCTCAAAAGGGGCCTGGCCGTTGGTCGCGTTGATGCCCATCCACAGGTTGTTCACGTTCCGTTTCAGCAGGGCATTTGCGCCGGCCCGGGGAAAGCCGTTCACATCGTTCTGA
Organism: Candidatus Hydrogenedentota bacterium; assembly: GCA_903902895.1. Lineage (GTDB taxonomy): Bacteria > Hydrogenedentota > Hydrogenedentia > Hydrogenedentales > CAITNO01 > CAITNO01. The sequence continues at coordinate 5,346 of CAIUWO010000501.1, read as the reverse complement.
ATGCCGGTCCTCGGCTGGGCGGCATTCCACACTTCCTCCGGCAGCCAGTGCAGGGTGGTGTGCCATTGCTCCGCGCTGAGCGTGGGGGTTTGGTTCATGGCGAGCGCCGTGATTTCCAAACGGCCCGTTTTAATCGCCCGAATGAGGTCCTGCCGCCGCTCGGGCGTGTTCTTCTGCCACCAGTCGTCCACCGTCAGCGCGGACTCGGCGGTCCAGGCAAAGCACGCCTCCGGGGGCGCGGTTTCCGTTTGCAGTACCCCGTCAATGGCAATGTCCAGGTAGCGCATTTGCTGCTCGCGGGTGACCGCCGGATGATCGGTGAACCCGATATCCGTGTGCGACATGTGGACGATGTCGACGCGTTTGATCATTTTGGGCAATTTGGGCTCCTGGGCGGCCGCGCCACCGGCCATAATTCCCGCGAAGACCGCGAGCACCGGCACACTGCCCACTAGAAAAAACACTGCGCGTTTCATCACATGCATGCGCTATTCCTTCCATCCACGGAGTATGAGAACGCTTCCGGGTGTTACTGGGAAAGGAATCCTAGCCCGTGGGTTCGGGCCGCTTCAAATGGCGCTCATGCAAGGCGGCGGGGCCGGCCGCGCCGGCGGAGCATGCGGCGCTGTAATAAACCGCGCTTTCGCGGGTACTGTGACAGAGGTGAACAACAATGAACATGCATACCGTATTTCGCGCCGCTTGGGTCGCGGCGTCGCTCCTCGTAGCGATGCTGGCGAGCGGCTGTCCCCGTTGCGACTGTGGAAAAGGCGATGAAACCGGCGCGATTGTCCAGATGACCCCGTTTTCCGGGCGCTTCGGCTACGGGCTATCGGGGCCCTACGGCTTCTTGGGTTCGCTTACAAAAGACCAGCTCACCGACCAGGCCTGGCGTCTGGAGGGCAACTTTGTCTTTCCGACCGGGGGATACACGGTCGAGGACCCGGTGATTATTGTGCTGGAATCTTATCCCGAGCAGGTCAGCGTGAACATCAAGGTCACCCCTCCCCCGCCGGATGCCATCGTGACGCAGATGGTCACCGTGGTCCCCGTCACGGCGGACATCACCGCCTCGAACGAGGCCAAGTTCACCATCAGGGTCACCGGTGCCGGGGTCCTCTCCTGTCCGGATGCGGTTCTGGCCACGCTCAAGAACGAAAAGGATGCATGGGAACTGGAGGCGGGCGCGACGGCGCCACGGCTGTTAATCACCTGCCCCTCGGGCATCGGCGAGGCGACGATTCAGTTCAACCCATCGTGCCCTGTGAACAAACTGCTTATCGGGCTGCGGTACGAGCCAAACCGGCCTTTCACGCGTCTGGAAGGATTTGAAGTAATCGCTGAAAACGGCCAGCGCTGGGCGTCCTTCGGCACAGGACTTTGCCTTGGTTTCATACAGATCGAACTGCCCGAAGCCGCACTCGCGGCCGAAAACGGCCTGTTGACACTCCGCTGGGTGGACATGTACCGCTAATGTCAGGAAGCCCTTGCGTTAGAAATAAGGGTTGACACAGTCGGTGTTCCCTAAAGGCGGTGGCTTATTGCCACCGAAAAGGAGAATCACCGATGAAGCACATCAAGCCCTTGACCGTTTCCAAGAACGACATCCCCGGCAAGGCCCAAAGCGATGCAGGCAGCATATTCCTGCAAATATGGCTTTACGTTTTCGGAACCATCCTCCTCGGGGCGTTGGGCCTGAAGTAAGCCGCCCGCAGGTGGATTCGTAGACGCGACGTCCCCGTCGCTTTCTGTTTTTGGCCCGACTCAGGGTAATGAAAGAAAGCGACGGGGACGTCGCGTCTACATTGCACAGCTTGACAACATACACTTCATGGCCCGGACCTGCCCAAGCGGTGTCGCTGCCGCCGCAGTCCATATAGCGGTGCCTTTCGCGCAGACGATGGCGGCATCCTGCCGCGTTCCTACAGCGCGATCCTCGGCGCCGGAAAGAAGGAGGCTGGAAGCCTCCTCTACTTTACCGCATCCCGCCGCTGCTTCAGTTCGCGCCAGGTGGTGAGGATGATCTTCTCGTCGGCGACGGCCTTTTTCACTTCCGGCGCGGTGAGCGCCTCCAGTTCGGCGAGGCGCATGGGGCCGGACCCGGCGATGTTCTTGAAGTTTTCCGACGGGCGGGTGCAGTGCACGATGAACTGGGTGAGGCCGGGTTTCATGTCGTGGAGGAAGTCGAGAATCTGGGCCTTTTTGTCGGCGGGGTTCTCACAACCAAAGCCCGTGTGCACGTCGTCGAGCACGGGCAGGCCGAGGGCCCACACCATTTCGCCCAGCGCCTTGACGCCGCCGACGAGTTCGGGTGCGTTCTGGGTCAGGTATTGGGCGTGTCCGCCGGGCACCATCACGGGGATGCCGTTTTCGGCACTGACCCTGACATACCGTTCCAGGAAGTCGGGCCGGGTGAAGACGGTGCCCATGTGCGTGTCGATGTGCGTGGGCTTGAGGCCCATGGTGGTGGCGCGGTCCAGTTGCGCGCGCAGTTCGGTTTCCACCTCGTCCGGCGTGGCGTTCTTGGCCGCCTCATCCTCCCCATGCCACAGGCAGCCCTCTTCATCGACCAGGCCGGGGACGGCCTTCTTGCCCGCGATGGGACCCCAGCGGTAGATGTCCCATTCGGCGGTGAAGGTGGAGTGCAGGCCGATGTCGGCGTCCGGGTGTTTCTTGGCGTACTGCGCCATTTCCACCACCCACGGGCAGGGGTACATGACGCTGGTGGAGGTGGCGACGCCTTTCTCCATGGCCTCGATGGTGCCCACGTTGGAGTCGTGCGACATGCCGGCATCGTCCACGTGGAAGATGACGACCCGCGAACCCTTGGGCCAACCGAGTCTTTCGGCGTAGGTCTGCTCCTGCGCGAACGCGGCCGTGCATGCGCAGGTCATGAGAGAAAATGCCAGCGCGGGGACAAGGAGCGTTTTCATGGTTGTTCCTTTCGAAATGGGCACCGAGGCTGCATATCTTATCACGTTGGCGTTTATGTGCGGCAGGGATTCAACGCCGGACAGCGCAGGCGCATAAATATTCCGTTGCATCTTGACGCAGGTCGCAGAAGTTCCTGGGGCCTGCTCCGTGACGAAGTCGAGAATACACTGTGCCTTTTAAATATTACTACAACTAGCGGCATGCTATTAGTCCCCCTTTGAAGGGGGACGGCCCCGCAACAGGCGGGGCAGGGGGATGTGGAGGCCAAAGCAAGGGCAACATCCCCCTAAATCCCCCTTCGAAGGGGGACTTAAGACCCCGCCGTGCCTGGGCTTATGCGCGTTTTCCGGGCGTGAGACAAGAACGGCCTTGATGTGATTGCCCCGGATGCCGGGCGAACAAGGCGGGACGCTACTTGGCAAGCGGCACGACGTCGACACGGCGGACGTACAATTCGGCGCCTTCGGACTGGATCTGGATGTGGCCCTTGCTGGGTTTCACATCGAAGCATTCGTTGACAGTCACGCCGTTCAGGATGACGGTCATCTTGTCGCCCTTGGCGATGCATTCGATGCGGTTCCATTCGCCAACCGCTTTCTCGACGTCCTGCTTGCCGCGGAACCCCTTCACATCCTGCCACTCGGGATCACGGCCCCACCAGTTGATGCGGCCCGAGGTGATTGTCCTGGGCTGTCCGTCGGGCTTGTAAACGCCGCAGTTCTTGTCCAGTTCGGGCGCGGTCAGCGCGGTCAGCTGGAAATTTTCCGTGTCGTTGCCGACGACCAGGAGATCGCCGGTGCCGCCTTCGATGAGCTGGCATTCGATGGAGTGCATCCAGACGTTGCTGTAGCCGCCGTCCTCGCCGGTTGAATGGACCAGCACGCCGCTGTCGCGCGCGGCGTCCTTGCGGTTGGCCCATGTCCGCTCGCCCCACTTGAACTCCACGGTCAGGTGAAAGTTCTCAAACTCGTCGTTGGAGGTGACGCAGCCCCATTCCTCGCCGGAGATGCGCAGCATGCCGTCCTTGACCGTGAAGACGTCCTTGGGGTCATTGTCGCGGCCGCGTTCTTTGATGAACTTGTAGAAGCCGGACAGATCCTTGCCGTTGAAGACGTGAACCGTGCCGGGCGCGTCCGCGGCGGGGGGGGCGGTTTGCGCCGCCGCGCCGAAGGCAAAGGACACACAGGCCAACATCGCACATAACGCCGGGACAGAAAATCTCATGGTTCGATTCCCTTGGCTCATGGTTGGGTTTTGTTGGCCGTGCGCATCCGCATGGGAAGCCTTCTCAATAGCGGCGGCACAGCGCCAATATCAATGCGGACAGTCGGAACCTGCCGGTTGGGAGACGCAGACACTTCCGCCCCCGCTCAGGAGCCTTCCTTGTCCTCAACAGGCGCATCCGCATCGTCCTGGGGCTCATCCTGCTGCTCGTCGGCGGGCAAATGGGCCTTTTCGAGCTTCTTCTGCGCCTTCTCCGCCTTCTTCTTCTGCTTGGCCAGTTCTTTCTGGCGCTTTTCGTATCCGTAGTTTGGCTTGGCCAATGTGTTCACCTCTTGTCGGGGTTTCGCGGCCCTGAAGGCCGCGTAAGCCGGTATTCCTGTGATGTTAACCGCCGCATCGGGCGACGAATTAGACTTCCCACCGCTGACATCTACACCATACCATGAACCGGCAGGGGGTGTCGAGAGAAAACCGTCATTTCCAGCTCGAAGCGCCGGGAAAAGGAGTCCGCGGCCGGTTTTCGGCGCCGGAAAGCGCGGAGAAGCCCCCGATGACCGCAACGTGCTATGCTGGTTTGGCCGGTCCACCAGGGTTTCGCGGACCGTGTTACATTTCGATTGGGAACATGCTTATGAACAACGTTGAGCCTCTTGGAAAAGACTGTCCGCATGACAACCGCGTTCCCCGCCGCGACTTTCTGAAGGCCGCGGGCATGACGGGCGCCATGGCCGCGCTATTGGGGCGGGCCCCCTCCTTTGCCGCGGCAACGGCCGGGCCGCAGGCGGCCAAGCCCAACATCGTCTACATCCTGGCCGACGACCTGGGCTATGGCGACGTGGGCTGCCTCAACGTGGAATCCAAGATACCCACGCCGAACATGGACCGCATCGGCCGGGAAGGCATGATCTTCACCGATGCCCATTCCGGTTCGGCGGTGTGCACGCCCACGCGCTACGGCATCATGACGGGCCGATACAGTTGGCGTTCCAAGCTCAAGTGCAGCGTGCTGGACGGCTATTCGCCCCCGCTGATCGACCGTAACCGCATGACGGTGGCCTCCCTGCTCAAGACGCAGGGCTATCACACCGTCTGCGTGGGCAAGTGGCATCTGGGCCTGCAGTGGGGCACCACCAAGGGCAGCCGGCCCGGTCCCAACAACGTGGACTACAGCAAACCCATCGCCGACGG
>CAIUWO010000500.1 GCA_903902895.1 Candidatus Hydrogenedentota bacterium | reverse complement strand
GTGGGCGACCTCGTTCAGGTTCCGCTGGGCGTTGCTGGCCGGGTTGCTGACGGGCGTGTATGCCATCATGCGGCCCAACATCCTGCTCTTTGGCCCGTTCATGGCGGCATGGATGCTGCACGCGGCGTGGCAGGCGGGACGTGAGGGGAATACACCCCCCGGCCCTTCGGGCCACCCCCCTCGGAGGGGGGACCAAGATGCGCACGGGGGGGTACGGTTACTTGTACGGCGCGTGGCGGGCGGCTGGATCGGCCTGTTCGCCGCGTTTCTGATTATCCTCCCGGTGACGGTGCGCAATTATGTTGTGTCCGGCGAGTTTGTTCCGGTGTCCACCTACTTCGGCGAAAACTTCCTCATCGGCAACGGCGAGGATTCGGACGGCTACACCTCGTGGACACCGTACCTGCAGGACCTGGAGGGCACGGGCCAGTTCACGGTGTGGGTGTACAGCAACATCGTGCACGGGTTGGGCAAAGAGGTGGGCAATGAAAACCTCACCGATTCGGAGGCCTCGAAAATCTTTTTTCAGAAGGGTCTCGACTATGCGATGGCTCACAAGGCCCGCACGCTGAAACTGGCGCTCAAGAAGGCCGTCCTGTTCTGGTCCCCCTGGGAGATTACAGAGAACAAGGTGGTCCAGGAGGAAAAGGACCACTATCCGCCCCTCCGGTGCCTGCCCGGATTTCCGCTGTTCATGGGCCTGTTCTGCGCGGGGCTGCTCCTCATGGCCAACGATGCGCGGCGCGGGCGGTTGATGGACGGCCGCAGGCCCGGCGACGCTGCGCCGGGGCCCGGTCAGGTCACTGTGCTGATCCTGCTGTTCCTCGTGGTGTACTACGCCTCGTTCATTCCCTTCTTCGTCAACGCCCGGGCGCGCCATCCCATCGTGCCGCTCATGATGCTCTTCAGCGGCTATGGCCTGTTCCGCATCGCCGCGTGGGCCGCCGCGCGGCGCTGGCTGCCCGCCGCCGGCGGCGTCCTGCTGGCCGCGGTGCTGGTGGGGCTGGCTTCGGTGGACTGGGTGCCCTACCGGCCCGACACGGCCCGCTGGCGCTATGACCGCGCCGACTCGTGGCTTACCGCGGGCGAGGTGGGCAAGGCGGCGGCGGAGGCCGAGCTCATGCTGGGCCTCGACTACGCCTACTACATGCCGTTCCGGCTGGGCCACGCCTTCGCCGCCAAGGGTCGGCATGAACTGGCCGCGCGGCTGCTGAAGGCGGCGATCAGCCCGGACCCCGCCGGGCAGCCCGCCCCCTATCGCGAGGACCTGTGGTTCCACATCGGCGCCGCCCACGCCGCGGCGGGAAAGGCCGATGAGGCCAGGGCCGCGTTCGAGGAGGCGCTGCGCCTCAATCCCAAGGACGCGCGCGCCCTGAACGACTTCGGTTATCTGCTTGACCAGGCGGGCGACACGGCCGGGGCCGCCGCACTGTACAAACGCGCACTGGATGCCCGGCCCGAATTTGCCCTCGCCCGCACCAATCTCGGCGAAATCCTTGCAAAGCAGGGGGACCTTGCCGGCGCGGTCCGGGAATACGAGCAGGCCGCGAAGGACGGGCCCCAGTCCCCGGAGATTGCGTACAACCTCGGCCGCCACCTGGCCGCCGCGGGCCGCAATGAAGAGGCCCTGGCCGCCTACCGCCGCGCCGTTGACCTCAATCCGAAGGACGTGCGCGCCTGGAACAACATGGGCCTGCTGCAGGCGCAGCAGGGCGACACGGCCGGGGCGGAACACTCCTACCGGAGCGCGCTTGAAGAGACCCCAGACTACACGCTGGTCCGCGCCAATCTGGGCAACCTGCTCATGGAAACGGGCCGCTTCAACGAGGGCGTCGCCGTGTATGAGGAGGGCGTTGCCCTTGACCCCAAGAACGCCGAACTGATGAACGGTCTGGGCTGGCGCTTTGACCAGAACCATGAAGCGGAGCGCGCCCTCTCCTGGTATGACCGGTGTCTTGAGACCGCCCCAAATTTCCTGGCCGCGCGGATAAACCGGGCCAGTCTCCTGCTCAAAATGGGACGTTTGGATGCGGCGGAAAAGGATGCCCGGAGCGCTGTGGAGCAGTCTCCGGCCAATATTCAGGCCGTCCTGCTCCTCGGAAACATCCACGCCATGGCGGGTCGGTTCCAAGAAGCGGCCCGGCAATACCGCCGGGCACTTGAACTGGACCCCAATTCCGCCCCCGCCCAGAACGGGTTGGCGGGTGCGCTGGGGGCCGTCGTCCCATCCCCAGACAGCAATAGGTAATCTTCGCCTGCATATCTTTCCCTGACTTGTAAGAGTATTGTCTTTCTGTGCTATACTGGTTTAATGGACGCACAAATGGCAGTTATAAACCGCGTAAAGGCTTTTCGCCACTCTTTGGGACTGACTCAGGCCGACCTCTCCAGCAGGGTCAATGTCACGCGGCAAACCATTATCAGCATTGAAAAAGGGCGTCTCAATCCATCCATCCTGCTGTGTCTTCGCATCGCACAGGCCTTGAATTGCAACGTCAGTCAATTGTTTTGCCTAGAAATGAGTACGCAGAACCATTCCCATGTCAGTGGTGCGTGCGCCATGGCGAACAACGCCCCGCTCGTGCGGGACGCCTAGAGCGCGCCAGTTCGGCCCATCCCCCTGAGCCGCCGCATTTAATTCTGCCGCGCCCGGGTCATTTGTTTGGTTTTTCCCGGTCCGTGTTTTATCATGGCCCGAACCGGGTGTGTTTCACCCGGAGGAACGCCCCCTGCACACAGAGGACCCGATGAACGCGCGTAGTTGCACAAAACCGTCTGAACACCGTTGGGCCGTCATTGGCGGTGTTTGCCTGTTGCTGGCGGCCTGGGCGGGCGCGCAAAAAGCGGACACCGTCCCCAAAGACCTGGGTGTGCGCATCGGTGAGCTGACCCCGGCGCATCCCGCGCCGGCCACCGGCGCGCTGCTGCCCGCCGGGGAGGATGCGGGGCCGGTGCGGCTGCTCGGCGTTGACCTGCTGCAAAACGGCACCCCTTTGTCGGGGGGATGCCCCAAACTGGACGGCAACATCCCGCTTGATGTCGTGGCGTACTGGTGCCCTGCGGCGGTCATTGCGGGCCGCGTGCCCATGACCATCCGGTTCTGGTCGCAGGACTACATGATAGGCCGCGGCGAGGACCTGGTCATCGGCCCGGCCCCCGGCGAACCCGCCTGGGAGCCGGGGGGGGTGTACCGCCAGAAACATACCGTGGGCCTGCCCCAGATCGCCGGTTCCATTAACGGAAACGTCCACCTGTCCATTCACCTTGCCGCAGGGGCCGTTGGCGGCCCGGAATCGCCGGCACTGCAGCAGATAGAACTGGTTGTCACCCCCCGCGTGGGCGCGGGACGCATCGCGCGCACCACGCTGGACGCCAAGTTGGAGCGCGGCGCGGCGCCGCTTTCCAAGAGTTTCCGGCTTGGCCGCGGCGCTTCCGTGACGCTTTGCGTGGGCGTGCGGAACCGGGCGGTAAAGGGCATTGTGGTCGTTTCGTCCTTCGCCTACGGCTCCGTGGCGCAGGGCAAGCCGGTGGTGGAGGTGGCTGTCAATGACGGAACCGCCCCGCGCAGCATGCAGCTGTTGAGCGGTGTGCACACGGCGCGCGGCGACTATGACTATTACCTGCCGGGCACAATGAACCACAGCAAACCGGCCATTGTCGATTCGCAGGATGCGGAGGACTATCTGGACGCCTCCGGCGGCCCGTTCCGCCGCCACCGCTACGCCGGCATGGTCCCGCTGGACCCGCCCACCCAAAATCTTGAATCGCTTACTTTTAGCGTGACCGCCGACGTGGTGGTGGACGTGTTCGAGGTGGCGCTGCTTTATGCGGAACCTGCCGCAGCCCCCCCGGTTTCGGCGCCGACCCAGGCGGCCACCGCCCCGCCGGCACCCGCTCCCCCGCCCGCCGCAGCAGTGCCCCCCGCCGAAACCCCGCCTGCGCCGCCCGCGCCCGCGCAGACAGCGCCGAACCCATGAGAGCCGCGGCGCTGCTTTCGCTGGGTCTGCTGGGTGCCTGCGCCGCGCTGTGCGCGGAAGAGTCTGCGCCCGCATTCCCCGTGCCTGTGAGGCCGCTGGGCTTTGACCTGGCCGCGCCCCTGCCCCCCGTAGCCGTAACCGGGATGAATGTCATCGCCCCCGACGGCAAGCCCATTACGCCCCCGCTTCAGCTGCGCGAGGACGGCCTCTACAGCCTGCGGGTTGCCGTCAAGAACACCGAGAATGCGGTCCGTGAGCCGTTGACGCTTTCGGCGGCGCTTGATTCGGGTGGCCCGGTGCGCGCGGCAACTGCCGCAATCCCGGACAGCCCGGAAGCCGCCCCGGCACAGATACTGACCTTGCCGTTGCGTCTGGAACCCGCCCAGGGTTCCGGCGAATCTGTGCTGCGCATCAGCGCGGCAAGGACGGGTGACGGGCATGCCGGTATCGTGCAATCGTGGCCTTTGGCGGTCTTTCCCGCCTTTGTCATACCCGTTGCGGCCCCGAGCACACTGGATGCGGGCCGCGTTGCCGCGTTTTACGGAAGCAAGTCGGTCCTCCTGAATGCCCGCTTTCGGCTGGGCAAAGGGGCCTCCGTGGAGGTGCGGGTGCCGCCGGCACTTTCGGGTGTCTCCATTTCCGCGGTTGGCATCGTTAGTTCTGTCGCTTGGCTTCCCCGGCAGGACCGCAACAGGTCGGGCCTTGTTCTGGCCACGGTGAAGGCAGCGGCCCCTTCCGGCCAGGAGACCTTTCCGTTGCGTCTTGGCGTGGAGACACTGCAGGTGGACCATGAAGCCTTTGCAAAAAACCGGGCTCTTGACACGGACCGGGTCAGGGTCTTCTCGGAATGGTCCCAGGGAAGTGATGAAAAGTCGCCGGTAAGACGAAATTATGCGGCCACTTTTCCGCTCGAATTGCCGCATGGGCTGAGAAGCATCACGGTGAAACACGTTGGCGTTGCCGCGGTCGTTCAAGTGGACGGAATCGTGCTGCTGCCTGCGGAGTAGGGCTGGGACATGCGTTGCACGGCGGGCCTGTGCTACCATACCGCCCAATACATTTCGGTCAGGGTGGACTGTTTTGGCCGAAACCAGCATCAAAGGAGACGACATGTTTATCAACCGTTCCTGGTCCAAGGTTCTTCTATCGGCAGCGTTCACTGTTGCCTTTACGGTCGTGACCGCATGCGGTTCGCCTTCCCTTCCCGTGGCGGATGCGGCCAGCAAGACTGCGGCGTCCAAGACCACGTCCAAAACGACCGAGCCCGCCAAGGGCGCAGACACCAAGTCGACCGAGAAGGCGGCGGCCAAGCCCGCGCAGGCCGACAAGAAGGGCGCGCAGCTCGCCGCGAACTATAGCTTCAAGGAATGGGACAATAAGACGCCCAAGCGCTGGACCACCGAACCGGCCGACAAGGTTCTCAAGACTACGGGAAGCGGGCCGAACAGCGTTTACACGGAGTTGAAACCTTCCGGCACGGACAAGTACACCACGCTCCGCCAGCGGCTGGGCGGAAAGCTTGCGGGCAAGACGGTCACGGTGACGCTGCGGGCCAAGTCCTCCGAGGCCAAAATGCTCAGCGCCAAGTTTAGTTATGAGACCAAGTCGGGCCTCCAGACGGTTGTCCTGGACGCGAGCGGACGCGGCGGGTGGGAATCCGTCACCAAGACCGTGGTTATTCCCGCCGACGCGAAAGAGGATTCGGCCATGGTGGCCGTCATCCTGCGCCCCGCCGCCAAGAAGCCCGCGCTTGTCGATTACCTCTCGGTTAAAGCCAGCTAGCCCATTTCACTAAAGTCGCAATTGCCGGGTGGCGGCGCTGGCCGCCACCCTTTTTCTTGCCCCAATGGGATTTGAACCATGCCCAAACCGGCGCGCATTGCCTATATGGCCCCGCAGATTGGGGCGCTCAGCACCACCTTTGTTTACCGTGACATTGAGGGGTTGCGCGCGCAGGGTGTTGAGGTGGTCGTGTTTTCCGTGCAGCGGCCCGACAACACCATCCTCTCCGGGGAGGCCCGGCCTTTCATTGAAGAGACGCAGTACCTGTACGACCATGGCACTCCGGCGTTCCTGGCCGCGGCGCTGCGCCAGGCGTTCCGGCGGCCCCTGCGCTTCACGCGCACACTGGGCGCGTGCCTGCATGACCTCGTCTTTGCGGAAACGCCGCGCCCCGTGGACCGTCCCAAGTTTGTCTGGCACTTTCTTGCCGGATGCCTGCTGGCGGAGCGGCTTGACGCCGCGGGCGCCACGCACATCCACTGCAATTTTGCCCACACGCCGGTGGGCATCGCCATGTACGCCGCCCTCCTGCGCGGCATCCCCTTCAGTTTTCTGTGCCACGCCCACGACATCTTCGTCCACGCCACCGCCATGCGCGAGAAAACGGCCCGGGCCGCGTTCGGCATGTGCAGTTCACGCTTCAATCTCCGCTTTCTGACGGACATCAAGGGCTGTGACGAGGCCAAACTGGACGTGATGCGCACGGGCCTTGACCTGCGCCGCTTCGCCTTTCGCGATCCCAAGCCTTCCTTCCGGCCGTATCGCTTCCTCTCCGTGGGGCGGCTGGTGGAAAAGAAGGGGTTCCCCGTCTTTCTTGACGCTCTGGCGCTGCTCGCCCAACGGGGCCGGGATTTCCAGGCCGATGTGGTTGGAGGCGGGCCAATCGAGCCGGCGCTGCGCGCGCAGATTGAGCGCCTTGGCCTTGCGGACCGTGTCCGGCTCGCCGGGCCCCAGCCACAGGAGCGGGTGCGCCTTTATTATGATGATGCGGACGCCTTTGTGCTGGCCTGTCTCGAAGCCGGTGACCGCGACATGGACGGCACGCCCATCGTGCTCATTGAGGCGATGGCCTTGGGCGTGCCTGTGGTCAGCACGCCCGTTTCGGGCAATCCAGAACTGATCACGGATGGCACATCGGGCCTGCTGGTGACGCCCGGCGATGCCGGGGCGCTGGCGGAGGCCATGGAACAGCTTATGGACAATCCGGAACTGGCGCGCCACCTTGCCGGGGGTGCCCGCCATGCCATTGAATCCGGTTTTGACCTCGATTCCAACATCGCGCGGCTGGTGGCGGCCATCACGAAGGCAGCACAGGCAAAATAGCCGTCCTCTCTCCGCCTTTGGTCTGACCAATCGCGCGGATATGCGGGAGGATTATGGACTTTTTGCCCCGGTTCCTATAGAATGGCCCCATGAATCGACCTGTAAATCCAACCGAACCGACCGGCACACGCACCCACCAAATAGCCGACTCGCTTGCGCGCCGTCTCTTGGACGGTTGCTACAAGGTGGGCGACCGACTCCCGACAGAACGCGAGTTGGCGGCCGAATTCGGCACCAACCGCAATGCCATCCGTGAGGCCATCAAGCGGCTGGAAGGTTTGGGCATGGTTCGCGCGCGCCAAGGGTCGGGCATCTATGTGGAGGAGATAGAACTGAGCGGCGGCGTGCAGATGCTCGACGTGCTTGTGGCCCACGAGGACGGTTCGGTCAATCTCGAGTTTTTACATGACGCCCTTGAGTTCCGCGGCAACATCATGCGCATGATGGTCCGCGCCGCCGCGGTGCGCCGGACCACCGATGAACTGGGCGAGATGCGCCGCCTGGCGCGGGAGCGGAGCGAGGCGCACGACGATCTTCCGCGGCTGCGCGAGATAACGCGCCGTTTGCTGCGGCTGATGGCCGAGGCCGCGCACAACCGGGTCTACCTTTTCGTGCTCAACACGACCTCCCGCGCGCAACTGCAGCTGTGGGACATGATAGACATGCCGCTGGTCGGGTTCGCCCGCCTGCAACGGGCCGTGGAACAGGTTGTGGAGGCGACAGCCGTGCGCGATGCGGCCACCGCAGAACTGGCCATTGTGCGTCTGATGGAGGACATCCACCGAACCATCTTCGGCTCGGTGGACCCCGTGGAGTCGCTGCCTTTCGCCACCCTGCCGGACCCGTCGGCGTAAATCAGACCCCCGCCAAAGGAGCCATCCATGGCCGAAGCCAGCATTTTTTGCATGCAGCGCCGTGTTGTCGCGCACAAGACGGTCGAATCCTGGATGGACACGCCGCATGTTTCCGTGCTCTACGACCTCGACGCGGCGGCCCTGACCGCCGCCGCACGCGCCTGCGCCAGCGATCCGAACTACGCCGGCGTTCGGATTACGCTCAATGCCGTGCTGCTCAAGGTCATCGCCGCCGCGCTGGCCCAGTCCCCGGAAATGAACGGGCACATCTGGTATGACCGCCGCGCCGGCGTCGGCCGCGTAACCCCTGTGGATGCGGTGCATATCGCCATCCCCCTGCGCATGGCCGACGGCCGCATGGTGACCCCCATCCTGCGCAATGTGGACAGCCGCTCGCTGCGCGAGGTGAGCCTGGGCATCGAGGACATCCGCCGCCGCCTGGCCGGCACCAATCTGGACTGCCTGCTGATGGAGGTCGGGCTTGAGGATACCTGGCAGCGACTCCGCAGCGGCCAACTGCTGACGGTGTTGCGCCGGCTGTACAGCAATTTCATCGGCCCGTACCGTCTGGGCGGCCCCACGATGGCGCAGCGACGGGCGCACAGGCGCATCCCCGCCACCGAGCGGCTTGTTCCGGCCGACCTGCACAACGCCACCACACTTGTCTCCAACATAGGCAGTTCCGTGCCCAACCTGCCCGTCCGGCTCGGCATGCTCATGATCATTTCGCCCAACACGACGGCCATCGGCCTGGGTCCCAGCCGGCCCACCCCGGTGGCCGTGACCGGTCCCGACGGGGAGGCGCGTGTCGAGATTCGGCCCATGCTTCCCGTGACCCTGTGCTTCGACCACCGCGCCATGGATTTCGAGCATGTCACGGGATTCTTGAAGGAACTTGACCGGATCGCCGCGGACCCCGCGGCGGTACTGGCCTGAGCGGCGGAATTCAAAACCCGGGGAACGGCGCCGCGGGGACAACACCGCGGGGGCGCCCACTCCGCACACTCCCGGTCGGACTCACTCGCCCCGGTCGCGCAGCACGGCGGCGAGAACGCGTGTTTCGCGCTCCATGAGCAGGTCGCCGGCGTGGGTCAGGCTGGCGCGGTAGAGCAGGGCCGCAATCCCCAGCAGCAGGAACGTGGCGGGCAGGCTCAGGGGGAATCCGTGCCAGTCCCACAGGACGGCGGCCAGTTGGTCAAGGCTCAGGCACAGCGCCGTGGGCAGGGACAGCAGGCCAACGAGCAGCATGGAGGCGAGGCCCAGCAGCATGATGGTGGAACGGTCGCCCTTGCCGCGCATCGCGTCGCGGCCGACACGGTAGGGGGCCAGCACGGACATCCAAGCGCCGACGGCGCAAAAGAGCAGGTAGAGACAGACGATGTGGATGAGTGAGAGCATGGCAATATAAGGCGGGGTGCCTATCACGACGGTGCCCAGGCCCACAAACAGCGTGGCGAGCCCGCCCACAAAGGGAAACAGGGCGAGGTGCTTGGCCACCAGGAAGCGGCGGCGCGGCGTGGGCAGCAGCACCAGGCCGCGGAAAGCCGGGCCGTCGGCGCCGAACGCATTGAACAGAAAGACGCCGAAGTTCAGGTAGGGCCATATCAGCGCGGCGACCGGCAGCCATGACTGGTCGTTGGCAATGCGGTTGCCATAGGCGCCGGTGCGGTACATGAACAGCAGGAACAGGCCGAAGGCCAGGGGCATGATCATTTGAAGCCGGATGTTGGGGTGCCGCCGGTAGGCGGTGAAAAAGCTCCACACCAGGCCGGCCGTGTCGTCGGCGACAAAGGGCAGCCGGCGCAGCGTGACCGGGTTTGCCCGCACTGCCGGGAGGGCGGCCGCGGCGACGCGCGCGGCGGGCCGGGTGCCCGCGCCGGTATAGTGGCGCAGCGTGGCGCGGTAGCCAAGGGCCAGTCCGAGGAGGGTCATAAGGAGCAATCCGACGCAGAGGAGCATCGCCTGGGGAAGGCCCGGTTTTCCAAGCGCCCAAAGTCCCATGGGCAGCCATGCGGGCGGGAAGACGAGATGGCCCCAGATGAGGCCCTGCATCAGGGTTTGGTCGTCCACGGGGGGCGCGACGCCCTGCGGGTGCAGTTGGAACATTTGCGACAGGGCTCCGGGCAACTGGCCCAGCACGATGAAGAACACGGGGATCAGCGTCATCACAAGCCGCCGCCGCCGCTTGTTCTCCATTAGAATGGCCAGCACACCGCGCAGGTAGTAGGCCCACGCGGCCAGCATGAGGGCAAAGGCGGCGAAAAGCAGCGCGCCGCCCCAGACGATGGGTCGCAACGCGAACCACGGCTGCCAGGGGGCCAGCACTTGTTCCATGGGCGTGGGGGGCGGGCTGAGCCCCGCCAGCAGCGCGACGGCGCCCGGCAGGGAAAGCAGCAGCAGCGGACCGGCCAGGGAGGCCAGGAAGTTGAACATGAAAATCATGGGCAGCGACACGGGCAGGTGCAGGAGCTTGCGCAGGTCAATGATGTCGTTGCGCTGCACCTCCATCAGCAGCCCCCAAAGCCAGACAAACAGATAGACCGCCGCCGGGAGGTCGAGCAACAGCAGGCGGATCGCGGGGGATTCTATTTTTGCCACGGCCATACCCAGGAAGTAAAGGCCAACGGCGGCGGCCAGCGAAAGCAGGACCGCGCCCGAACCCATCCCCATGGCAATCGCCAGCGACACCCAGCGCCCCGCATGCCACGTGTGCCGCAGCAGCGTCCACTTGAGGGCGATGAGCGCCCACAACTGCCGGAGCATCAGCGGGCCTCCAGCCACGACAGGCCCGCGTCGGAATCGGCGGGCACGCCGGCGGCCGCCACGAACGCGTCCTCCAGCCGTCCCCCCGCGGCCACGTCCTCCAGGCGCCCCTGGGCGGCAATGCGGCCCTTCACGATGATGCCCACATGGCTGCACATGCGCTCGACGATGTCGAGAATGTGCGAGGTGAGGAACACGGTCGCGCCGCGCTCGACCATGCGCTCCAGCACCTTTCGCATGGTGCGCGAGGCGATGGCGTCGACGCCCTCGAAGGGTTCGTCCAGAAAAAGCAGTTCCGGGTCGTGGATGATGGCCGCCGACATGGCGAGCTTCTTGCGCATGCCGTGGGAGTATTCGAAGGTGAGGGTCTTGCCGCTGTCGGCAAGACCCATGAGCGCCAGCAGTTCAACCGAACGGTCCAAAATGGTCTGCCGGGGCATGCCGTACATCCGGCCGACAAAGGTGAGGTACTCCAGGCCGGTCAGGTTCTCAAAAAGGCCAAGGTCCTCCGGCACCACGCCGATGCGGCGCTTGATGGCCAGCGGGCTGCGGCGCAGGTCCATCCCAAGGATGCGGGCGCCGCCGGCGCTCGGCGCGACAATGCCGGTGAGCATCTTTATGGTGGTGGACTTGCCCGCGCCGTTGGGCCCGAGAAACCCGTAGAAGCTGCCGCGCTCCACACGCAGGGCAATGCCGTCGACGGCGCGCACGCCGTCGTAATCCTTGACCAACCCGTCCGTTTCAATGCACCAGTCCATGCGGTACAGCATAGCCGCGCGCACGGTGCGGGCTCAAGCCGGAGGGGGATTCTTGAGGCCTCAGATGCCCGGCCCGGGGGCTGAGCGGATTTCGGCGGCGGCGAGAACATAGCCGTCGCTGTCATAAAAGACGGCCCACTGGCCCGGGGTGACGGCGCGCTGGGGTTCGAGCAGGGTGACGGTGGCGCCAAGACGTCCCGGGCTCACCCGGGCGGGACCCGGATGATGGCGGGAGCGCAGTTGGGCAAGGCAGTCGAAGGGGTCGGTCTGGGGGGGCAGACTGCCCCAGAAGAGCGGGCCGGTGGTGAAGGAGGGGCAAAAAGAGTCTTCGTCATAACCAACGATGAGGGCGTTGCGTTCGCGGTCCATGCCGATGACATAGAGCGGCCGGGGGGCGGCGATGCCCAGTCCCCGGCGCTGACCGAGGGTATAGCGAACCAGGCCGTGATGCGTGCCCAGCACCTGGCCGTTTCGGTCCAGGATGGGTCCGGGCGGGAAGGGGACGGCCCGTTCCTCCACGAGCCGGGCGTAGTCATTGTCATAAACGAAACAGATTTCCTGGCTTTCCGGCTTTTCGCCGGAGCGGCGGTCAATACCGCCCGCAGCGGCGCGGGCCTCCTCCTTGGTCATCTCGCCGAGGGGAAAGCAGGCGCGGCGCAGCTGCGGCTGTGTGAGCGGGGCGAGGACGTAGCTCTGGTCCTTCACCCGGTGCAGGGCGCGGCGCAGGGCCATGCGTCCGTTGCGCTCCTCCAGCCGGACGTAGTGGCCCATGGCCACCCAGTCGCAGCCGAGGGCGCGGGCGCGCCCGTAGAGCGCGCCAAACTTGATCATGCGGTTGCAGCGGATGCAGGGGTTGGGCGTGCGCCCGGCGGCGTAGTCGCGGACGAAACGCGTGATGATGTCGCGGTCGAAGCGGTCGACCGCGTGGACCACCTCGTGGGGAATGCCGAGCCGTTCGCAGACGCGCGCCGCGTCAACGGCGGCGTCAAGGCCGCAGCAGGGCTCAAAGGGGGACTTGCCGGGGGGATCGGGCACCAGGCGCAGCGTGGCACCGGTGCATTCGCATCCGCGCCGGACGAGCAGCGCGGCAACGGCCGCGCTGTCGGCGCCGCCGCTCATGGCCACGAGCACGCGCGCGCCGGGGGGAGGAATGCGGTTGGGAGTGTCGCCGGAAGGGGTCATGCAATGGCTGCCCGAAAGAAGGTGCGGCTGTCAGGCGGACGCGGGGGCATCGGTTCTGGAAGCGGCCGGGTCGGGACCGGGCTTCATGGTGCACCGGCCCTCAAAAAGCACGCCCTCGTGGATGCTGACGCGCGGGGCGGTCATGTCGCCCACGACTTTGCCCTTGGCCGTGATTTCGATCCGCTCCACGGCGGAGACGTTGCCCACGATTTCACCGCCCACGATGACCTGCCCGGCGGTCACGTTGCCCTGGATGCGGCCGCTTTCGAGGAGCACCACGCTGTCCCCGCTGGTGACTTCGCCGCAGACCGTGCCCTCGACGCGGATGGTGCCTTTGCACTGGAGGTCACCGCGAAGCAGGGTGCCGGGGCCGAGGATGGTGACCACTTTGTTCTCGTTGTAGGACCTGTTCTTGCGGGGATCGGCCATGGCGCGCGTCAGTTCGACAGGTACTTGGCGGGATTGACCGGAGTCCCGTTGACGAGGACTTCGTAATGAAGGTGGGAGCCGGTGCTGCGGCCCGTGCTGCCCACGCGTCCGACCGTCTTGCGGCGGTCCACCGTCTGGCCGGTGGCCACGTCAATCTTGGACAGATGGGCATACCGGGTCTGCAGGCCGCCGCCGTGGTCAACTATGACGCAGTTGCCGTATTCGCCGTCATAACCGGCGCTGATGACCACGCCCCGGGCCGTGGAGCAGGCCGGCGTGCCGTGCGGCGCGCGGATGTCATAACCCGTGTGCAGGCTCAGGCGGCGGTTAATCGGATCAAGACGGTAGCCGAAGGCCGAGGAGAATTGTCCCGCGTTGCGGGCCATCGGCCAGCCGGAGGGCACCCGCTCCACCTTTTCCTTCTGCACCTCCATGTCCCTGACGAGGTCGCCCAGGCTGCGGGTACGCAGGCGGATTTCCTGGACGATCAGGTCCGCCGAGGGGCGGGCCATGCCGTAAATGATGGCCGGCGGCCGCATGGCGGTTTCGGCGCGGGCAAAAACGATCGCGCCGGCGCCGCTGAAGGCGCCGCCCTTGCCGGCCCACGCGGCGGGCTGGGCTTCGGCCTTCTGCGGCCCGCGGGGCGCCAGACCGGTGATGTTGCGGGCCTTGGTCTCCATTTCATAGAGGTCGCCCAACTCGGCCGTAATGGCCGCGATGCTGGCGTCGTATTCCGAGCGCAGCCGGGTTTCCGCCTGCCGCACTTCATCGCGGGAGGTTGCGGGCGTCTGCACAACTTCGGGGATTCGGGAATTATCCAGTTCCAACGCACGGTTAGCCTGACGTAGCAGTTGTGTGCGGTGTAACAGTTCGGCGTTTCGCTGGTAGAAGAAGGCAGAGACAAAGGAGAGTGTGACAAGCAACCCCGCAACCGCCCAGAAATGGAGATTGCAGAGGGTAATCGTGCGTGTGCCGCCCCGGTCATGGGGGATAAGCATCACTGTCCACGTTTTCAGCACAGGCATCGACTCCCTGGGAAACACTAAATGGAGCGGGTGTCGCTCCGTCCGGCTACAAGCCGTTGCTTTCCCATTGACTCATTCTTAATACGCAGTCGCCGTCATCAGTTCCCGTCCCAGTGAGGCGAATATAACACGCCCCCCAAATTTTTGTCAACCCCCACCCGTGTTTTTGCAAGATAATTGTATGGCGTCATACAATAAGACAACGAGCCCGGCAGGGGAATGATAGGAGGGGCGCAACGGGGAATCGGCTACTTCTTTACGGCCGGTTGGCGCTTCAGTTCGGCCAGTGCGGCGTCAAGGACGGAGTCCCGTGACTGGGTGAACTGGGCCTCGAAGAGGCCGACCGTGGCGGGGACGACGATGTCGGGCTGCACGCCGCCGTCGCCTTCGGCGTTGGTGGTGATGAGCACGCTTCCCTTTTCATCGACGTAGCGGCCGACGGGGTAGTGCAGGACGTATCCGCCGGGCATGGTGATTTCACCGCCAACCTGGGCAAGCGACCCCTCGGTGCCGAGCACGCCCATGACGACAACATTGGCTTGTCCCTGCAGCGCGTGGGCGATGATCTGGCCGCTGTCGCGGGTGGAGCGGTGGACGAGAACTATGATGCGGCCGTCGTAGTGGGGCTGCCGCGGCTCGACAGTGATGCTTTGCTGATCGTCCAGGGCGAAACCGCCCTTCTTGGCATCAAAGGCAACCAGACGTCCCAAACTGCGGCTGGTGTCCATGAAATGCCCGGCGTAGGCCCTTGCCAGCGCCATGTTGCCGCCCTCGTTGCCGCGCAGGTCCAGGATAAGGCCGGGCACGCCGTCGCGGTTGAGTTTTTCCACAATTTTCTTAAAGGCGCGGTCGGGGAAGGGCGTCATGAGCGTGGTGGACTGGGACAGTATATTAATGTATCCGAAGCCGCCGGGCAGGGTGCGGCTTTCGAAGGGGGATTCCATATCGCTGAAGTCCCGGGCGTAGCGGACGACATCGCCGAGACCGGCATACTGGTCCTCCCGGGAGTTCAGGGTGACGGTCTGCGGCTTTTCCGCATCCCGGTTCTTGAAGGTGACTTTGGCGGTGGCGCCGACGGGGCCCCGGGTCAGAAACATGCACCGGTCCAGCATGCGGCCCACATAGGTCGGCGCGGGGGCATGGCTCCAGAAGTCGGGCGCGGCCTTGAGCGCCTCCCCGATGGGCCTGTCGTTCCACTGGGTGATTTGGGCGCCCCACTTGATGCCCGCCTTTTCCGCATCGCCGCCCTTGGTGATGCGGTAGACAACCATGAGATCGTTGTCCAGGGGCGCCACTGAAAGTCCAAATTCACCGCCGATGGCCTCCTGGCGGAAGGCCTCCTCCTCGCTGGCTTCCATGTAGCCGTCCGGTATGGAATGGATGTACTGGCGCAGGGCGACGTAGTAGGCGCGCCGGTCGTCGCGGGCCTGGGCATCGGCCACGCGCACGGAAAAGGCGTCATAGAGGGCGTCCCACTTGATTCCCTTCCACTCGGTGAAGGGATACTCGCGGGAAAGCTTGGCGTGCATGAGGTCGAAGGCCTCGACCCATGACCGGGCCTGGTAATCGCCCTCGGCATAGCCGGCCTGCGAGGCGCCGGCGCCCCTGGAGAGGGGGTTACGCGGCACGGGGAAGGGAATGCCGAAAATGGGCATGGTGGCGGTGGTGCAACCGGTCAGCAGGGCCAGTGCGGCCAGCAACAAAAGCGCCCCGGCCCGGCAAGACCGGTGGGCGACAGGTCGGGGCTGCGTTGTGTTGGGCATGGCTCAGGCTGTCCCGCTTGCGTTGGGTGTTCGACCCTGTGGAGACGTGCCGCCCGGCGGCTGCAACGTTCCTTATATATCATGCCACAGGCGCGGGCGCGGGCGCATCTTTCGGCGCGAAAGGTCAGCCGAATTCGTGCAGTGCGGCGTCGAGCGCCAGCCCCCCGATTCCGCCGTGGGAACCGCTCCAAAGGGCGCATCCGTCGCGCACGAGGATCACCTGGGGCGACAGGTGCGTGACGCTGAGATGAACGCCGATTTCGTTGGAAAGTTCGCGGGATTCGATAACCTTTACGAGATACACCGGCGGTGCGGCCTCACCCAAAACGCGCTCCCAGGCCTGCATCCGGCTGTATGCGGCGGCGGAAACAGGGCAGCGGGTGCTGTGTTTGAGAATAAGCACGGGCCCCCTCTCGCTTTCCAGAAGGAGCGCGTCAAGTTCTTCCAGGGTGGTGATTTCACGCATGTCGTTTCTCCGTTCCATCCGGGCTTTGCCGGGTTTCGGGGCCGGATGGTATACTTGCCATTCTGTTTTTGTCACATTTTCACCGGTGCAAGAAGACACAGATGACCCCCAAAGTATACATCAAGACCTTCGGTTGCCAGATGAACGAGCACGACAGCCAGCGCATGCTCGATTTGCTGGTCGATTCCGGGTATCTTCCCGCCGCGTCGCCCGAGGAGGCCACGCTCATCGTCGTCAACACCTGTTCGGTCCGCCACAACCCCGAAAACAAGGTGTTCAGTTTTCTGGGCACCCTGCGGGACCTGAAGCGGCGGTGCCCGGAGATGGTGGTGGCGGTGGCGGGTTGCGTGGCCCAGCAGGAGGGGCGGCACATCCTGCAGCGCGAGCACCTGGTGGACCTGGTGTTCGGCCCGGACCAGATGTTCCGGCTGCCCGAACTGATCGCCCAGGTGCGCGGGGGGGAGCGCGTGTGCGCGACCGAATGGCTTCCCCATGAGGGCCGTGCCCAGAACTTCATTCCCGAGGAGTGGGTGGAGCGCGGTCACGTGGAGGGCTTCAAGGCGTATATCGCCATCACCAAGGGCTGCAACAACCTGTGCAGCTTCTGCATCGTGCCGCGCACGCGCGGACGCGAGGTGTCGCGCGAGCCGGAAAACATCCTGCGCGACGCGCGCAGCCTTGCGGCCCGCGGCGCGAAAGAGATTTGGCTGCTCGGCCAGAATGTGAATTCCTACCGGCCCGCCGAGAATTACGGTTTTTATGCCCTGCTCGACGCCGTGTCGCAGATAGAGGGGCTGGCGCGGCTCCGGTTCACGTCGCCCCATCCAAAGGACTGGAGCAACGCGCTGTCCGACCTGATGGCGGTCCGGCCGGTGATCTGCAAGCAGTTGCACCTGCCGTTCCAGGCCGGTTCGGATCCCATTCTGAAGGCCATGCGCCGCCGCCACACGGTCGCCGAGTACCTGGAAAAGGTGCGCTACCTGCGGCAGGCCGTGCCGGGGGTGGAGATAAGCACGGACCTGATCGTGGGCTTTCCTGGCGAAACGGACGAGAATTTTGAGGGCACTTTGGCTGTTCTACGGGAGGTCCGGTTCAGCCAGGTGTTTCCGTTCAAGTATTCGCCGCGCCCGGAAACGGCCGCGGCGGCGCTGACAGACGATGTGCCGCGGGAAGTGAAGGATGCGCGGCTTGCGCGCGTGATTGCGCTGCAGGAGGAGATCAACCGGGAATGCCAGCAGGCGCTGGTGGGCACGGTGCAGGAGGTGCTGGTCGACGGGGCGCACCCGCGCAAACCCGGGTGGATGAACGGGCGCACCGACGGGTACCGGGCGATCGCAGTGGAGGGCGGGGGGATCAAGATTGGCGACATTGTCCGCGCACGGGTCACCGGCCATGAGGGCCACTGGCTTGTGGGCGCGGCGGATTGACGCATGCGGGTCAGACGCTCCCGCCTGCGATAATGCAGGACAGGCCCCCCGCCTGTCCCTACGGATTGACAGCCGAGGGCGGCTGTCCCACAGGAGTGAAAGGCAAGAATCATGGAAATCAAAGCGGCTGTGGCGGGCAAGCTGAAAAAGGGCGGGGATGACACATGCCTGGTCGTGCCGGTGTATGAAAAGGAGTTTCCCCTGCGGAGCGCGGTGCTGGACCCGGCGCATGCGGCGGTGTTCGCGGCACTGGCCGGGCGGGAGGCGGTGACAGGCAAGGCGCAGTCCACCTACTATCTGCCGACGCCGGGCGCGGTCTGCGGGGGCGTGCTCACGCTGGGACTGGGCAAGCGTGCCGCGTGCGACGCGGAGACGCTGCGCCGGGCGGCGGGCAAGGCGGTGCGGCATTTTGCCCGGCACCGCGTGACCCACCTGGTCTTCGACGCCTCCGCCTTCCCCGAACTGCCGCTGGACGCTTTCGTGGAGGGGCTGGTGCTGGCGCAGTACGACTTTGAGGTTTACCGCAAGCGGCCCGAAGACACGCCCGCCCCGGTGAAGGTGGCATCGGTGACCGTGGTGGTGGCCGACGGCGGCCTGGCCGAGGCCATTGAGCACAACTGCGGCCTGGCCGCGCTGATAGCGACGGGCGTGAACGGCGCCCGGCAGCTCGCCAACACGGCGGCGAATGAAATGACCCCGGCGGCGCTGGCCGAGTTTGCCCAGGGCATTGCGCAGCAGTCCGCGTGCAAGTGCACCGTGCTGGACGCGAAGAAGATGGCGAAGCTGGGCATGAACGCGCTGCTTGGCGTGGCCAAGGGCGCGGACAACGAGCCGAAGCTTATCGTGCTGGAATACCGCCACCCGAAGGCCGTGAAAACGGTGGCCATCGCGGGCAAGGGCGTCTGTTTTGACAGCGGCGGCATCAGCATCAAGCCCGCGCAGAACATGCACGAGATGAAGTACGACATGAGCGGCGCCGCCGCGGTGCTCTGCGCCATGATGACCATCGCCTGGCTGCGGCCCAGGGTGAACGTCATTGCCGTGGTGCCCGCCGTGGAGAACAAGACCGGGTCGCGGGCGCAAACCCCGGGCGACATCGTGCGGGCGTACAACGGAAAGACCATCGAGGTCCACAACACCGACGCCGAGGGCAGGCTGATCCTGGCCGACGCGATGGCCTACACGGTGGACAGGCACAAGCCGGACATGATTGTGGACCTTGCCACGCTTACGGGCGCGTGCGTGGTGGCGCTGGGCCACTGCTGCGCCGGCATCCTGGGCAACAACGACGCGCTAATCGACGGGCTCATCAAAGCCGGCGAGGCCACGGGCGACCGGCTTTGGAAACTGCCGCTGTGGAAAGACTACAAGAAGCAAATCGAGGGCACCCACGCGGACCTGTGCAACATCGGGCCGGGCCGCGACGCGGGCGCGATCACGGCGGCGGCGTTCCTGGAGCACTTTGTGGGCGACACGCCCTGGGCGCATCTGGACATCGCGGGCGTGGCCTACGGCGTGAAGGGTGTGCCCCACCTCAATCCCAAGCACGCGACAGGCTTCGGCGTGCGCCTGCTGACGCGGTGGATCATGGACCTGGCGGCGGAGAAATAGGAGGCGGCACGGCGCCGCGCCGACCTTCCAGGATTTGGGCCGCAGTGGCCAGGACGACAAGAATGACGGCCATTCCGGCCAGAACAAGCCCGACCGTGATCCGCGCCGAGGAGAAGGTGAAACGCACCTCGCTGGACCCCGCCGGAACGACAATGGCCTTGAAGGCATCGTTTGCGCGCAGGATGGGAACCTCTTTGCCGTCCACGGCGGCCTTCCAGCCCGGATAGAAGCTGTCCACGAAGAGCAATACCCGTGGTCCGGACAGGTCGCTCAGGCGCAGGTCGGTCTGGTTCGCCGTTTGACGCACGATCCGGACATGGTCCTTCTCGTCTCCCGCGTCGGTGGCCACGCTTGCGGTGGTGACCAGCACCTCTTGGGCGGACTCGAAAAAATCAACCCGCAGGTAGACCTGAACCCGGTCGCTGTCGGGCATGGGGAATTCCAGGGTCTGGGGCTCGCCGGTCTTCAGGGTGGCGTCGCGCTGGAGGCCCAACTGCATGTCCCCCGTGGCAACGTTCTTGAACACGGGCACGAACCTGACGCGGCCCTGCCCGACGAGGGTGAGAAACAGGGAGCCATGTCGGCCGCCGGGGGCGGCCTCTCCAATGGTGGCGGTGACTCCGGGGTCCTTCATCATCTCGCGCTTGATGAGCAGGGGGTGTCCGTTGCCGAGCAGGCTTGTCTCGTTTTCCTTTTCCGAAAGGCCGGTCTCCGGGATCCGGTCCATGGCCACGGCCGGCACCGGAATGTCGCCCGCGCCGGGCAGGAACACCACGCGCGCCGGGGGAAAGAGCCTGCCGTGCCCGGGCAGCGGCCCGGGGCAGTATTCCCGTGCCAGCCAGAACCGGCGCTTGAGAAACAGGTTGCCCCGCTGGCTCAGGGCGGCGGGCTCCTGCTCCTCGATGCTCCGTATCAGGAACTTGTCCGTCGGCGCCAGGACGGGGGTGATGACGCCCCTTGTGGCCAGCAGATGCAGCGGGTCATAGCCGTTCATGATGAACTGCAGGTCGTAGAGGCGCGTGTTGGGCTTGCGGTCCGTTATGCGCCGGTTCTCCAGCGAATAGCCTTTCTTCGACGCGAGCCTCTCCAGGGAGCCCTGGTAGAGTATTTCCCCCTTCATCATGTCCGGCAGCAGCACCCCGTTCCATGCCAGAATCTCGCCGAGCAGGAGCATTGCCGCGACAATGCCGGTAAGCAGGTGTTCGCGGAGCCACAGGCCCATCAGGGCCGCCGCCAGGGCCATTGCGGGAAGCGCCACCGCAACGGGGGGCACGGGATGATATCCCGGAGGGACCGCAAACGCCAGCACCGTGAGCACGGCACCGCCGACAGAAATGACCAGGGCCGTTATCGCCATCCTGCGGCGCAGGGTGGCGGACGACTGCATGACCGCGTCCAGCCCCCATCCGGCCAGCATGGCCAGGGGCAGGCAGCCCACCGCCATGCCCCGGCCGGGGTCGTTGCTGATAAACGGGGCAACGGCGCGGATCAACCGACCGAACAGGAGCGGCTCCGAAACGCTCAGGTCCAAGACCAGGGCAAATAGAACGGCCCAGCGCAGCCCGTTCCATCGGGGTTTCAGCAGCAGCGCGAGCAAGGAAAACGCCATTACCGCCGCCCCCCCGCCCCGGATGCCCTCGTATGACCCGTGGCCCTCATAAAAAACAAGGGTCTTGGCCAGTGTCCAGCCATAGGCCAGCGGCGCGATATCCTCCACACCGGCAACGGCGGCGGCGCGGCCCGTCTGGCGGGCAAATTCGACCAGGGGCAGCAGCAGCGGCGCGGCGAGCATGCCGGAAACAATCACGACAGCCGCAAAGAGCGCGCCGCCGGTCAGGAGTGTCCTGAAGACCGGTTTCCAGCGCGGCCCATGCATCGTGCCGCAGTCGCCGCGCGCCGCAAGAACGGCCCCGCCCAGGGTTTCCAGCAGCCAGTAGGCGCCCAGCAGCAGGCCGCCCATAAAGGTCAGCACGGGCACGCCGCCGAGGATGCAGAAGCCGTACAGCAGCCCGGTCCAGGCGGCCGCGGCGCCGCGCCTGAAAAGTCCGCGGCCATGCACCATGGTGTTGGCGCACAGCAGCACCCATGGCAGCCAGCAGGTGCTGTTCAGAAATATCCAGTGGCCGATGGCCCGCGACACCAGCGCGCCGCTGAAGGGAAAGGCGAAGGCCGCCAGCAGCGCCGCGCCGTAGGAATAGCCGTGGCGCCTTGCGAGCAGCAGCGCGCCGATGCCCGCCACCACCGTCTGCGCCAGCACCATAAGCGCGATGCCCGCGTGGGTTCTCAGCGGGGTGGGGTTAAAGGTCAGCAGGCTGCGCAGCAGATTGGGCGGGTAGAACACGAAGCTCTGGGGGTTGGCGGCGTGCGGCTGGCCGCAGAAATAGAGGGGGTTCCAGAGCGGCAGTTCACGGTCCTCGTGAATCGCGTGGTCCAGGAACGACAGCGTTGGGCCGTAGTAGGTCCAGCAGTCCCCCATGCCCAGGAACCGGGCATTGGCGGGGCTCATGGCAAAACGGAACGTGAGCAGCATGGCGCAGACGATGAGGACAACGCCCAGCACGCAGAAGGAGAGATCGAATCGGGCGCTGTTCGAGACCGCTTCGACCGGTCCGGACAGGGTCGGCTCCGCAGGCGTCCCCGTCGTCCCGGCCGGACGCGTTTCCCTGTGGGTTCCCCTGCGGCTCATGGAGTCCATTTCCCCGTCGTTTTTTTACACGCGGGAATCTCCGGCGGATTGCCGTGGGCCGAGTTAAACAGGGGAGCTTCCTTTCCTGCGCGGCCGGGGACGGGCCCCGCGCCGGGTTCTTCCCAGGCGGGTATATAAGCACACCGCTTCCCGCCGGGGCAAGGGAAAGCGGCTCTTCAAAATCAGGGTTCGCCGGCCGCAGTCCGTCTGCGGCGCAGGAATTGGGCGGAGACGGCCAGGCCGATGAGCGCCATCGCAGTCCCGGCCAGAACAAGCCCGACCGTGACCCGCGTCGAGGAGAACGCGAAGCGCACCTCGCTGGACCCCGCCGGGACAACAATGGCCTTGAACGCGTCGTTGGCCGCGAGGATGGGGACCTCTTTAGCGTCCACCGTGGCTTTCCAGCCCGGATAGAAGCTGTCGACAAACAGCAGCACCCGTGGTCCGGGCAGGTCGGTCAGGCGCAGGTCGGTCTGGTTCGCGGTCTGCCGCACGATGTGGATTTGGTCTTGTTTGTCGTCCCCATCCGTGGCCGTGTCGGCGGCGGTGATGAGCACCTCGGTGTTGGTGCCCAGGAATTCCACCCGGAGCAACACATGCATCAGGTCAAAGTCCGGCAGGGGGAACTCAAGCGTTTGGGGCTCGCCCACTTTGAGGGTGGTGTCCCGCCTGAAGCCATAGCGCTGCGCACCGCTGTATTCGTCCCTGAACGAAGGCCTTAACCTTATGGCTCCCTCCCCGGCAAAGGTCAGAAAGAGAGAGGCATGGCGGCTGCCCGTGGCGGCCTCACCCAAGTCGGCGACGGCGGCAAGAATGGAGGGGGCACCGGCTTCGGGGACCCGCTGTTTTTTGCCCTGAACGAGCCTGGGTTGCCCGTCCACAAGCAGGCTGGCATCGTGTTCTCTTGCCGACAGGCCCGTCTCGGGAACTTGGTCCATGGCCACGGCAGGCACCGGCAGGTCGTGCGCATCGGGCAGGAACACCACGCGCGCGGGGGGGAACAGCCGCCCGTGCCCCGGCAGCGGTCTGGGGCAGTATTCGCGCGCCAGCCAGAACCGGCGCTTGAGAAAAAGGTTGCCCCTTGCGCTCATAACGGTGGGCTCGCGCGCCTCTATGTTCCGGTTCATGTACTTTTCCGGCGCTATCAGGATGGGGCTTTCGGTGTTTCTGGTTGCCAGCAGATGCAGCGGGTCATAGCCGTTCATGATGAACTGGAGGTCATAGAGCATCTTGTTGGGCTGGTTGTCCACCAGGCGCCGGTTGTCGAGCGGGAAGACCTTCCTCATCGCGAGATTTCTCAGGGAGCCCTGGTACAGGATTTCCCCCCGCATCACGTCCGGAAGCACCGTCCCGTTCCAGGCCAGTATTTCGCCGAGTACGAACATTGCCGCGAGAATGCCGGTCAACAGGTGTTCCCGAAGCCACAGGCCGAACAGGGCGGCCACCAGGGCCAGGGCGGGAAATACCATGGAGACGGGCGGCACGGCATGGGCTCCCAGGGGGGCGGCAAGAAGCAGTATTGCCAGCCCGGCCCCGCCGACGGCCACGACCAGGGCCGATATGGCCATCTTTCGCCGCCGCGTGGCGGACGACTGCATGATGGCATCGAGCCCCCATCCGGCCAGCATCGCCAGCGGCAGGCACCCCACCGCCATGCCCCGTCCCGGGTTGTTGCTGATGGACGGGACAACGGCCCGGACAATATACCCAAACACAAGCGGCTCGGAAACGCTCAGGTCCAGAATGATGAAGAACAGCAACCCCCAGCGCAGCCCGTTCCACCGGGGCTTCAACATCAGGGCGAGCAGGGCAAATGAGACCACCGCCGCCCCGCCGCCGCGAATCCCCTCGTACTTTCCGTGCCCCTCGTAGAAGACCAGGGTCTTGAAGAGCTGCCAGCCATACCCGAGCGGCGCGTCATCCTCCAAACGGGCGGAGGCCGCGGCGCGGCCGGTCTGTCGGGCGAATTCGGCCAGGGGCAGCAGCAGCGGCGCGGCGAGCAGGGCGGCGACCGCCATGGCGCCGCCAAAGAATGCGCCGCCGGTCAGCAGCGTTCTGAAGACCCGCTTCCAGCGCGGTTCAAACCCGTTGCCGCCACCGCGCGCGGCAAGCGCGGTTTCCTCCAGGGTCTCCAGCAGCCAGTAGGCGCCCAGCAGCAGTCCGCCCACGGCCGCCAGCTTTGGCACGCCGCCCAGAATGCAAAGACCGTAGAACAGCCCCGTCCATGCCGCGGCGGCGGCGCGCTTGAAGAACCCGCGGCCGTGCGCCATGGCATGCGCGCCCAGCAGCATCCACGGCAGCCAGCACGCGCAGTTCAGAAAGATCCAGTGGCCGATGGCGCGGGTCACCAGCGCCCCACTGAAGGGAAAGGCAAAGGCGGCCAGCAGCGCCGCGGCGTAGGAATAGCCGTGCCGCCGCGCGAGCAGCAGCGCGCCGATGCCCGCCACCACCGTCTGCGCCAGGACCATGAGCGCGATGCCCGCATGGGTTCTCAGCGGTGTGGGATTGAACGTCAGCAGGCTGCGCAGCAGGTTGGGGGGGTAGAACACAAAACTCTGCGGGTTGGCCGCATGGGGCTGGCCGCAGAAGTAGAGCGGGTTCCAGAGCGGCAGTTCACGGTCCTCATGGACCGTGTGGTCCATGAAGGACAGCGTGGGACCGTAATAGGCCCACGGGTCGCCGCAGCCCATGAAGCGCGCGTTGTCGGGGCTCATG
>CAIUWO010000499.1 GCA_903902895.1 Candidatus Hydrogenedentota bacterium | reverse complement strand
TGGAGCATGGCCGCGCGCTGTTCCGGTCGTCCGAGCCCGTGGGTCGCGACCTGAATTTCCTGGTCCAGGAAATGGGCCGCGAAATCAACACGATGGGCTCGAAAATCCGCGATGTCGAGGCGGCGCGCGAAGTGCTCCTCATGAAATCGGAACTTGAAAAGCTGCGCGAGCAGATTCAGAACATAGAGTGAGCCGGCCGTGGCGCAACGTGGCAGTCTGTATGTGATTTCGGCCCCGTCGGGCGCGGGCAAGAACGCCCTGCTCGACGAGGTGCGCCGCCGTGAGACGCGCATCGCGTCCACCGTGTCCGCGACCACCCGCGCGCCCCGTCCCGGCGAGCGGGACGGCGTGGACTACCATTTTCTGGGCCGTGAAGAGTTTCAGCGCCGCGTGGCGGCCGGTGATTTTGCCGAATGGGCCGAGGTGCACGGCAACCTCTACGGCACGCTTCGCAGCGAGTTGGACCGGTGCCTGGCCACCGGCAGCGACGTGATACTTGAATTGGACGTGCAGGGCATGCGCAGCCTGAAAAGGCTGTATCCGGGCGTTGGAACCATCTTTCTGGCGCCGCCGTCGATGGAAGAACTGGAGCGTCGGCTGCGCAACCGGGGCACCAACGACGACGCCGACATCGCCCTGCGCCTGCGCAACGCCGAAAGCGAAATGGCCGCGCGCAGCGAGTTTGACTGTATAATTGTCAACGACACCATTGACCGCGCCGCCGCGGAAATGGTAGAACTCTTAGCCGCCCGCCGTGCGGCACCAACCGCCGCGGGCACCGACAACCGGTGACCAACCGCGCAACAGGAGTCGCGAGATGCCTACCCCGTACTGTGTGGATGATTTCAGGGACAAGTTCGACAGCCTCTACCGGCTGGTGATTGTGACCGCCAAGCGCGCCAACCAGGTGACCAAGCACCAGTCGCACGGTTTTGGCGCCGCGGCCCGCTCGCGCAAGCCCACCATCACCGCGCTCGAAGAGGTCATCGACGGCAAGCTCACCTTCACCACCGCGGAGGATGAGGTCTATTTTGCCGAGGACGAGGCGTCGGAAGACTGAGCCATGCGGGCACGCTTCACAGGCAAGACCATGGTCCTGGGCGTCACCGGGTCCATAGCCGCATACAAGGCCTGTGAAATCGCCTCGCGCCTGGTCGAACTGGGCGCCTCGGTGATACCCGTGCTCACCCGCTCCGCCCGCGAACTGGTCGGTCCCGC
Source organism: Candidatus Hydrogenedentota bacterium (assembly GCA_903902895.1). GTDB lineage: Bacteria > Hydrogenedentota > Hydrogenedentia > Hydrogenedentales > CAITNO01 > CAITNO01. The sequence continues at coordinate 5,904 of CAIUWO010000499.1, read as the reverse complement.
CTCTCTGGAGGCCATCACCGGAAACCGGGCCATCCTGGGCATGTTCGAGCCGCTGCAGAACCCGGAGATAGAGCATATCGCCGTGGCGCGCCGCGCCGACCTGTTCCTCATCGCCCCGGCCACCGCCAACATCCTTGCCAAGGCCGCCCACGGTCTGGCCGATGACTGGCTGTCCACCACGCTCCTCGCCACGCGCGCGCCGCTCCTGTTCGCGCCCGCGATGAACACCATGATGTACCAGCATCCCGCCACCCAGGCCAACATCGCCCTGCTCGCGGCCCGGGGCGCGTGCTTTGTCGGCCCCGGCACCGGCCGGCTCGCCTGCGGCGACGAGGGCCCCGGGCGTCTGGCCGACATTCCGCACATTCTTGAGGCCGCCGCCATGGCCCTCACCCGCGACAAGGACCTTGCCGGTCGTCGTGTGCTCATTACCAGCGGTGCCAACCAGGAACCCATCGATCCCGTTCGCTTCATTGGCAACGCCTCCTCCGGGCGCATGGGCCGGGCACTTGCTTTGGAGGCGCTGTGCCGGGGCGCGCGGGTGTGCGTGGTCGCCGGCCCCTCTGACGTTGTCCCGCCCGAAGCCGCCGAACGGGTCAGCGTTCGGACCGCCGCCGAAATGCACGACGCAGTCATGCAGCGTTTCGACGGCTGCGACATCTTCTTCGCCGTCGCCGCCGTGGCCGACTACCGCGCGGCCGCGGTGAACCAGGCCAAGATAAAACGCACCGGTCCCATGACACTCGAACTGCTCCCCAACGCCGACATCGTTGCCGAAGCCGCCCGCCGCAGGCGTTCCGGGCAGGTGGTTGCCGGATTCGCCGCCGAAACGGACAACGTGCCCGGCAACGCGGCCGCGAAACTGGCTGCAAAGGGCCTTGACATGATTTTGGCCAACCGGGTCGGTGGTGCGGACTGCGCCATTGGCGCCGAGGACAGCGAGGCATGGCTCCTTCGGGCGAATCAACCGCCCGAGACGCTTGGCCGCGCGTCCAAATCCGACATTGCCCGCCGGCTCGTTGACGCCGCCGCGGAGATGCTTCGCTAGCGAGACGTTTCCTATTGACCAGGACAATCGCGTTAGACTTGGTGTCAGCATTAGCTTGGACCCGTATGCATAAGCGACGGATTGGTATGGTTTTAAGTCCCCCTTCGAAGGGGGACTTAGGGGGATGTTTGCCTTGGGTGTGCGCCCTCACATCCCCCGGCCCCCCGCGGCGGGGCTGTCCCCCTTCAAAGGGGGACTAATAGCAGAACTCTATCAATAATTATAAATGTGCCGTCTTCTTTGTCTATCGGACTGCAAAATTTTCGGACGCCATCATAGCCAGATTCTGGTTGGCGCGGCGCTTTAGTGTGGTTGCCGTGCCCCTTTGACAAGATAGCGGCTTTATCCGGCCATGACTTGTGGTATTCTGGCAGCATGTTGCCGGGCTGGTAATTAAAGACTAAAACGTAATGGACGAGTAGGCGGCCGGGGCTAACCGGACCGTCTGGGGAAGTGACCATGCGCGCAGAAATCCTCGCACACCTCGAAGCGGTCATTGACCGCATCTCCACGCTGGCCCGCAAGGACGCCGAATTTCGGCAGCATTTGCGCGCCCTGGGCCGGGCGGCCACCGCGCTGGCCGAGGAATGCGACAAAGAGGACCGCGCACAGCAGACCGCCGCGCTTCCTGATCCCAAGTTGGTCGAGGCCGTGGCCGCCTTGGGCGACCGGCTGCGCGACAATGCGATTGCGGTGTCGGTGCCTTCCCCGGTCGTCCAACCGGAGCGGACAGAGGAGCGCCCCCCTGTCGGGGACGGCGAACTGCGCCTTATCCAGGAGCGGTGCAAACTCAAGATAGAGGCGCTCAAGTGGTGCATGCTGGGCCGTTTCAGCGCCGGAGAGGGCTTTGACCCCGATGATATGGAAACGAGGAAACGCGGTCTTATCGAGCGCGCAAAAGCCCTGCCCGACTGCTATCTCTGGATGCTCTATCCCTGGACCACCGGCAAGGGGCTTCAGGAGGACTGGGAGAACCTTTGCGAATGCTTTGCAAACATGGCCCGCATGGCCGAGGTGCTTCAGGCCGTGCTGCCCCGGCGCGACGACCAGCCCGACTTTCTCGAGCGGGCCGTCAGAATTACCGCCGAGGTGCAGTCCGCGCTGCGCGTGGCCGTGGAGACCGTGGGCAACCGCATGCCCGACCCCGACCAGGAGAAATGCTTCCTCTGGCTGCGCCGCACCACCACCGAGCAGCGCGTCTTCGTCGACCGCTTCATGCGCTGGAACGACCGCGCCGAGCCGGGGGCATGGTCCGATCTGCGCGACCGGCTCGAACTGCTCTACGAGGAGTTTCACGACCTGGTGGACGTTGACAAAGAGGCAACCAAGGCGCTCAACAGGGCGCGCTACCACGTCAAAATGATCGAGCGCAGCCCCGGCGCGGCCCATGGGCATGACTGGCAGGTCATCATCGACTCCACCGAGGCCGCGCTCCGTCTCGGCATGGCCCCCAGCAGCGTCGAGCTGCGCGAACTGCTCCTGCCCGTGATGGACGACCTGCCCGTGTTTGAGGTGGAGCATCCCGGCTTTGACCTGGTCGTGCGCGAAATCGACCGCTTCCTGACCTCCACCCCGGTCAGTTCCACCGCCTCTTTGACACAGGAACCCTCCCCGGAACTGCTGCGCGTCCGTGAAATGCTCCACGGCGCCACCGTGGTCCTCATTGGCGGAGATCCCCGACCCGCCGCCCAGGCGGCCCTGCGGCAGGCCTTTGAACTGGCCGAACTCGTCTGGCTCTCCTCTGAGGAGCACCAGTCCATCGAACCGTTCCGGCCCCACGTGGCCCGGGCGGAAGTGTCACTGGTCTTGCTCGCCATCCGCTGGGCCAGCCACTCCTTCGGCGACGTCAAAGACTTCTGCGACGCGTATAACAAACCCTTCGTCCGCCTCCCCGGCGGCTACAGTCCCAACCAGGTCGCCCGCCAAATCCTCGAACAGGCCAGCGAATGGATTCAGCAGCAGCAGGCGGAAAGATAGGTCTACGGAGCGCGTTGGGAGGAGCGAAGGGCTGGAAGAATGGTAGACGCGGCACCTTGCCGCGTTCTTCTTGCGCCGGATGTGGGCAGAAGGGAAAACAGGCTGGAAGCCTCTTCTACTTTCGCGCGGAATTTCGACCTTCAAGCGTGCCTTGACTGGCACCGGCCCCTACCGTCAGAATGCTGGGTCGGATGATCCCGGGCAGATCGGGCCCATTCGGCAGGTCAGCAGCATCAGGAGACCCCACGCATGGACAAGAAACTAAGCCGCCGCAATTTCCTCGCCGGAACGGCCGCCGCCGTGGCGATGCCCTACATTGTGCCTGCCTCGGCCCTGGGCCGCGACGGCACGGTGGCCCCCTCGGAGCGCATCAATGTCGGCTGCATCGGCATCCACGGCCGTGGATTCAGCGATTTGCAGTGGATCATCGGCAACAAGGACGTGCAGGTGCTGGCCATTTGCGACATCTGGAAGCAGCAGCGCATCAAGGTCAAGGCATTTGTCGACGACTTCTACGGCAACAAAGACTGCGCCATGTACCGCGACCTGCGCGAGTTCCTGCCGGAGCGCAACGATATTGACGCCGTCCTCATTGCAACGGGTGACCACTGGCATGCCCAGGCCTCCGTCCGCGCCATGCGCTCGGGCAAGGACGTCTACACGGAAAAACCCTCGACCATGACCATTGCCGAGGGGCAGACCGTGGTGGAGACGGCCAAGAAATACGGTCGCGTCTACCAGACCGGCACGCAGCGCCTCAGCGAGGCCAACCACGTGTTCGCCATCGAGATGGCGCGCACCGGACGGCTGGGCAAAGTACACACCGCCTACGCCCACATCGCCCCATGGGATGCGGCCAAGATGCCCCACGCATGGAAAGAAGCGCAGGAGCAGCCGGCTATTGACGAGGTGGACTGGGACATCTGGCTCGGTCCGTGCCCGTGGCGGCCCTACAACCAGGAGTACGTCAGCGGCGGCTGGCGCGGCGACTATGACTTCCACACCAGTTGCATCGGCGAATGGGGCGCCCACACCTTCGCCCAGGCGCAGGCCGGCCTCGATGCAGGCGACACCTCGCCCATCCTCTACGAATATGTCGACAACGAGACCGGCGACGGCATGGTCTGCACTTTCGCCAACGGCCAGAAGATGGTCCTCTCCCGCGGCGACAAGTACTGGTACGGCTCCTGCGGCGAGCGCTTCGACGGCGAGCGCGGCTGGGCCGGTTCCGCCGACGGCTACAGCGTGCCCGATGTCTCCTCGCCAGAGCTGCTTTCCGAGTACGACAAGGTGGTGGGCGAGTACGTCGCGCGCACGGGCCGTTCGCTCGACCACATGCGCAATTTCCTGGACTGCGTGAAATCCCGCGAGCGGACGGTGGCCAATCCCGAAGTGATGCACCGCTCCATGAGCACGGTGCACGCCGCGAACATCTGCATGTGGCTGGGCCGCAACCTGGAATTCGATCCCGTCACCGAGTCGTTCAAGAACGACGAAGAGGCGAACCGGCTGCGCGCCCGGGCCCAGCGGGAGCCCTGGACGATATGAAACACCACAAGCACCCCGAAGGAAAGACCATGCGAAACCTTCTTATACTCCTCGCCCTGACCGGCATCTTCGTTGTTGCCGCGGCGACGCCCGTGTCTGCCCAGGCCAGCGATCCCGTGGCCGTGCTGAAATCCGACGCCGCCTATGCGGACAAGCTGGAAGCCTGCCGCGTGCTGCAGCTTAAGGGCGGCCCCGATGCGGTCGCCGCGCTGGAGCCGCTGCTGCTTGACGAAAAGTGCTCCCACATCGCCCGTCTGGCCCTCGAACCCATGCCCTGTCCCGAAGCGGGCAAGGCATTGCGTGACGCGCTCGGCAAGCTGGACAAAACGGCCTTCGCGCTCAAGGTCGGCATGATCGGCTCACTTGCGATCCGCAAGGACACCGAGGCCGTTCCGCAATTGATTGCCCTGCTGCCGGAGAAGGACGCCGGCGTGGCGCAGGCCGCGGCCGCGGCCCTTGGAAAGCTCGCCACACCGGAAGCCGTCGAAGCCCTGAAGAACGCGGTGGCCCAGCCGGCCGTTGTGCCCGTCGTGCTGCTCGGGGTCTGCAACGCCCTGTTCGACTGTGCCGAGGCGATGGCCGCCGCGGGGCAGCGCGACCAGGCACTCGCAATCTATGACAGCCTCCTTGTCGTTAGGAACGCCCCGTCCCAGGTGCGTGCTGCCGCGCTGCGCGGCGGCGCGCTTGCACGGGGCGGTGTGGAAGGCGCGTCCGTCCTCGTGACGGCGCTCGGTGGGGAAGACCAGGCCATGTTCGACGCCGCGCTTCGCGCCCTGCGCGAAATTGACGGCGGCGACGCGGTCACGAAGGCACTGGCCGACGCGCTTGCCCCGCTTGCCGAAGACCGCAAGATTGCGGTCATCCAGGTGCTGGGCGAACGCGGTGGCAGCGTCGCCGGACCGGCCCTGCTGGCAGAGGCAAACGCGGGGTCCACCGCGCTGCGCGTGGCCGCCATCCGCGCGCTCACCCGCATCGCCTATACGCCCGTGCTGGCGCTGGCAAAAGACCTGCTCTGGTCCGAAGACGCCGACTTGGCCCAGGCGGCCCGCAACACCGTCAGTTACTATCCCGGCAAGGAAGGCGACGACATTCTTACCGCCATGCTGCGCAGCGACGATGTCAAGACCCGTACGCTCGCGGTGGAACTGATCGGCAAGGGCGGGCTCGACGCGCCCGCAGCACTGCTCTTATCCGTGGCGGAAACCGACCCCAGCGGCGATATTCGCGTGGCCGCCTTGCAGGCGCTGCGCAACCATGCGGAGATGACCCACCTGCCGGCACTGCTCAACTATTTGATGTTTGCATCGACACCGGCGGAAATGAACGCCGCC
>CAIUWO010000498.1 GCA_903902895.1 Candidatus Hydrogenedentota bacterium | reverse complement strand
TGCTTGTGAAGTTGCACTTCACACTCCCCCTGCGAAGCACAACTTCGCGGACAATTGCGTTCCCAAGTGCAACTTGGGAACGAGGAAGTGCGAGGAAAACAACGAGGACGAAGGAGGCTGGAAGCCTCCTCTACTTTTCACGCTGCCTTCTGCCGTGCGGTCCCGGTGGCCGACAGGCCGCGCCATGCGTATTTAGGGTGAAGTTTGGAAAGACACCCAAGTACAATCACGGGGAGATGATGCCATGACAAACGAACATGCGATGCTGGCACGGTGGATTAACCGCCACGACGAGGAAGCCTTTCACGGGATTCTTCGCCAGTATTCCGGACTGGTCTATGCGGCCTGTCTGCGCGTGCTGCGCAACGAGGCCGACGCGCAGGAGGCGGCGCTCGACGCCTTCCTGGCCCTCTCACAGCTGCAGCGGGTGCCCGACTCGCCGCTGGGCGCATGGCTGCACCGCACCGCGGTGCACCGCGCCATCGACCGTTACCGCAAAACACAGACCCGCAACCGCTATGAGTCCGCGCTGGCCCGGGAAAGCACGCCGGACAGGGCCGACGCGGTGGGCTGGGATGACGTTTCGGGCATGGTGGATGAGGCCGTCGCCGTCCTGCCCGAAGAGCTCCGCCAGGCCGTGGTGGGCCATTTCTTCGAGGGGAAAACCCACGCCGAACTGGCCGATGCGGCGGGCCTGTCGCGACAGGCCATCACCAAACGCGTTCACCAGGGCGTGGAGGAGGTGCGCGATTCGTTGATCAAGAAGGGCGTGCCCGTCGCCGGGGTTGCCGCGCTGACACTGCTGCTGTCGGAGCACGCCGTGGCGGTGCCCGCCGTTCCGGCCGCACTGGCAGCGTCATTGGGCAAGCTCGCCCTGTCCGGTTTCACCGCCACCGGCGCGGCCGCCGGGGCGGCGGCGGGTGCCTCAATGGGCCTTGCCGCAAAAGCCCTGATCGCCGCCGTGGTGCTCTCCATTGTGGCGGGCATCGGCTATGTGGCGCTGCCCGACATCGCCAAACGGAACCTGGCCATGCTCCGGGTCGTGCCCATGACCCTCCTCCAGAGCGAGCTGCGCAAGGCCTTCCCGCCCAAGAAGACCGTTGCCAGGGAAGTGCCCGCGCTCGCCGCATTCGCCCCGGCCACTGGCAGCGCCGCAAGCGCCGCCGCTGCGGGGGAAATCCCGGCCGTGGAGGAAGGCAAGGCCACGGTCACCGGCTCGCTGCGCGGTTTCTTCGGGGGCGTGGTTGGCGAATCCAACGTCCTGATGGAACGGGTCACCTGGGGGCCCCGTGACCTGCCCCCGGCCCAGACGGACCGGCGGCAGGGAATGACGGACAATGACGGTAATTTCGTCTTTGAACATGTGCCCGTCGGCGACTGGTCGATCATTGCCTGGGGTCCGGGCGGCACCGGCGGCAGCAGCACAACAGTCGGGCCCGACACCACCACGGCCAACCGGCCCATCAAGGTGTATCCCTGCGAAGCCGCGGCGGGCCTGGTGGTGGACGAGTCGGGCAAACCCATGCCGGGGGCGGTGCTGTATCCGGCCGGGCATGAACTGGCGCCGGGGGACGAGTTTGACCACCTGAGCGCCGCCGCGGGCCGCGCCCAGGCCGATGACCAGGGACAGTTCCGGTTCCCGGCCATGATTCAGGGCGGCTTGAAGTACTTCGTGGTCGCGCCCGGCCGCGAGGCCCAATATTCGGACTATGTCAGCACCAGCGACGGCGGCATGCGCGTGCAGCTTCGCGCGCCGGGCCGCGTGCGCGGGCGGGTGGTGGCCGAAGGCGGTGTCGGCGGTCCCGGCGCGGTGACACTCCAGTTGTGCGCGGGGTACGAGATGCGCACTGAAATGAAGGATGGCGTCCCGGTTCGCGTGCCCGGCGTCCGCATCGAGCAGACCGCCACGACCGACCCGAACGGCGCGTTCACTATGGCCGAAGTGCCCGAAGCCACCTATCGGGTGCAGTTGGCGGGAAAATCGGCCTGGCTCATTTCGGATACGGTCCCGGTGGAGGTCCATTCGGGCAAAGAATCCTCCGTCACCGTCCGCCTGGAACAGGGCAGCACCCTTTCCGGCCGGGTGCTGGACGCCCAGACCGGCGAACCACTGGGGGCGGGCATTGATGTCCAATGTTATCTGCCGAGCGGCTTCATTGGCACCAAGACCGGCGCCGACGGCTCTTATCGAATCGAGGCTCTTCCCAGGGGGCAGCAGTCCCTGCAAATGAACGGGCCCATGGTCATCGGAGGAAAGGGCTTTGAGCAATACGGCAACGGCACGACGAACAACCCGACATGGCCCGTGGAAGTGAAGGCCGGCGAGAACCAGTGCGACCTGCGCGTCAGCCGGGCCCGTCTCCACGGGCTGGTCACCAGCGCCGCCGGCGCGCCCGTGGCCGGGGTGGAACTGCGCTACCGCTATGGCGGCGCGCTGGCCACCAGCGGCGCCAACGGCCGCTTTGACCTCCGGTGCGCCTGCACCCCCAATCGAGACTTCCCCCTGGAGGCCGAAAAGGACGGCTGGTGTGCCATGGAAACGGTAAAGCTGACACCCGGCGGCGAAACGGAAGTCACTGTCAGGCTGGCCTACCGGGGCGGGGGTGAATTGTCCGGCGTGGCCCTGCTCTCCGACGGCACCCCGGTCTCCGGCATGGACCTGTCGGCGAGCACGGTCCTGAATGCGGACGAGACGCCCGACCCTTCAGCGCCGCCCAACTCCTTTTACAAGGGGACCAAGATCGGCGCAGACGGCGCGTTTGCGCTCACCGGGCTGGTGTCGGGCACCTACAGCCTCTCCGCATACCGCCAGCAGGACCGGTCCGCGCTCAGCGCGAAGGAGACCGTGACCCTGCGGCCCGACGAGCGGCGCGCCAATGTCCGGCTCGTGTTTGCGGCGCCGCAGAGCCACACGCTGGCGGGCGCGGTGTTCAATGAGGCCGGCCAAGCCGTGCCGCAGTGCGTGGTGGTGTTCGGAAGCGAGGGAAATGCCTCGCTGACCGGTCCCGACGGCAGATTTTCACTGTCGGTCAAGACCGCGGAACGGAGCCTCGCGCTGACCCTGCAGGCGAAGGGATACAGCCCGCTCAGCACCGCGGGCGAGATCGACAGGACGGACCTGGCCTTCACGCTCAAGAAAATGCGCCCCCTGGCCGGACGGGTCGTGAATGCCGCCGGCGCGCCGGTCACCCCCTGCAAAATCGTCGTGTCGCAAAACGGAGGCGGGGGCTATCCGTCGCTCGGTCCCAACACGCTCAGCCAGACCGTATCCAACCCGGCCGGCACCTTCAACTTCCCCGAAGCCTTCGCGCCGCCCGCCACCATCACCGTGACCGCGGACGGCTACAGCGCCTGCGCACAGCAATGCGAGGGCGACGAGTATGACCAGCCGATGGTGCTGGTGCTGTACCCCGCGGCGACCATTGAGGGAACCGTGATGGATGCCGACGGCGCGCCTCTGGCCGGATGCCAGGTACTCAACGGAGGGGAAGGGATGGCCACCACGGATGCGGACGGCCGCTTTGCCTTTGACAAGTGCGGCGCCGGCAGGGAATACACCGTGACCGTGCGCAAGTCATGGGGTGACCGGGGTGTCTGGAGCGGAACGGTCACCGCGCCGGCCAGTCTGCAATGCCGCATCGGCCAGACTGGAAGGGTGGCGCTGAATGTCACACTGGACGGGGTGCCGTTCGCCGACCCCGCCCTGCTGGCACAGCAGTGCAACGCCTCTGCGGAAGTGCCCGACCAAAACGGCGGGACCGTGGTTGCACAGTTCGTCTCCAGCGCACGAAGCACCAGTCTCTACGGCGAGGCCCTGCCCGTGGGTCCGGTGCAGGTCCGGGTGCGCATGAATGCCTTGGAGGGATTTGGCGCCGCCGTCTGTGAGAAGGTGGTGGAGGCGCAGGTGCTGGCGGAGGAGGAAACGGCGGTGCAGGTGAATTTCGAGACGCCGGGCGCAGCCGTCCCGGCGGAAACCCCAACCGTGGACAACGCCCCGGCCGCGCCCGGCGTAACGGAGGAGTAGCCCCCAAGCGGGGCTGGCCTGACCGGGTCCGGCAGCGGGCCCGGCCAGGCCGGGGGG
>CAIUWO010000497.1 GCA_903902895.1 Candidatus Hydrogenedentota bacterium | reverse complement strand
GCTCGACCCGGGCAACATGAACGAGCACCGCATTGAGCAAAGCGCCCTGGTTGCGATACTTTTCGCCTGGGCCTCCTCACGCAACTCGCTGAACGCCCACCGGAACGGAATACAGCGCGGCGGCATTGCCGCCCTGCTGGAGCGGCTCGACCTCGGCCAGGGCCGAACCAAGGCCCTGGCAACCCCCGACCGGGCGCTGTTCTGGCTGGGCTGGCGCCGCTACGGCCGCATGTTCCCCCTGTGGACGCTGGGGCTGGGCATAATGTGTCTTGTCCTCGTGGGTGGCACGGCGCTCATCTGGCGCGAAAGCTATGGCCGCTCCGTGGACCACGGGGGTTCCCTAATCATCTATTACTTCAGTACGCTGCCCGCGGTAGCGTGCGCGACAATCCTTAGCCATGTCTTCATCCTACTCCGGACACGGGAAGATTTCTTTGGGACCGGCCGTGGCTATTTCCTTGCGCTGCCCGTGCGCAGCGCCGCATTGGCCCGGGGCCGACTGCTGGCGTTGACCCTGTCCGTGTCGGTGGTGGCTGCCGTGGAACTGGCTCTCTTCGCCCCGTTCCTGTATTTCAATCCCGGTCCGGCGTGGGACGATATTGTCTTCACCATGCTTCCGGTCATCCTCGCCGTGTGGCTGGTGCTCTGGTTCGGGTTGCTCCTCGCCGGGGGCTATGTGACCTCCCTTCTGGTGCTGCTGTGCGTCGCGCTGCTTTCGGCTTCTGAGGGTTCGGACCGCCTAGTAGACTATTTTCTGGCCGGCCTGGCGCTCATGAGCATCGCGACGACGGCCCTGTTCCTTTTCAGGGGAATAAAGCGGGGAGTCCTGAACCGCCTGGATTGGGGGCTCTTTACGGCGGCCTGTATTCCCATCGCGGTCGTTACCGCACTGTTCGTGTGGCCTGAACCCTTGTGGATTGAACCCGACGATTGGCGCTACCCGGTGCGTTACCTTTTCATTTCGGCACTGACCCTCGGCGCGCTTCTTCCCGTCGCCCTGCCGTTTGTGGCGGCGCCGGTGCTGATTGACTGGATTCGCCACCGCTGACACAGGAGCCGGAAGCCTCAATAAAGTAGACGCGACGTCCCCGTCCCGTTCTTCGTGGCGCCTGGGCAGGCGTGAAAGAAGGAGGCTGGAAGCCTCCTCTACTTTTCTACACCGCGCCACAAGAACGCACCCTGCCCATTTTTCGGCCCCGAAGGGGTCGCACAATAATAGCCCCAGGTGACCGAAGGAAACCCGGGGATGACGTGTGCATAGGACGCTTAAGAAACCCCACCCCTGCCCTCCCCTTGCCAAGGGGAGGGAGAAGCGCAGACGGTCCGACAGACCACAAGCGATTCTCCGCAGCGGGTTAAAACGCAATAATCCACCACGCCAAGGTCCGCGCAGTCTTATCCCTCCCCTTGGCAAGGGGAGGGCAGGGTGGGGTTCTTCCTCCCCGCGAGAGACCTTGCCCTCCTTGCGCGTATCGCCACTGAAGGTGGTCTTGGGTAATAAAGTGGTGGGATATACTGGCCACAAAGCGCCCCGCAAACTACTCCAAATTGAAGCAGTCCCCGTGCATAATGAAGCAGTGTCAAATCCGTGCAATAAAAACACGCCCATTTTCGTCATATTTCCCCTGGCACGGTGTTTGCTCTCCCGGTACGTAGGAGGTATCAAACATGTTCCGAATGGACAAACTGACGATTAAGAGCCAAGAGGTCCTGACGGCGGCGCTGGAACGCGCCTCGGAAAAGGGCCATCCTGAAATCACGACGCTGCACCTGCTCGACGCGCTGGTGGCGCAGGAGCAGGGCTCGGTGGGCGCCATTCTGCAGCGCATCGGCGTGCAGCCGGGCCGCGTGGCGGCCGCGCTGGCGCAGGCCTATGGCCGACTGCCCAAGGTGAGCCATGGCGGCGCACAACCGGGTCTCGGCCGCGAGGCGCAGCAGGCGCTCGACGCCGGCTGGAAGATCGCGCAAAACCTGAAGGACGAGTATCTCAGCACGGAGCACATCCTGCTTGGCATCCTCGACAACGGGTCCGACGCGGCGCGCCTGCTCAAAGAACTGGGCGTCACCGAGTCGGCGGTGTTGCAGGCGCTCAAGGACGTTCGCGGCACGCAGCGGGTGACCGACCCTAACGCCGAGGCGAACTATGACGCCCTGCAACGCTACAGCCGTGACCTGACGCAGCTCGCCCGCGCGGGCAAGCTCGACCCGGTCATCGGCCGTGACGAGGAAATCCGCCGCGTAATACAAGTGCTGTCGCGCCGCACGAAGAACAACCCGGTCCTCATCGGCGAGCCGGGCACGGGTAAGACCGCCATCGTGGAGGGCCTGGCCCAGCGCATTGTCGCGGGCGACGTGCCCGAGGGGCTGAAAGAAAAGCGCGTCGCCGCGCTGGATTTGGCCTCAATGGTGGCCGGAGCCAAGTTCCGCGGCGAGTT
>CAIUWO010000496.1 GCA_903902895.1 Candidatus Hydrogenedentota bacterium | reverse complement strand
TTCCAGAAGGAAGGAATGACGGGCTTTATGGAAACATCACGCGAACACGCTTGTCTTATCGCCGCCGTGCTGGTGGCCTGCGCAGCCGCAGCGGGCTTCGCCTCCGCGGCGGAACGCTTTGACGGCAACTATTACCAGGGCGAGGGCGACACGGATTACCTGCAACTGCTGGACACTTCGGCGCGGCTGTTTTATCCGAGCCCGGAATACCAGAACATCTCCATGCTGTACACGCCCGCGTGGAACGGGTTTGTGGAGGGGCCCACGTGGGGGGCGTGGTGGATTCAGAACAGCTACGGGCCGACCTACTGCTCGCTGCCTTTCTTCACCGAGCCGTACACCACCTTCGTGCAGAACGCGCAGGACCTTTGGTTCTCCCATATCGGCGACGGCACGCGGAAGGGCGAGAAGGACTGGGTCGGGCCGGACGGCTGCCTGTGCGATGCGGCCGCGCCCACGCTGGTGTACTACAAGCAGGGCGACGGGCGCATTGACATCCATGACTGGGGGATGGAGTTCACGGCGGCGGGCGTGGTGATGCAGTCCGAACTGCTGCTCATCAGCCGCGACGCGTCCGCGATTGCGCATTACCTGCCGCTGCTGGAGCGCAGCGCCAACTTCATCGAGACCCGCCGCGACCCGCAAAACAACCTGTTTCTGGCCGGGGCCGCGGGCAATCTGCTGGCACCCAGCTATGCCGGATGGAAGAAGCCCGACGGCAGCTATGACAAGGCGTACCTCACGGGGCTGTCGGTCACCTACATTGCCGGGCTGGACCGGTTGATTGAACTGGAGAAGCTGGCGGGCAACGCGGACAAGGCGGCGCTCTATACCGAGCGCCGCGACCTCGCGAAGAAGGGCCTGCCGCAGCTGATGACGGAGGAGGGCTATTTCATCAAGTCGCTCGACCCGGACGGCGTGAAGCACGGCGTGTACGGCGCGGAGAAGCACGGCTATTTCGAGGCGGTGTGCAACCATGACGCGATGGCGTTCAATGTTGTTGATGACGCGCAGGCGAAGAAGATCTACGACAAGATCGCCTCGATCCCGGGGTTGCGGCCGCACGATGTCATCATCACCAACTGTCCGGGGCTTGATGACACCTACGCCGACACGAAGGACTGGCTGTGGTCCTTCGGCACGTGGGTGAACGGGGGGCACTGGACAACGGCGGAGGCGCGGATGATCATGGGGTATTACCGCGTGGGCGCGTACGACGACGCGCGGCGTTCGATGAAGCACATCCTGGGCTTCGCCAAGCAGTTCCGCATGGACAACAACCTGACGGACTTCGGCGCCAAGCCCTACCAGCCCAAGCAGCCGATCAACTGCGTGTATGACACCTGGGGCGCGCCGGCGGCGCTCATGCGCGGCCTGTTTGAGTATCTCTACCGCGCCGACGGCGTGGAACTGCGCCCGCACATCCCGACGGGCATCACGCAGCTCGACCAGCGTTTCCCCATCCGCTTCGGCACGAAGCGCCTGTTCCTGTCCACCACCGGCAACGGCCCGGTCACGGCGGTGCTGGTCAACGGCCAGCCCTGGAAGAGCTTCGACGCCAAATCGGTCTTTCTGGCCCATGGCGAGACGCCCGACAGCGCCAAGATCCAGATTATCATGGGGGACGCGAAGCCACGCAGCGTGGCGGATGGGTCGGCCGCAACCGCGCCGACGCCGGCGATGCCGGCGGCGATGGAGCCGTTCCGCGCGCTTTACGCGCGGCTGAGCGATGCCGGGCTGGGCGAGAGTTACGAGGCCCGCCACGCGAAACTGATCGTGGACTACGTCACCGCGATTGAGGCGCGCAAGAAGATGCTGGCCGACGGCACGCTGGCACCGCTGCCCAAGAAGGAATCGCAGGAGGCCGCGGACAAGTCGTACCAGGAGACCATGGACAAGCTAGCCGAAGGCCTGCGGGCCGTGCTCAAGGGCTATGAGGGCTCAGAGGACGCGCACAAGAAGCAGGTTGCGGCAGTCTGGAAGGAATGCGCCGGGGCGTAAGGCGCGGAGCCTGCTCAATCATTTGCGGGGATGGCTGCGCTCAGCAAGGATGGGGCCGGGAGCGCGGACTATGGGCGGGGGCGGTGGAAGGGGTCGGGCTGCGCGGAGGGCGGGGCTGGCTGGAGGCGTGGCTTGAGGAATTGGAATTGTGAGAGGAGAAGGTTGATTTTGGAACTTGGGGGCGGGGGTGTCATCAGAGTCGTTGATGACTGCTGGTTCGAAGGCAGGCGGGACCTGCCTTCGCCCAAGGGCTACGGCGAGGCAGGCGCCTGCGGTACGAAGGCGGGGGCGCGTGTTGGCGGGATTGGAGGAGGCTTCGGAAGGCGGGGCGAGTTTGTTGGCGGTGTCTTCGAGTTCTTTGAGTGCCTTGCGGAGGCGTTCGCGGGCCCGGCCGACGTGCGCGGTGTGGGCGGTGCCGGGGTCTTCCGCACCGGCGGTCAGGGAGCGTTCGAGGCGGCGGCAGAGGATGTACTGGACGAGGCAGTTCTGGAGCCGCAGGGTTAGGAAGGGGTTTTCGGGTATTTGGCGTTCGGCGAAATTCTGCCGGAACGCGGCGATGAGGGTGTCGGTGATTTGGCGTTCTTCCTGGTCCATCCAGGGTTCGGCTTGGGCGAGGTCGTTGAGCGTCATGGCGGTTCTCCTGTTATGTGTTCCCCTATAAGATCTGCACCAAGTGTTGCATTTATTATGGATGTGTGTACCGATAGTGGTTAGGAAAGAGGGGGCTTGGGCGAAGAAAGAATACTTTTGACCACGGAATACCTGGTGCGGCCGGTGGCCGCAACCGAAAACAAGCATTATGACCACGGAAGCGCGCGGACTTGCACGGAATAAGGCGAGGTTCACGCAAAGCCGCCAAGGCGCGAAGACGCAAGGAAGAAGGGCAGGCAGAAATGGCTGCTCCAGGATTCTGGAAGAAAGGGGCTGGAAGCCTCTTCTACTTTTTCCGCCCGGAATAGGCTGAGGCCGCCTGCTTGGTGCAGGCGGCCTCATGAAATTTTATGTGCCTGGCTCCGGTTTTTCACCAGACCCAAGGCCCTAAACCGCAGACCCTAGAAGCTGTCGGAGGTGTCCAGTGTGCCTTCGCGGGGGCCGTGCTGGCGGCTCTCGATGTAGGGGCCGGTGAGCATGTCCCTGTAGGGTGTGCCGGGGCCGACCATGGGGTACACGAAGGCCTGTTTGTCGGTCATGACTTCGAGGAAGGCCGGACCGGGGAAGCTGACGAACTCCTCAAGCGCCTTGCGCAGGTCCTCATACTTTGTGACGCGCCGGGCAAACTCGAAGCCGTCGGCTTCGGCGGCTTTGACGAAATCCTTGCGGTGCAGCGACTTGTCGGTGCCGGAGAAGCGGCCCTCGAAGTAGAGGGACTGCCACTGCACGACCATGCCGTCGCCGAGGTTGTTGAGCAGCAGAATCTTGACCGGCAGGTTGTAGGTGGTGCAGGTCTCCAGTTCGCCGATGTTCATGCGGATGCTGCCGTCGCCGTCGACGTCGATCACGAGTTTGTCGGGATGGGCGTACTGGGCGCCGATGGCGGCGGGCAGGCCGAAGCCCATGGTGCCCATGCTTCCGGAGGTGAGCCATGTGCGGGGGTGCTTGAAGTCGAGGTACTGGGCGCAGAACATCTGGTGCTGGCCGACGCCCGAGGTGATAATGGCCTCGCCCTTGGTGATCTCGTTGAGGATTTCCAGCGCGGCCTGGGGCTGGATGATCTCGCCGGCGCGGTTGAAGTCCTGGCGGTGCTTCTGCTTGAGTTCGGCAAGGTGCCTGAGCCACGGGGTGTGATCGGGGCGCACATCCTTCCCGTAGTCCAGCAGGTCGCGCAGGGCGGAGCCGGCGTCTGCGACATGGTGCCAGGCGACGGGCTTGACCTTGCCCACCTCGGCGGCGTCGATGTCGATGTGCGCAATGACCGCGTTTTCGGCGAAGCGCTTGGGCACGCCGGCCACGCGGTCGTCAAAGCGCGCGCCGACGCAGATGAGCATGTCGCAGTCGTCCACGGCGTAGTTGGCGTAGGCCGTGCCGTGCATGCCGAGCATGTGCATGGCGAGAACGTCCGTGGTGTCCACGGCGCCGATGCCGGTGAGCGTGGTGACGGCGGGAATCTGGAACTTCTTCATGAACTTGCGCAGCGTGTCGGAGGCCTCGGCCAGGATGACGCCGCCGCCGACGTAGAGCAGGGGCCGTTTGGCCTTCTTGAGCATCTTGAAGAACTCGCGGGCCTTGTCCTTGGGCACGGAGGCGGCGTTGAGCGTGTCAATGCGCTGCTGGTAGCCTGGGAGCGGGAGCATGCCCTCGCCCTTGAAGGTTCCCTGCCAGTTCTGCACGTCCTTGGGGATGTCGACCACGACGGGCCCGGGCCGGCCGCTGCGCGCGATGTGAAAGGCCGTGCGCATGGTGTCCTCAAGCTCGTCCTCGTTCTTCACGAGAAAGACGTGCTTGGCGCAGGAACTCATGATGCTGTAGACGGGGGCCTCCTGGAAGGCGTCGGTGCCGATGGAGGCGCGGGCCACCTGGCCGCAGATCAGGACCATGGGGACCGAGTCGGCCATGCAGTCGCGGATGGGGGTGACGCTGTTGGTCGCGGCCGGGCCCGAGGTCACGAGGGAGACGCCCACCTTTCCGCTGGCCCGCGAATAGCCGGCCGCCATGAACCCGGCGCCCTGCTCGTTGGCGGGGACGATGAGCTTGACCTCCCTGTCGGGGTGGATGCGGTTCCAGCGGAACACGGCGTCGTAGGTCGGCAGGATCGCGCCGCCGCTGTAGCCGAAGACGGTGTCCACACCCTCGTCGACCAGCACCTGTATGACCATGTCGGCGCCCGTCATGGCTTTGCCGGCCATCTTGTGATGTTTCTTTGCCGCGCTCATTGCTGCTGTCTCCTCGATACTGCCCGCCCGCCGCGCCGCGGGGGCGCGGGGGGCGCAAACGGTGTCATTCAAACAAGAGAAAAAACGCGAGCGCCATTGCGGGAACGGCGCTCGCGCGGGATATCAGGGGGCCGGACTACTTTTCTTCCGCATCCGCCTCGGGCGCCGCATCCGCCACGGGGGCTTCTGCTTCACCCGACACTTCGACCGGCTCAACCACTGCGGCTGGCTCGACCACTGCGGCTGGCTCGACTACTGCGGCCGGCTCGACCACGGGGGCCGCCTCAACCACTGCGGCCGTCTCAACTGCTGCGGCCGTCTCAACTGCTGCGGCCGTCTCAACTGCTGCGGCCGTCTCAACTGCTGCGGCAGCCTGCTCATCCGCCGCGGCCTTTGCCGCGGCCTTGTCCGCGCGCTGGGCGGACTCGACACGGCTGACGGCGACCATCAGTTCGT
>CAIUWO010000495.1 GCA_903902895.1 Candidatus Hydrogenedentota bacterium | reverse complement strand
TCAAAAAGAGGGTTCCGGCTCAAGTATCGAAAAAAGAGTTTTGCCTTCTAACTGACTGTATTACAGCATGTTGCAAAAGGCAGTTTAAAAACGTTGGGACAGCAGTGATATTTTTGCCGATTTTATCGAATGTTAGCGGTCAGGCATTCCCTGAATTATGCCTGCCAAAAACCTTAGTTTGTAATGACAAAGAAGTAGACCGCAGACGGGACAGGGCCTGTCTCACCGGATGGCTGAACAAGTTCTTCATCGGGTTCCACCACCATATCGAATCAGGGCAAAAGGAGTGCCGAGTGCGCCGGGAGGCCAGGCCGCCGGGACGGCGGCGGTATCTTGTTCAGCCGCGGCACGTATCACAGAATAGAATCATGGGCATGCTGGATGATCGGGAGCTCAGGAGGCACAGGCGCACGCAAAATCCTCAAAAACTGATCGCGCCAAAGGCGCGATCAGAGCGTGTAAAGGGGAAGGGGTCCGCAGGAATGTGGTAGAATTCCCAATATGGGAACAGTGCTTGAACCAGGGAAGGTTTGCGGATAGCATATGAGAGTGCTATGCGTCCGTCAGTTTTCTGGACAACAACCGTGTTGTGTTCAACATAGGCGAAAACCGGTGCCGGCTTCTGGTACTGGTGCAATACACGCACGGTGTCATCATCGTCATCATGGCCGGAAGCCATGCGGAATAGGACGCATGGAACAGGAGCCGCAAATGAGAAACGTGATTACCGAGAAGAACCACCGGGTGGCACTCGACGCCATCACCGGCATGATGGCGCGTGACCTGAACGACATTGAATCCCTTCTCTTTGAACTTCTTGTGGAACAGGTCCGCGAATACGAGGGGGCCGCGTTTCTGATTCCCAAAGCGGACCCGGTGGACTGCATCCTCTTCCGCATGGACCAGATGGGTTGGGCGCAGAAAGACGTTGCCCATCTGTTTGGCGGCAGGTCCCACACCTCTGAAGTCCTGAACAGAAAGCGCGCCCTCACCAAGAATATGATCGGCCGCATCCACGAGTTCATGGGCATCCCCCTGGAAGACCTCATGGAATCGCAGAAACTGGCCGTCTAATGAACTGTTTCCATGGCGGACCCGCTTTCCACGCATCCGTGTCCGCAAGCCTCAGTTCTTGTTTCAACCCGCGCCGCCTGCGGCCCGGAGAGGAGTCAATATGATCGACGCCATCTGTCCGTACTGCGGCGCGCACCAGCCTGTGGATGAAAGCCGGGCGGGCCGGGAAATCTACTGCGAGGCCTGCGGGGCCAAGTTCCGCGTGCCGGCGGCGGGGGAACCCGCCGTGGAAAGCGCCGCGGCGCCGTCACCCGGGCCCGAGGGATTCCATTGGGAAGGCCGCCCGGTGCGCCGCGACCAGCTGGGCATGTGGATTCTGGGCATTGTGCTGCTGCCGGTCTTCGGCGTGGGGCTGCTCTTTCTGGGCAAGGCCCTGCTGCACAAGTACAGCAGGCATTACACGGTCACCCAGACCCACATCATCACCCGGCACGGCATTCTAAGCATCGACACGCGCCAGGTCGCCGTGAAGGACATCCGCAGCATTGATGTGCAGGCGACGGTGTGGCAGCGCCTGTTGGGCATACGCCGGGTGGAGGTCAGCACGGCCGGGACGGAGGGGGTCGACGTGTCGCTGCTGGGCATTCCGGCAAACATCGCCAACGCCATCCAGCACCTTCAGATCAAGCAGGCGCACGGGCATGACGATTGAGCGCCGCGCGGCGGAACTCGGGACAACGCGCTCTTGGCCGCTTTAGAACAGCACCAGCGCATCGCGCTTGAGCTGGCGGAAACGCTTAACGGCGCAGATGCCCCGCGCACGGCGGGTGTCATGCTGCGCGTCGAGGCGGAGCTGCCGCCCCTGGACCCGCTGGCGTGGCTTGCCGCGCAGCGGGATGTGACGCAGTATTACTGGCGCGACCGGGACGGCGCTTTCGAGATGGCGGGCGTTGGGGAGGCCGACGTGCTGTCGCCCAGCCGCGTGCCGCCGGAACCGCACGCGGTGCTCGACGAGATTCGCCACCGGCTGCCCGCCGGCGGCGACCAACCCCGCTATTACGGCGGTTTCCGCTTTGAACCCACCCGCGCGCCCGGCGGCCGTTGGCAGGCGTTTGTGGCCTACCGATTTGTCGCGCCGCTGATTGAGGTGTGCCGTGATCGCAACGGTGTGCGGCTGGCCGTGAACCTCTACGCCGCGCCGGGGGAAAGCCCGGCGGAGGTCGTCGGGCGGGCCCGGCAGTACCTGTGCGGGCGGGTCCTGTTTTCCGATAACGGGCCGGCGCTCTCGCTGCCGACGGTGGTGCGGCGGGAAGACCGGCCGGACCGTGCGGGCTGGTTCGAGATGCTCGGCCACGCGGCGGAGGCGTTTGAGCGCGAAGACCTGCGCAAGGTGGTGCTGGCGCGCGAGACCTGCTTCACCGCCACATCGCCCTTTGACCCGGTCACCGTGCTGTGCGCACTGGCGCGGCAGACGGAAAATGCCTTCCTGTTCTGTTTTCACCCGTCTTTGGGCCGCGCCTTTCTGGGCGCGTCGCCGGAGCGGCTGCTGCTGCGCCGCGATGGGCGGCTCCACAGCGAGGCCATCGCGGGCACGCGCCCGCGCGCGGCGGACCCCGCCGAGGACGCCGCCCTGGGCCGGGCCCTGCTGGGGAGCGCCAAGGACCAGCGCGAGCATGCCATGGTGGTTGAGGCGCTGCGCGGGCATTTTTCCCGCCTCTGCGGCGAGACCCGGGAGGACGAGGCGCCGTCCCTGCTGGAACTGCGCCACTGCCGCCACCTGGCGACCCGCTTCGAGGGGCTGCTGCGCGACGGGGTGACCGACGCGGACATCCTGGCCACGCTGCATCCGACCCCGGCGGTGGGCGGCACGCCCACGGACCGCGCGCTGGCCTTCATCGCCCGCGAGGAGCCCTTTGACCGGGGCACCTATGCGGGGCCGGTGGGCTGGGTCTCGGCGTCGGGCGCGGAATTCTGCGTGGCCATCCGTTCGGGGCAGGTGCGCGGCAATGAACTCGCCGTCTACAATGGCGCGGGCATCGTGCCGGGTTCGGACCCCGGCGACGAGTGGAACGAGATTGAGACGAAGATGGAGAATTTTCTGCGCGCCGTGGGGCTGAGCCGCGGCGCGGATGACGGTGAAAGGAAGGGCATTGCATGAACAATCAGGCGTGGGCCGACATTCTCATCGACGAACTGGTCCGGCTGGGCGCGTGCGGCTTTGTGGTGTCGCCCGGTTCGCGCAGCACGCCCCTGGCGCTGGCCATCGCGCGGCACCCCGACGCGCGGCAGGCGCTGCATTTTGACGAGCGCGGCGCGGCCTTTCTGGCGCTGGGATGGGCCAAGGCGACCGGCCGCCCGGCCGTGCTGGTCTGCACCTCGGGCAGCGCCGCCGCGAACTACTGGCCCGCCGTGGTGGAGGCCTCCTCGGGCCGCACGCCGCTGGTGATCCTGACGGCGGACCGCCCGCCGGAACTGCAGGGCTGCGGCGCCAACCAGACCATCGACCAGGACCGTATCTACGGCGGATTCGCGCGCGCGGCGTTCACGCTGCCCTGCGCGAGCGTCAACTGCCCAGTGGACGCCCTGCGCGGCACGCTCGACCAGGTCTTCCAGCAGGCGGTCCATCCCCCGGCCGGGCCGGTGCATGTGAACTGCATGTTCCGGGAACCGCTTGAGCCGGGCAACGAGATGCCGCCCTACCGCTTTGCGGAGGTCGGTTCCCAGACCACGGAACCGCGCACGCGCTGGGTGCTCCCCAATCTTGAGGTCTCCGAACCGGACCAGCACTGGCTGCTGAACCGGCTGCACGGGGTGCGGCGCGGCCTGCTGCTGGTGGGTGAACTGCGCGACGCCGCCGAACGCGACGCCGTGCGCGAACTGGCGGAGGCGCTGCGCTGGCCGGCCTTCCCCGACATCGCCTCGGGCCTGCACCTCGGAAGCGCCGCGCCGGTGGTGGCCCATTTCGACGCGCTGCTGCTGTCCAAGAAATTCCTCGACCGATTCGACCCGGACTTCATCCTCCACGTGGGTGGAAACTTCGTGTCCAAGCGGCTTCTGGAGCGGGTGTCGGCCCGCAGCTGCACGGTGGTCCAGGTGTGCCCGCACCCGATGGGGTTGGACCCGGGCCGGGCTGTGGAACGCCGCTTTGAGGCCGACATTGACGTGTTCTGCCGCTGGCTGGCGGCCGTGGCCAGGCACCTGACCCCGCAGGAGTGGGCCATTCCCTTCGACGCGCTCAACGCCGCCGCCGCCGCCGAAATCGACGCATGGTGCGCCGCGCGCAACGCATCCACCGAAATCGGCGTTGCCCGCGCGGTTTCGCGGGTTGTTCCGGCCGAGGCCACCCTGTTTCTCGCGAACAGCATGCCCGTGCGCGACGCCGACATGTTCGCCGCCTACAACGGCCCGGGCGCGTGGGTCGAGGTGAACCGGGGCGCGAGCGGCATTGACGGCAACATCGCCACCGCCGCCGGTTTGGCGCTGGGTTCGGAGAAGCCCGTGGTCGCCGTGCTTGGCGACCTGGCCGCGCTGCACGACCTCAACTCGCTCGCGCTGCTGCGCAAGCTCAAGACACCCTTCGTGCTGGTGGTGGTCAACAACGACGGCGGCGGTATATTCTCCTTCCTGCCCATCGCGGCCCACCGCGAGTTCTTCGAGAGTCATTTTGCCGCGCCGCACGGACTCGGATTCAGCCAGGCCGCGCAGATGTTCGGCCTGCCCCACCATGCCCCCGCCTCGGCGCGGGAACTGACGGCGGCCTGCATTGAGGCGCTGAAGCGCCCCGGCGCGACGGTAATCGAGGTGCGCACGCAGCGCGACCGAAACGTGTCGGAGCACCACGACCTGAAGGAGCGGCTTGCCGCCGCCTGCGACCGCGCGCTGGGCGAATGAACGCTGTGGAAAGCCCGCCACATTGGATGCGCCGCGGGAAAGAGGCGCGGCAATGACGGGCGTGGACTACGGCGTCATCAGCACCGTCACCTCGCCCGCCTCGGTCTCGCCCGTGCGGCCACCCTCGGGCGCCGCGTCCACATAGCGCACGGTCCGGACCAGCACGGTCTCCACGATGGACGCCTCGAACTGGCGCAGGACCGCCTCCAAACCCCTGTCCGCCGCGTGTACGGCAATTTCCACGCGCGCGTCGTACGCGACGTTCTGCTCCTTGCGCAGGTCCTGCACGATGCGCACAAAATCGCGCACCCAGCCCTCGTGGCGCAGCGCTTCGGTGATCTCGGTGGAGAGCACGACAACCATGTTCGCGCTCTGCGCGGCGGCGAAGCCGGGCTTGGGCTGAAGACGCACATCCACATCCTCGCCGCACAGTTCTATCGTCTCGCCGTCAATGTCCAGGCGGATTGCACCCGTGTCGCGCATCTGGGCGAAGAACGCCGCGCCCGAGCCCTGCGACAGGGCCGCGCCAACCTTCTTCACCCTGGCGCCGCACTTGGGGCCGAGCACCTTGAAGTTGGGCTTGACCTCGTAGGTCACATACTCGTCCGGCGTCTCGCTGAAGGCGACTTCCTTGATGTTCAGTTCCTCAATCAACAGGTCGCCGTGGCGCAGCAGCGCCTCGCGGCGCCGTGCGGAGGCCAGGATGATCTGGCAGTGGCCCAGCGGCTGGCGCACCTTGAGGTTTGCCGTGCGGCGGGCGCTCAGGCCCAGGTTCACCGCGTCGCGGGTCAGCGTCATGTCCTCGATGAGCGACCAGTCCAGCGTGTCGCGATCGGCCTGGGGGAAGTTGGACAGGTGCACGCTCTCCGGCGCGCCCGGCAACGGGGAGGCCAGGTTGCGCCAGGTCGTCTCGGCAAAGAAGGGCGTGAAAGGCGCCATCATCTGCCCCAGCTTGAGCAGGCACTCGTAGAGCGTCCAGTAGGCGTTCGTTTTGTCCTGCGACCAGGCGCTCGCCCAGAACCGCGACCGGCTCCGGCGCACATACCAGTTGGACAGGCCGTCGAGGAATTCTGACAGCGCGCGCGCCGCCGGATAGGTCTCGTAGTGGTCCATGCCCTCGCGCACGGCAACGATGGTGCGGTGCAGTTCGTTGAGTATCCAGCGGTCCAACTCGCCGCGCTCGTCGGCCGGGACGAACGCCGGACGCTCGGCGCCCGCATTGGCGCGCGCGCCCGCGCTGGCGCAGCCCAGGCCGAGCAGCAGCGCGTCGGGCGCGTCAAAGGGGTCGAAACCGTCGAGGTTGGCGTAGATGGCGAAGAAGCTGTACACGTTGTACCAGCGCATCATCATCTCGCGCTGCGCCTCCTCGACATTGCGTTCGGTGAGCCGGATGGCCGTGGTCGGCGGGTTCTTGCCAATCAGGCTCCAGCGCAGCGCGTCGGCGCTGTACGCATCGAAAAGCTCGTTCGGGTCCTTGTAGTTGCGCAGGCGCTTGGACAGCTTGAGGCCGTCCTCGCCGTGCACCAGTCCAAGGCAGATGCAGTTCTTGAACGGGTGCGGCCAGCGCGCCCGGTCTTCACCGAACACAACGGTGCTGATGGCCAGCAGCGCGTAGAACCAGCCGCGGGTCTGGTCGAGCCCCTCGCTGATGAAATCGGCGGGAAAATGGCTCTTGAGCAGCTCTTCTGAACCGGGCACGTGCGGAAAGCCCCACTGCGCGAAGGGCATGGAGCCCGCGTCGAACCACACGTCGATGACCTCCGTCACGCGGCGCATGCGCGCCGTGGCATCGAAGGGGCTCTGGTAGGTGACGGCGTCGATGTAGGGCTTGTGCACCTTGAGGTGCTCGCTGAGCGACGGTTCGGCCGCCTTGGCCTTTGCCCACACGTCCGTGCCCTGCACGTCCGTCTTGGCCAGCAGCTCGTCGTAGGAGGCAATGCACTCCATGCCGCCTGTCTTGTCGCAGACCCACACGGGCAGCGGCGTGCCCCAGTAGCGCTCGCGCGACAGCGCCCAGTCCACGTTGTTTTCGAGGAAGTTGCCGAAGCGCCCGTCGCGGATATGCTCGGGCTGCCAGTTTATTTCGCGGTTGTTCGCGACAAACTGGTCGACGAACTGCGAGGTGCGAATGAACCAGCTCTTGCGCGCGTACTGGATCAGCGGGTCATTCTCGGCGCGCGGGCAGAACGGGTAGGAGTGCTTGTACTGGTCGTGGCGGAGCACCATGCCGCGCTCCTTGAGCACGCGCAGGATGCCCTTGTCGGCGGTCTTGCAGAACTGGCCCGCAATGGGCGCGCCGTCGTAGGGATCCTTGTCGGTCACGCGCTCGTCAAAGGTTCCGTCCGGCTTGACGAAGCACAGGAAGCCGATGCCCTGCTCCTTGCAGACGCGGTAGTCGTCCTCGCCGAAGGCGGGCGCGATGTGCACAATGCCGGTGCCGGTTTCGAGATCGACAAAGTCGCCGGAAATGACCTCCCAGTAGCGCTCCGCCGCGCCGCTGCCCTCAAGCTGCTGCGGCGTGTCGTAGTGGAAGAGGGGTGTGTACTTGAGGCCGAGCAGGTCGGCACCCTTGACGGTGCGGATGATCTCGGCACCCTCGCCGAAATATTTCTCCACCAGCGATTCCGCCAGGATGAACACCGAACGGGTGTCGCCCTCGACACGGTGGACCAGCGCATAGTCAATGTCCGCGCCGACGCAGGCGGCGCAGTTGCTCGACAGCGTCCAAGGCGTGGTCGTCCACACGAGCAGGCTCGCGCGGCAGTCAAGGCCGAGTTTCGCGTGCGACGCGTCATCCAGGTCGAGCCGAACCGTGATGGCCGGGTCGTCGGTGTCGCGGTAGCCCTCGCCCACCTCGCCGGCCGACAGGGCCGTGCCGCCCTGCGCCCACCACCACACCACCTTGTGGCCCTGGTAGAGCAACCCGCGATCGAACAGCGTCTTCAGCGCCCACCACACGCTCTCCACGTAGCTCTGGTGGAAGGTAACATAGGCCTCGTCCAGGTTGACCCAGAACCCGATGCGGTCGGTAAGGTCTTCCCATTCCTTCTGGTAGCGAAACACGGACTCGATGCAGGCGCGGTTAAAACGCTCCACACCATACTCCTCGATGGCCGCCTTGCCGCCCTCGAGAATGCCCAGTTGCTTGCACACCTCGATTTCAACCGGCAACCCGTGGGTGTCCCAGCCCGCCTTGCGCTCGCAGAAATAGCCGTCCATGGTCTTGTAGCGCGGAAAAATGTCCTTGATCGTGCGCGTCAGGCAGTGGCCGGGATGGGGCATGCCGTTGGCCGTGGGCGGTCCCTCGTAGAACACAAACGGCGGCGCGCCGTGGCGCTGTTCAAGACTCTTGTGGTAGACCTGTTTCTCTTTCCAGAACTTAATGGTATCGTGCTCGGCCGCCGAAAAACTGAACGGCGTGGGCACGGGCTCGAAGATAGGGTTGCTCATGGGTTGCCTTTCCAGAGACCGGGAAAACGGTCCTCTAGGCGGCGGCGGCCCGTGGATACAGGACACCGCGCACCGGGAACGTTAACGGGAATGCGCCATTTTCCCCGTTTTGGCCGTGGCGTTTCAACTCGGGAAAAAAGGGAGGGGCTGATCACAGCACGGAATGGCGGGCCCCCTTGGCTGCGGGCACTGCATTGCGGCCCGGCGCCGGTTCCCATGCGGCCGGTCGCGACTCGTGGGCGTCGCGAAATCCGAGATGGCGTTCATAGCGCAGAATGCGGCGGTACATGGACGCATAGGAGCGGGTGTCCTCTTCCAGGTCCTGGCAGGTGCGCAGGTAGAACGGGATAAACAGCCGGTCCCGGAAGTTGCGCACGGACGAGCGCGCCACGTGGTAATGGCGCAGCATCTGCGGCGAACGCACCTGCAAATAAAGCCGGTGCAGGGCGCGTCCCTGGAAATAGCAGCGCCTGCGCTCGTCCTCAAGACGGACGGAACACCACATGAACGACTGGGCGCGCGGTTCGGAAACAATCTCCACATCGGCGCTGCGGAGCCGGCGGAGCAGGTCAATGGCCGCGAAGCGCGGCGACGGCTGGTCCTCCGGAAGTCCGCCGCCCTCTAAAAACAGATTCCGCGGCAGGCTCAGGTTCTCGGCGGACCATTCATAAAACTGGGTGTTCTCCCCCGCAGGGTCGATGCGGTTCTCGGGCAGAAACCAACGGGTGAGCGCGCCGTGGCGCAGGCGCGGATGGGGTGCCACAACACCGAACACGCACGCCCTGCTGGCGTGCAGTTCCTGCGCGGACACGTGGGCCTCGATCAACGCCGGGCCGGGGATCACATCATCGTCCAGAAAGAGGAGCCACCGCCCGGCGGCCTCGCGCGCGCCGAAATTGCGCGCGGCAACCTCCCCCCCGCTCTCCTGTCGCACCACCCGGATGCAGACCGGCGCGCCGCAGGCATAGCGCGACACCGTGTCCAGGGTGCCGTCGCTGCTGGCATTGTCGACAAGAACCACCTCATAGCGCGCGGCGGGAAAGGTCTGCCGTTCGAGGTGCGACAGCACCACGGGAATCGATTCGGCGCGGTTGTGCGCCACAAGAATGACACTGACATCGGGCCGGTTCATGGGATGTTCCTGCCCCCCCCGCCGTCCACGCGAATCCGTTCAGGCTCGGCGCCGATAAAGAATAACGGGTTGCCCGAGCGCAGCAGCGCATGCATGTGCTTTGCCCCGGGCCGGACATCAATTGGCTCGCCCATGAGGTTGCGCACCGACGCGGGCGCGCGCCTGAACCACACGCCAACCTCGCGGTCGCCCGAGGGCGACCACAGCGCCAGCGAATCCCCCATCTGGAGACCAAGCACGCCCCCGCCCTCAACTTTCGCCGCCGCCGACTTTCCCGCCGCGAAGGCGCGGCACACCGTCGCCAGCGCGCGGTAGGCCGGTTTGGGCGTCATATCCTGGCGCAGCACGCCAAAGTTGGACTCATTGTAGAAGGGATCGTCGCCGTCATTGCGAAAGTCGTACCAGCCCATGTTCCGCACCGCGCCCGAGGCGACAGCGCACATGTAACAGCGCGACAGGAGCTGCGCCTGCGCGCGCTCGTCCACCCCGCCGCCGATGTGCGTGGGCCAGCCCATTTCGGTTATCCACACGGGCCGGTTGCCGACCAGTTCGGCCGCGCCCTGCAGTTCGCGGATGAATCCCGCGTCCGCCAGCCTGCCCCGGTAGGGATGAATCGTCAGCACATCGAAGGGGGCTTTTGCGTCAACTACCTGCCTGATGAATTTCTTGTCGATGCCCGAGGTGGACACGGCCAGCACGGTCGCCTCAGGGTCCTCCTCCTTTATCGCCTTATAGCAGCGCTCCACCAGCACGGGGTAGAGCTCCTTCGGGCCGTCCCAGAAGAATATGTTGGGCTCGTTGTAGATTTCCCAGTGCCCCACACGGCCCTTGAACTGCCGCACCGTCGCCCGCGCCCAAACGCAGAAGTCATCAATGCCCTTCTCGGTGTAGGGCTGCGTGAAACGGCCCCAGTAGGACAGCAGTCCGTACACGCTGATGCCGTGGCGGTTCGCGGTGTCCACAACCGTTTCGTAAAAGG
The DNA here is from genome assembly GCA_903902895.1 of Candidatus Hydrogenedentota bacterium. Lineage (GTDB taxonomy): Bacteria > Hydrogenedentota > Hydrogenedentia > Hydrogenedentales > CAITNO01 > CAITNO01. The sequence continues at coordinate 15,480 of CAIUWO010000495.1, read as the reverse complement.
AGAAGTCGTACTGGCCGGGCGCGGTCTCGATCCCCGCCCAACTGAACTCCTCGCGCGTCCATTTCACCCCCGCCGCCTGCGCCAGCGCGGCCGCGCGGTCCATCTCGGCATGGCCGGCGTCGTTGTGCCCGTAGCGGTACAGGTACACGCCCATTCCCCAGGGGGACTCGGGTCGCAGCGCGCCATCGCCCGCATCGGCCATGCCCCGGGTGAAGCCCGAGCGTGCCGTGGCCGGCTTCATGCCCTCCGCCTCGAAACGGAACTCCACATCGGCGAAATTCCGGTCTGCGGGGACGGTCACCTGCCACGACAGGTCCACCGGCGTGCCGTTGGCGGGCAGCACCCATTCCGACGACTTTTCATCGAGCATGCGTTCTTCCCAGTCACGGAAGACCATCTTGACCGTGCCGCGCACTTCCGTGTCCAGCATGTTCCACGCCCGGCAAACCGCAGTCAAGGGCACTGCGGCGGCGTCCCCGACCGCGGCCTTGTCGAATTTCAGCGCTGAAAACAGCGTCACCGCGCCGGCGCGGGGTATGGCGGTAACGCATTCAAGCGCGTCGAACTCGACCTCGGCGGGCATGTCCGGCTTGCCCGATTCAACCGTGATGGCGCAGACGCGGATGGGATGGGAAATCTCCTTCTCCGCCGCGCCCGAATGGACCCAGCCTTCGGGGGGCATGGTTGCCGGGAAGCTCTGCGGGCCCCCTTCCAGCGTGCCCAGCACGCGGTCAAAGTTCTGGAAGTGGGACCCCAGCGTCATCTTGACCACCGCACCCGGCGTGCCCCGCTTCACGCGCAGTTCAAGCGTCTTGGGCCGGCCGAAAAGGGAGACTGACCCGGAAAGACTGGCCGAGGGCGCGGCGCCTGAGGAGGACGTCCTGAGCATGCCGTTTTGCAGCGCGCCCGCGGGGTTCACAGAAAACTCCGCCTCATTCCGAAAGTTGGTGACAACATAGCGTCCCTCAAGAAGCACCGAGGCGCCCGCCTTGCCTGTGATATCGGAAACGCCGGCGGGAGTGTCAATCAGCATGGCTCCCTTGGGCGCGTCCAAACCCTGGCTCTCGATCAGAAAGCCAATCGTGCGCATGGGCGGATGAAAAGCACCGTCATTGGCGCCGCCCCAGAACGCCGTCCAGTTGTCGAGCATGACCGTGACGTTCTGCCAGCCTGTCTCCTGCGCATCCACCTGCTTCTGGAAATCCTGGCCCGTGCTGTCGGTGGCGCGCAGGGTGAAGGTTCCCTCGGCGGGCTTGTTGAGGCGGAATGTCACCGCTTTCAGCGGCGCGGGCGGGTCCAAATCGAGGTAGAGGCCTACATAGCTTCCGCCCTGGGAAAAGTCGAAAGCCGCCTTCCGCGCCCCTGAAGCGAGCGCCTCCATGGCACCCGCCGCGCCGGGAAACTCCGCGCCGTTGCTGAAGCGCCACGCACCGGACAGGGGTTGTCCGTCCGCGGCCGGGGCCGGCGCGCACCATGCGGCCGTGCCCGCGAAAAACACAATGAGCGACAGCGCTGTTCGCATGTGCGCAACTCCCGGTTTGACCTGATGCGGGAAGCGGGGGCGGGGTCTTGTCGCGGCCGGGACGGCCGCTCAGTCCTGCTGCAGGATAATCAGGAAATCGTTGTAGCTAGGGCTGTTGTTGACCGTGATGGAAACCACGCGCCAGCCTTTGGCCAGCAGGTCTTCCAGTTCGTTCTTGCCTGATCCGTTGGATTGGATAATCAGCGCTTTCTGCATCACTCCTCCTTCGTCACCATTGTCCGGGCAAGCCCTGCGTCAGGAATTGCCCCCGTCCAGATACCCGTAGAAGAACCTAAGATACTTGACTGTGTCCTCCGAGTTCAATTGGCCCGGGGCGCTCGGCGCGCCCAGGAAGGTGTAGGTGAGGAGCGAACCCAGTGCGGGGAAGAAAATCCGCGACAGCATGCCCGCCGGCCCCATGCCTATCACCACCATGGCCCGGTCCGCATGGCGCAGCGTGAACGCGGCCAGCCGCCGCAAGTCTTCGGGGTTGTTGCAGCGCGCGGCCACCTTGACGATGTCCACCCCGGCCTCAACGCCCGCCTCAACCACCGCGTCCAGGTCGCTGTCAGACGGGGTTCCTGTAAAGTTGTGGTGCGAGCCGAAGACAACCAACCCGGCCGCGCGCGCATCAGCGCTTACGTCTCCGAGGATTTCCAACGAGGAAAGTTCTATGTCGACCGCGCCGACATGGGGCAGCAGGACGCGGAACAGCGCCAGCCGCTCCTGCTCGGCACCCTTCCAGGAGCCGCCCTCCGCCGCGCTGCGGATGGTTCCCAGCAGCGGCAGGCCCGCGTGGCGCACGGCCTCGGCCACCACATGTTCCGTGTCGCAGCGCGAGAAGGTGTCGATGCGCAGTTCCAGAATGTCGACGCCCGACGCAAGCAGCACCTCGGCATCCCTCCGGGGCACGCCGTCGCTCACGGCCGCGACCACCCGGGGCCGTTCGCCCAGTTCGCAGTTTCCTATCTTCAGCACGGCGTGTCCTCCATGGATGCCCCCTCATTATCGCCATTGACGCCGCCTTTGTCACGGCGGCGGCCCTGGCGCGCCACCCATTCCCGCTCAAGCCGCTCGCGGCGGCGCCAGCGCCGGTGAAACCAGAGCCACTGGCCGGGATGCTCCCGGACCATCGCCTCGATGGCGTCCTGGCAGCGCTGCGTGTTCTCGGCCAGGTCGGCAAGAAAGTCCCCCGTGGACTGCAGTTCAAGCGCGGGACGAAACTCGAGGGTGTACACGCCCCCGTCGTCGCGCACCATAGAGACGGGGTAAATGGGCACTTTTGCGCGCCGCGCGATGAGCACGGGACCAATGGTCCCCCAGGTCGGCGCGCCGAAAAACCTGACAGGCGCGCCGTTTTCGCGCGGGTTCTGGTCGGCAAGGATGCCGGCCAGCCAGCCTTCGCGCAGTTTGCGCACCAGCGGCCCGGTGGCGGCGTTCTTGTCGATGGTCTCGACCGTTTCGGTCTGGCGGACCGCGTCCACGGCGCGGTCCATGCGCGCGTCGTCAAAGCCGCGCGTTATGATAACTGTCCTGAACCCTTCCGTCCCGCCCGCGGCGGCAAGCCATTCCCAGTTTCCCAGATGGGCGCCCATGACAATGCCGCCCCGGCCCGGGTCAATGTTCTCGCTCCCCGACACACGAAACCAGCGGCCCCGGCCCTCGCCGGCCAGTTGCGGAATGCGCCCGAACTCGGCCGCCACCAGGCCCAGATTGCGCACAGACTCCCTGAGAATCGCGGTCTTCTCCGCGCGGGTGAGGGTGTCTCCGTAGGCGAGATCGAGGTTGGCCATGCCGATACGGCGGATGCGCGGCACCGCGTAATAGGCGAGCCGGGCGAGCCCCGTTCCCAGCGCGCGCGCGGCTGGCAGCGGAAGGGCCACGGTCAGCCGGTAAAATCCCACGGAGAGACTGGAGAGAAGACCCTGCAGCAGGGGGTTGCGGCGCCCCATGGTCAGGCCTCGAGGGTGATCGTCTGGCCGATGGCCGGCACAAAGGTGTTGCAGCCGGCGCCGGTATTCTGCTCCATCCAGGCCAGCGCTTCCGGGTCCCCGTGCGTGTACACCACGTTCTTGGGCTTGATGCGCGCCACCACGGCGGCCAGTTCGGAGCGCGTCGCGTGGGCGCTGAACCGGAATTGGCGGATGTTCTCCAGCACCTTCTCTACGGGCGGGCTGTTCAACTGGAACTGGAGCGGCGCGCCCACGGGCGCGTTGAGCAGCTTGTGGCCGGGTGTGTCGGCATCCAGATAACCCACGAAGAAGATGCCGTGCCGCGTCTCGCGCACCATGTGCTGCGCGATAAGGGCCGAGGGCGTGTTCTCGACCATCATGCCCGACGTGGCCACGATGATGCAGGGGCGCCGCAGGAGGCGCTCCACCACGGACGGGTTCCACATGTCGCCCAGCCGCTCGAACTGCTCCAAGGGCCGCAGCGTGGCGTGGGGCATCAGATGGTCGGAAAACTGCTGGTAAATCTCGTAAATGGCCCGGCCCATGCCTGCGGTGTAAATGGGCACCTGCGGGAGGCGCCCCTGCTCCTGCAGGTCAGCCAGGATGTTGACCATTTCCTGGGTGCGGCCCAGCGCGAAACTGGGGATGAGCGCGCAGCCGCCGCCCAGCAGCACATCGCGCACAGCGTCCCCAAGGTGCTCTATTTCCTCGCGGTAGGTGCGGTAGGTCTCGTCGTTCGCCGCGCCCTGGGTGGACTCGATGATGAGTGTGTCCACCTGCGTGTCCTTGTCCAGCGCCTTGTACCCGCCGATCAGCGCCTGCGGCCGCTTGCAGATGTCGCCGGTGTAGAAAATGGTGTGGTCCGGCAGGCGGATGAGCACGCTGGCCGCGCCGAGCACGTGGCCGGCCTCGATGAACTGCACCTCGACCGGATCGGGCATGCGCAGAAAAAAGGGCTCGCGGTACTCGAAACTTTCCAGGAACCGCAGCGCGTAACCCACGTCGCAGTGCTCGAAAAGCGGGTACTCGGCAATGCCGCGCTCCTTGGCGATCGTTTCCATGACCGAAACGCTGTTGTGCAGCATGCGGTCCATGATCCGCGCCGTGGGGCGGGTGGCATAACCGTGAACGCCGGGGAACATCCTCGCCAGATAGGGCACCGCGCCGCAGTGGTCCACATGGGCATGCGTGATGATGTAAGCCTCGGGGGCGCGGGTGAGCACGTCAAAGGCCGGCAGACAGCACTCGCCCTCTTTCTTGGGGTGGGTGCCGCAGTCCAGCAGGATCTGGTGGCCGCCGAAGGAGAGTTCGAAACAGTTTGCCCCTACTTCGCCGCCACCGCCCAGCGCGCACAAATTGACACGTTTGCAGGATTCCATTGGCGCCAGTCTAGCCGTCCGGGCGGGTGCCAATCAAGCGGCGGCGAAGGGGAGTCCGCCCTCGTCAGGGTTTTGCGTGGACCGCGCAGGCCACGAAGTGGCCGGGTGCGACCTCGACGAGATGCTGTTCGCGCCGTCCGCATTCGGGTTGCGCGTCGGGGCAGCGCGGATGGAACCGGCACCCGGAAGGCGGATTGATGGGGCTCGGAATGTCGCCCGGCGGCAGAACGCGCTTGCGCCGCGCATCGGGGTCGGGCACGGGCGCGGCGGCGAGCAGGGCGCGTGTGTAGGGATGGACCGGGTTCTCGAAGAGCGTCTCCACCGGGGCCGTCTCGACGATGCGGCCCAGGTACATCACCGCCACCACATCCGAAATGTGGCGCACCACGCTCAGGTCGTGGCCGATGAACAGGTACGTAAGCCCCAGCCGCGCCTGCAGGTCCTCCAGCAGGTTCAGTATCTGCGCCTGGATGGACACGTCCAGCGCGGAAACCGGCTCGTCCGCAACGATCAGGTCGGGCTCGGCCGCCACGGCGCGGGCGATACCGATTCGCTGGCGCTGGCCGCCGCTAAACTCATGGGGATAGCGGTCCGCCGCGGCGGCAGGCAGACCGACGAGGTCGAGCAGTTCCAGAATGCGCGCGCGCATTCGGTCGCGTGGCACGACGGCGTGGGCCTTGAGGATCTCACCCAGCATGGCCGACACGGTCATGCGCGGGTTGAGCGACCCGAAGGGGTCCTGGAAAATGAGCTGCATCCGCTTGCGCAACCGGCGCAGTTCGCCCTTCTTGAGCGTGCTGACCGGCGCGCCGTCGAAAAGAATCTCGCCCGATGTCGGCTCGATCAGACGCAGCACCAGGCGCCCCGTCGTGGTCTTGCCGCTGCCGCTCTCGCCCACCAGGCTCAGGGTCTTGCCGCGCGGTATGGTGAAACTCACCCCGTCCACGGCCTGCACGGCGCCCACCGTCCGCGAAAACACGCCCTGTTTCACGGGAAAATGCTTCACAAGGTCGCGCACCACCACCAGGTCGCCGCTCATGGGGTTGCCTCCCCCGACGCGCCCCTGTCGGGATGGTGCAGCCAGCAGGCGGCCTGATGCCCGCCGCCGGTGTCGAGCAGCGGCGGCTCGCGCCGGGAACAGACCGGCATGGCGTGCGGGCAGCGCGGATGAAAACGGCATCCGGTTGGAAAGTTCGTCGCGGCGGGCACGGCGCCCGGAATGCTCATCAGCCGCTTGCCCCGGCTTATGGCCGGAAGCGACGCAAACAACGCCTCGGTGTAAGGATGTTTTGGTTCGGCAAACAGCGCGTGGACGGCGGCCGTCTCCGCCACCTTGCCGGCGTACATCACCACGACATGCTCGGCCGTCTCGGCCACCACGCCCAGGTCGTGCGTGATGAGCAGCACCGACATGTCGTTTTCCACGCGCAACCGGTTGAGCAGGTCGAGAATCTGCGCCTGGATCGTCACGTCCAGCGCGGTTGTCGGCTCGTCGGCGATCAGCAGGCGCGGCCCGCAGGCCAGCGCCATGGCAATCATGACGCGCTGGAGCATGCCGCCCGACATCTGATGCGGATAGTCGTCCACGCGGCTCGCCGCCGCGGGAATGCCCACCCGGTCCATCATGGCCACGGACTCGCGGCGCGCCTCCGCCTTCGACACCCCCCGGTGCAGCCGGATGACCGCGGCAATCTGCTCGCCCACCCGGAACACGGGGTTCATCGACGTCATCGGCTCCTGGAAAATCATCGAGATGTCGTTGCCCCGGATGCGGCGCATTTCGCGCTCGTCCAGCGCCAGCAGGTTGCGGTCCCCGAACAGCACCTCACCGGCGGCGATGCGGCCGGGGGGATCGGGGATCAGCCGGAGAATTGAGAGCGCGGTGACGCTCTTGCCGCAGCCGCTTTCCCCCACCAGCGCCAGGGTTCCGCCGCCGGTCAGGTCGAAGCAGACGCCGTCCACGGCGCGCGCCACACCCTGGTCGGTGTGGAACTCGGTCCGTAACCCGCGCACAGAGAGGATGATTTCGGGGGCATTACTCATCGCCACATCCCCCTAAATCCCCCTTCAAAGGGGGACTTTGATGCGGTGAGGGCAGGTTCTGATTCATGAAGGGCCTTTGATGCGCCGAGAACGAGCCTCGCTTCGAAACGATGTGGAACCCGCAAAACTCTCAAATACACGCCTGCTTTAAGTCCCCCTTTGAAGGGGGATTTAGGGGGATGTTGCTTCATTGCCGCAACCTCGGGTCCATCGCGTCGCGCAGACCGTCGCCCACGAGATTGAACGCGACCACGGTGAGAAACACGGCAATGCCGGGGAACATCACCAGCCACCATGCGAAATCGACATAGCCCTGCGACTGCTTGAGTATCTCGCCCCAGCTCGCCGTGGGCGGCGGCACGCCGAAACCCAGGAAACTCAGCGCGGACTCGGTAAGAATGGCCCCGGCCACGCCGAAGGTCGCCGCGACGAACACCGGCGTGATCGCGTTGGGCAGCAGGTGGCGGAACATGATGCGCCGGTCCGTCAACCCGGTGGCCCGCGCCGCGGTGGCGTAGTCCATCTGCTTCTGCTTGAGGAACTCGCCGCGCACGAGCCGCGCCACGCCGGGCCAGCTCGTGATGCCGATCACCACCATGATGTTCACGATGCTCGGCTCAAGAAACGCCATCACCGTGATGATCAGGAAGAAGGAGGGAACGCAGATCCACACCTCGATGAGGCGCAGGATGACCACATCCACCCAGCCGCCGTAGAATCCGGCCAGCGCGCCGAGCACCACGCCTATCAGCAGCGCCAAGCCCACCGAGATGAAGCCCACCGACATGGAAATGCGCGAGCCCCAGACAATCCGGCTGAGCACGTCGCGGCCGCGGTCGTCGGTGCCGAAAAGGTGGTCCGCGCTGGGCGCCTCCAGACGGTGCTTCAGATCCTGCCGCGTGGGGCCGTGGGACACCGGCGGCCGCACCGCCCATTCGCCCTCGCCCGGTGTCCAGCGGTCAAAATTGTTGTAGAGGTTCTCCGCCTTCAGGTCGGCGTAGGTGAACAGGTTGGGAAACAGATAGGTGCGGCCGGCCTTCTTCATCACCACCGGTACGTCGCCCGCCAGGAAGGGCGCCGCCAGCGCCACAAACCCCATGAACGCCACCAGCAGCACGCCCAGCAGTGCGGGGCGGTTGCGGCGGTACTGCCGCCACACCAGCCGCCAGTATCCTTGTCGGGCGTTCTGTTCGGCCGCGGCGCTCATTCGAACTTAATCCTTGGGTCGACCACCACGTACAGAATGTCGCTGACCAGCAGTCCGGCCAGCGTCAGCAGCGAGGCGATGGTGACCTCGCCCATGATCAGCGGGTAGTCGCGGCTGAGCACGGCCTCGAAGGCGAGCCGGCCCATGCCGGGCACGGAGAAGATGGTCTCGATGATGATGCTGCCGCCGATCAGGGCGGGCAGCAGCCCGCCCAGCAGCGTGATGATGGGGATCAGCGCGTTGCGCATGGCATAGCGCCACACCACCACGCGACCGGAAAAGCCGTAGGCCCGCGCCGTGCGCACGTAGTCCTGGCGCAGCACGTCCAGCATGCCAGCGCGCATGTATCGCGAGATGAACGCGAAGCTGCCGTAGGTGAGGCAGAACAGCGGCAGCGCCATGTGCCATAGCCGGTCCAGCAGCCAGTCGCCCCGGGACAGGCTGTCCGCGCCGGGCGAGTTGATGCCGTAGATGGGGAACCAGTTCAGATAGTCGCCGCCGCCCAGAAACAGAATGAGAAGCATGGCCACCCAGAAGGTCGGCAGGCTGTACATCAGAAACAGGGAAAACGTGATTGCCCCGTCCGTTTTTGACCCCCGATGGGTGGCGGAGTACACGCCCAGCGGTATCGAAATGAGGTACACCAGCAGGATGGACAGCACATTGAGCTGGATGGTGATGGGCAGCGCCTCGGCAATCTTGGTGATGACGGGCCGCTGGTCCTTCATGCTGTTGCCAAAGTCCAGTTTCACCAGGCGCATCATCCATTTTGCATACTGCACGGGAATGGGCTTGTCCAGTCCGTACAGGGCCTTGGTCTGCTCCATGATCTGCTGCGTGGCCGCGTTGGACTTCATCTCCCCCTGCAGGCCGCGCAGTTTGAACGCCACCGGGCTGCCCGGCGCAAGCTGGATAAGCGCAAACGTGAGGATGCTGATGCCGATGAAGGTCGGCACGATCAGCAACAGTCGACGTATGACATATGCGCGCATGGGTTAATAAGTAGTCCGCTTGCAAACCAAGGTGATGCCTGAGTAAACAGCATGACACGCCGCGCCGCCGCGACGCAACGCGACGGCAGGGACACGCAGACGCAGAGCATATGCCATTTGACCACGCGCCTGCCCAAAGTCCCCCTTCGAAGGGGGACAACCGCCGCAAGGCGGTAGGGGGATGTTGCGCTTGGGACCTCGCGCAACCCCCACATCCCCCGCCGCTGCGCGGCCGCCCCCTTCGAAGGGGGATCGGGGCAGGCGCGTGGTCTGGTCGTGGCGAGATATGTTCTTCCCCGGCGAATTTTGTCCCCCGCGTCTTCAAAGGGGGATTTGGAAGGCCTTGCACCGCAGTCGGCTTGACGGGGATAATCGCGGCGAAGGGCTGGGCGGATTCGGAGTGACTGCATGAATTTCAAGGGTATGACAGCGATAGTCGCCGGGGCGCTGTGCCTCATTATGACGGCCACCGGGGCCGAGGTGACGCTTCACGTGTCCCCCAAAGGCGCGGACACCGCCCCCGGCTCGGCCGGGGCACCGCTGGCCACACTGGAGCGCGCCCGCGACCTGATGCGCGAAATGCGCGAGAAGACCCCGGAACTCCTGTCCGAAGGCGCCACGGTGTGGGTTCACGGCGGAACCTATGAACGGGCCAACCCGTTCACGCTTGAAGCCCGCGACTCGGGGACGGCCCTGGGAATGATGGCGTACCGCGCCGCGCCGGGCGAATCGCCCGTGCTGCTGGGCGGCCGCGTGCTGCCCATCGAAGCCTTTCAACCTGTCACCGACGACACGGTATTGAAACGCCTTGACCCCGCCGCGCGCGATGCGGTGCGCCGCGCGGACCTGCGCGCCCTCGGCATCACCGACCTTGGCGTCTTTCCCGACGCGTTCTCAACACCGCCCGTGGTGCCGGAGTTGTTCTTCGACGGCAAACGCATGACCCTCGCGCGCTGGCCCAACGGTGACGAATGGGCCACCGTCGCCTCCGTGGTGGACAGCGGCCCGGCCCCCTGGCGAAACCAGCAGTCCCAGGACACGGGCACTTTTGAATTTTCCGGAGACCGGCCCGCGCGCTGGACGGCCGCGCCGGCGGTCTGGCTCTACGGGTACTGGTGCTTCGACTGGGCCAGCGAGACCGTCCGCGTCAAATCCATCGACACCGCGGCCCGCCGCATGACCCTGGCCAGTCCGCATGTCTACGGCATCGGCTCGGGCAACAAGGCCGAGCGCCGCTTCTGCGCGCTCAACCTGCTGGAGGAGATCGACGCCCCCGGCGAGTACTACGTGGACCGGGAGAACGGGTGCCTGTACTTCTGGCCGCCCGCGGCCATCACCGCTGACAGCGTGCTTTTATCCCTGCTGAGGGAACCCGTCGTGCAGATTACCAACGCTGCCCACATCAAGTTGCGCGGGCTGACCGTGGCCTGCAGCGCGGGAACGGGCGTGCAGGTGGACGGCGGCGAGGCGGTGCAAGTGCTCGCCTGCAACGTGCGAAACACCGGTCGCGACGGCGTGGTGGTCAAGGAGGGCACGGGGCACCGCGTGGAGGCCTGCGACATCTCCGAGACCGGCACCAACGGGGTCACGGTCGACGGGGGCGACCGCAAGACGCTTACCCCCTGTAACCACAGCATCAACAACAACGATATCTGGAACGTCGCCCGCCGCCAGCGCACCGCCACATACAACGTGCATCTGGGCGGGGTCGGCGTGCGCCTGGCCCACAACAGCATCCACGACGCGCCGCATCAGGCCATCGGCCTCGGCGGCAACGACCACGTCATCGAGTTCAACGACGTGTACCGCATCTGCCAGGAGTCGGACGACTGCGGGGCGTTCTACATGGGCCGCAACCCCTCCGAGCGGGGCACCGTCATCCGCCACAACTTCTGGCACGACACGGGCGGCCCGCGCTCGCACGGCAGTTGCGCCGTCTATTTCGACGACGGCGCGGGCGGGCAGACCGTCTATGGCAACGTGTTCCTCCGCGCGGCCGGCGGCAGTTTCGGTGCCGTGTTTGTCCACGGCGGCCACGACAACCGCGTGGTCAACAATATCTTCATCGACTGCAAGGCGGCCATGCGCCAGGTGCGGTGGGCCGACAAGGGGTGGCGCGAATGGCTCGACGGCGAACTGTGGCAGGACCGCCTCCTCAAGGAGGTGGACATCACCAAGCCGCCCTACAGCGAACGCTATCCCGAACTGAAGGGCTTTCTCGAATTCAACGGCGAGCCGCGCATGAACCATTCGGAACGCAACCTGGTCGTGCGCTGCCCCATGCTCCTGGACGGCGACTGGGACCAGAGGGACAACTATGCCACCGACAGCGACCCCGGTTTTGTCGATGCGGCAGGGATGAACTTTGCGCTAAAGGAGGATTCGGAAGTCTTCAAGAAGATCCCCGGCTTCGAGAAGATTCCCTTTGGCGAGATTGGGCTGGTGAGGGACGAACTGAGGCCGGAGCTGCCGAAGAAATAGCCCATATATCCGCCGTCATTGCGAGCGAAGCGACGCAATCTCTTGAAACGGTGTCCTGACATTCGAGTTCTGGATACAAGAGATTGCTTCGCTTCGCTCGCAATGACTTCGTGAGTTGTGGCCCCTACCCCAAATACTTCTTCTGCTCCTCGTCCCGGCCCTGCGCCTCCTCCTCGTCGCGCAGAATGTCCGCGGCGGTTTCCACCACGACGACCTTCACGGCGTCCTCCTTCAGGTCATGCTCAAAGGACACGCGGTACTGGAGCCCTTCCGCGACCATCCGCCGGAACAGCTCATGCACGTCGGCGCACCATTTCTTTTCCTGCCGGGCCAGATGGATGCGTTCGGACACGCTGAGCGGCGCATGGGCGTCCGCCCCTTCGGGCCGCTCGTGAATAACCTCAAAAGCCAGTTGGCGGTTCTGGTGCAGGGCCGCGCGCACGATCTCGCCGCCGGGGATGCGCATGGACGCCACGGCCATGGGCGTTTCCCGCTCAAAGGCGAAATCGTCGATGGACTCGTAGCCCATCTCGCCCAGAATGCGCGTGACCGCCTCGGCAACGCCGCGCCGCTGCGCGGCCCGCATGCTCGCGTAGTCTATCTCGCCGCGCAGGGTTTCGACCCGGCGCTCGACCATGCCCAAGGCCTCCGCATCGGGTTCTTCGGCGCCGCAAAGCCGCGTGATGCGGGAGCGGAGCGAGAGGAGCTCGGCTGTGAAATCGGCCAGTTCCGCCGGAAAACGCTGCGCCACCTGCTCTGCGAACAGCACCGTGTCCAGCGCCGCCTCGATGCGCGCGCGCAACGCCTCGCGCCATTCGCGCCGGGCGCGCGTCGCCGCAAGAAAAGCCGCCAGCGTGTCATGATAGGCTTGGCGCAGTCCCTCAATATCGGACCCATCCAGCGCCCCGCCCGCCCCCAAGCGCGCGGCCAGCACGGCGCGCTGCCGTTCCAGACGGTCGCAGGGTTCGCCCTCGGCCGCCCGGAATGCGGCGGGGGCCTCGGCCAGCAGCGCCGCGAACTCCGCCAGCAGCGCCACGGCGCGCTCCGGCGCCAGCCGCTGCTTGCCCAGTTCCATGTGCGCCCGGGCCCGGTCCGAGGGCGGTTCCTCGCCCTCCATGCCAACAGCCCGTCTGGCCACCTCGCCCAGCTCCATCGCGGCCAGTTTCTGCTCCGAGGCTACGAGCATGTCCTCCAGCGCGGCGGCTTCTCGGTTTTCCTGCTGCTGCCGTTGCACAAAGACCGCCCACTCGGCAATCTGCGCCTTCTCCTCGTCCCGTTTCTTCTCCGCATTGCTGATGCAGTCATCGACAATGCTCTTCACGCCGACGGCGAGGCCTATGGCGGTGGCCGCCGCGGCCCCCCCGGCCGCGAAGTAGAACATCGAGTGGGTCGAGGGAAGGACTACTTCCGTTAAAATGACATGGCCGCTCATGATCGTGCCTCCCAATATTTACTTGATTCTAGCACAATAACGGCGCGGCACGACATAGCCGCAGGGTGACTCTAAAAAGACGCTTCTGTTCCTTGCATGACGCCGTCCCATGGTTCCCATCCTCCATACCCCCGACAATGCCTCTCCAACAGTCTTCGATTTTGCCTCCCCGCCCACTTTCCGTCTACAATCACCCAGGCCTTACGCCCAAAGGGAGCACGCCATGATTGTGGTGAATGAGGAGTCGTCGCGCTGGTTGCGGGAAATGGCGCGGTTTGTCTGCATCAAGAACGTCCTGTTTATCTACGGAAACGTCTACGACCTGGTGTCGTTTCCGGTGCAGGGCGACGAACCCAGCAAGGTGCGCTGGACCGAAAGCGACCTGCCCGTTTTTTTGCGCCGCTTCCTGCTCGGCATGAAGTACGAGGTCGTTGCCTGGGCCGACCCGGTCGAGGACCTGTCCTTCGTCACCCCCGAGATGGAGACCCTTTTTCACAAGATCGAGCGGGGCGGCGACCTCGATGAAAAGGACAAGCCGGCGGAAGCCGCGGAAAAGAGCCCCGCCCCCGCGGACCAGGGACGGTCCATGAACCAGCAGCAGTCCGGGGGCATGCTCAGCCGCGCGGCCGACAAGTTCCGCGGCGGCAAGCCCAAAGCGGTGGACTGGGAAACCGTCGTGCACCGCATGGGGCTGGGCCTCCAAAACACCAAGGTGCCCTGCGCCTTCGTGGTCGACTTCGCCTCGCGCCTGACCTCCAGCCCCGACCGGCTCCCCCGCGACGAGCGCCTGCTCATGACCCGCCTGCTCAAGGCGACCATGGCCAGCCGCGAGGTCGTGCGCGAGGACGGGCGCTGGAACAACATTATCATTCTCATCTGCGAGAAGTTGAACGACCTGCCCGCCTTTCTCTACCTGAACAGCCCCCGCGCGCGCTCCATCCACATCGAGCCGCCCGACCGCGACGAGCGCGAGCGCTTCATCCTCCGCTATTACCGCTACTTCCACGGCGCCGTCGGCCCCCAGGAGCCGGCGCCCAAACAGGTGGTCAAGGAGTTCATTGACCTGACCGAGGGGCTCACGAACTACGAGATGCGCAGCCTGCTAAACCTGTCCCTGCGCGAGCGCATCCCCGTGGTCGACGCCGAGACCGGCGTGTCGAACGTCAAGCGCATCTCGGAAATGTACAAGTACGGCGTGACCACCAGCGAGTGGGACAAGATCAGCGTGGAGCGGCTGTCCGGCGCCGAGGCCTTCATCCGCACCCGGATCAAGGGGCAGGAGGCGGCCGTCGGCAGGGTCATCGACATCGTCAAGCGCGCCAAGATCGGCATCGCCGCGGGCGGCGACGGCAAAAGCAACCGGCCCAGGGGCGTTCTCTTCTTCGCCGGGCCCACGGGTGTGGGCAAGACCGAGATGGCGAAGGCCATGGCCGAACTGCTCTTCGGACGCGAAGACCGGCTCCTGCGTTTCGACATGAGCGAGTACGCCTCGCCCAACTCCGACCAGCGCCTGCTCGGCGCGCCGCCGGGCTACGTCGGCTACGAGGAGGGCGGCCAGCTCACCAACGCCGTCAAGAACAACCCCTTCTCTATCCTGCTCTTCGACGAAATCGAAAAGGGCCACGGCAGCATCTTCGACAAGTTCCTCCAGATTCTGGACGACGGCCGACTCACCGACGGCAAGGGCGAGACAGTCTACTTTTCGGAGTGCATTATCATCTTCACCAGCAATCTGGGCACGGTCGCCCGCACCGAGGGCGAGGCGTCGCAGGTGCTGGTCACGCCCGATATGCCCTACACCCGCATGAAGGACGTGGTGCTCCAGGCGATCCGCGACCACTTCAATTTTGTGCTCGGTCGCCCCGAAATCCTCAACCGCTTTGGCGACAATTTCGTGGTCTTCGACTTCATCAAGCCGCCGCTGGACGAGCAGATTGTGGACCTGCTGATCAGCAAGCTGGCCCATGCCGCGCTGGAGACCCGCAGAACCACAATTGTGGTCGAGCAGGCCGCCCGCGACAAGTTGGTGACCCACGCGCGCACCCACCTGCACCACGGCGGGCGCGGCATTCGAAATGCCGTAGATTACGCGCTGGTCAACCCCCTGAGCCGGGCGCTGTTTGACGGCAATGTCCCCGCCGGCGCGCGGCTGCGGGTGCTCGACCTCATTGACCGCGGGGAGGACGCCCCCACCCGCTTTGAATTGACGGTGCGGGTCGAACGGGCATGATGGACCCGCATGCAGAGACAGTCAGTAGAAACGCAGGGACTTTTCCCCTCCTCCATCCCCGCAGAGGCACAATCGAGAAAAGGAATGACCAAGCCTTTCCCCTCCTCCCTCCCCGCAAGGGGACAATTGTGAAAAGGAATAACCAAGTCGTTCCCCTCCTCAGTCCCCGCAAGGGGACAAATGTGAATAGCCGGAGGCGACCGACGGGAGCCTCCGGTACATGGGAACAACGCGGCCAACCC
>CAIUWO010000494.1 GCA_903902895.1 Candidatus Hydrogenedentota bacterium | reverse complement strand
TGAAGTCATAGGAAGTGCCGCAACAACAGGGTTCAAAGCGGGAACGACCTTCCCACCATCAAAACACGAGGTGTGCCATGAAACGAATGCTGCTTTTCGTTCTGCTGTGCGCTGTGCTGCCCGGTTGCTCCAACGTGTGCTCGGTCTATCCCATCTACACGCAGGACAGCGTGACGGCCGTGCCTGAAATGCTCGGCACCTGGGCAGAAAAGGACCAGGACGGTGTTGTTGTCATATCGCCGGGGGACAACGGCGGCTACACGCTGCAATCGAGGGTTGACGACGGCAAAGTCATCAAGGTTGACATTCACTGCACCAGGATTGGGCGCACCCTGTTTGCGGACATCTTCTCGGACCAGCGCGACAACAGCGAGGACGGCTTCATCGGCATGCCCGTGCACATGTTCTGCACGATGGAATTCAAGGATTCCACGCTGACGATGGGTTTCCCCGACGCCAAGTGGTTTGACGCCTACTTCCGCCAGCGGCCGTCAGCCGCCCACTTTGTCAAACATTACGAGAGCGGCGAGGACAGTTGGATTTATCTCACCGACGGCACCAGGCGGGTTCGTTCATTCCTGAAGGGGTGCGCCACAAGACCGAAAGCCTTCAGCGTGTCGCACACCCTGTCCAAGGTCTCCGATTCCCAGGTTCTGCCCCCGGAAACATCCCCGCCCGCCGCCGAGGAGAATAAAGAAGGGAAGGAACCGGGCAAATAGACGGCCTCCTGTCTCGCCGCATGGTACCGCTAAAACTGTTATATTCTGCAAGGATTTCTCGGGTGGAATAATTGAGGGAGATGTGACAATGTGCAGAAAACGCTTCTTTCACAGGGTAGCGCTCCTATCGGTCATGCTCTGGGCGTGCATGGTTATGCCGTCTTGCTCCATGGGCATGTCCGCCGAGACAAAGCAGGCCATGGCTGCCATAAACCTTGTGTCCAGCAAGCTTGACCATCCCCTTTTCAGCGGTCCGGAAGTAATCCAGACCGCAGCTTTGGAGGGGGGCCTGGCTGTGATTGTCTATCCAAGGCCTGAGAACGACAATGGCGAAATTAAGACCTACTATACGTTCTGGGTGCACCAGAATGAGGTGTATGCCGTAAGCCGCAAGGCAACGACATCATATCCCAAACTACCGAAGAGCCCTTCTACAGTAACGACCGCCACGGTCACTGCGGCCTTGCACGAAATAAGCGGTGTCACCCTTGGGCCCGAAGAGAAAACGTCGGGACAATAGATCCAAGCTGGGATTGCACTTTCTGAGAAAGCAACCCGGGCTGATTTGGAGATGCTCAACAAGGACGGTTCGGTCAAAGGTTTCCGTGATGCGGTAACAGTTCAAATGAGGCGGTTGTGCCGATTACAATGCCCGCGCTCTCCTTTCAGGCGCTCGGGTTTGCGCACCACTTCACGTCATGTCATGCGGGCAATTGACTTGCCGCCATCCCCATGGCAACAATATGCCCCGCAGTCTTTAACCCCACGGAGATTCACACCATGGCCGCACGGCACGTGATTCATGTCATTTCCAACACGCACTGGGACCGCGAATGGCTGTTCCCCTTCCAGGAGACGCGCATGATGCTCGTCGATTTTCTGGACGGCCTGCTGAACGTCATGGAAACGCAGCCCGAATACCGGTCCTTTGTGCTCGACTCGCAGACGGTGCCGCTGGAGGACTATCTGGAGGTCCGGCCCGAAAACCGGGCGCGGGTGGAGAAGGTCGTCGCAGACGGCCGGCTGCTGGTCGGCCCCTGGTACACCTGCCCCGAGGGCTTCGAGGTCAACGGCGAGTCGCTGGTGCGCAACCTGCTCACGGGGCACCGGGTGGCCAAGTCCTTCGGCGGCGTGATGAAGGTCGGCCACACCCCCTTCTCCTACGGCCAGAACTCGCAGATGCCCCAGATTTACGCGGGTTTCGGCATTGACACCATCCTTTTCTACCACGGCATCAGCCATGAGGAGACGCCGAACGAGTTCCTCCTGGAGGGGGCGGACGGCACGCGCATCCTGGGCAGCCAGATGAGCAGCGGCGCCCGCTACAATTTCTACCACCATGTCTACCGCGCGGCGCTGTACGGCAAGGCCATCGCCGACCGGGAATGCACCTGGGACGAACTGGGGCTGCCGTTCCACCGCTGCGCGCCCGATCGCGCGCCGGGCCACCATTTTCTGCTCGACCCCAAGCGCGGCTTCGACCGCGAGAAAATCGCCGAGCGCGTCAAATGGCTGCGCGAGAACGAGCGCAAGTTCGCCACCACGCGCCATCTGGCCTTCATGAACGGCCATGACAGCAGCGTGGCCGACCCGGTGGAGGCGGAGATGATCCGCGAGACCGCCAAGGCCCTCGCGCCGGACAAAGTGATTCACGACGCCTACCCGGAGATGCTCAAGGCGATCCGGGCGGAGGTGAAGTGGGACGAGCTGCAGGTGCTGCGCGGCGAGCAGCGCGTGCCCAAGCCGATGCCCGTGACCATGCACCTGTACAGCGACGTGCTGTCAAGCCGGACCCGCATGAAGGCGCTGGCCTCGCGCGCCGAATACCTGCTGCAGCGCCGGGCCGAGCCCTTCGCGGCCATGGCCGCCTGGGCGGGCGCGGAGTATCCCCGCGCGTTCCTCGACCTCGCATGGAAGACGCTGCTCCAGTGCCACGCGCATGACAGCATCTCGGGCAGCGGCGTGGACGCCATCGAGGAGGACATGATGCACCGGCTCCGGCAGGTGATCCACATCTGCGAGGGCGTGATCACGCGGTCGCTGGGTGATTTGCAGTTGCGCATCGACACCACCAGGAAGACCAAGGCCGACGATGTGCTCCTGTCCGTGTTCAACCCGCTGCCGCAGTCCCGGTCCGAGGTCGTAACGGCCGTGCTCGACCTGCCCTACACCGGCCCGCGCGGTGAATTCGCGCTGGTCGACCTGGAAACCGGAAAGCCCGTCACGGTGCAGGTCGCGGGACGCAAGCCCCACTGGGCCATCGTCAACCACGCCTGGGATGCGCCCGCCATGATGAAGAGCGAGCGCTTCACAGTGCATCTCGACGCCGCCAAACTGCCGGCAATGGGCTTTGCCACCTTCCGTGTGGACCGCAGCAAGATGTTTGACCGGGGCAGCCTGGTTACGGCCGCGAACACCATGGAAAACGAGCACCTGCGCGTCGCCATCAAGACCGACGGCACGCTGAGCGTCACCCACAAGGCCGGTGGCGTGACGTACGACGACCTCAACTACTTCCTGGACAACGGCGAGGCGGGCCACGCCTGGATGCACCACAACCCGGCCGTGGACCAGTGCATCGACAGCCGCGGCTTCCCCGTGCGCGTCGCCCTGGAGGAGGATGGACCGCTCCTTGCCCGGTACCGCGTCGAGGTGGACATGATTGTGCCCGCCGGGCTGGACGAGAACGGCGGCGACCCGTGGCAGCGGCTGGACGGCATCGGCAGCAGCGCCTCGCGCTCGCGCGACACCGTGCCGCTGACCGTCACCTCCCGCATCACGCTGCGCCGCGGCGCCAAGAGCGTCGAGGTCAGCCTGTGCTTCGACAACACCGCCCGGAACCACCGGCTCCGGGTCATGCTGCCCACCCGCCGCGCGGGCCGCACCTGCCACGCCGAGAGCGCCTTCGACGTGGTCGAACGGGAGACGGCTTTCAGCAAGGGCAGCCAGTGGTATGGCTGCAGGGGCGTCACCTTCCCGATGCAGCGCTTTGTCGATGTGAGCGACAAGAAGGGCGGGCTGGCGTTCATCGCCGAGGGGCTGCGCGAGTACGAGGTCACGCAGGACACCGACCGGGCCATCGCCGTCACCCTGATGCGCGCCTACGAGGTCAGCCTGACGACGGTGAGCTGCCGGTGGGACGCCCATCCCGAAATGACGCTGTCGCAAAGCCCCGGCGCGCACGCGTTCACCTACCTCATCCACCCCCACGCCGGCGACTATGCCGCCGGCGCTGTGATCGAGGAGGCCGACGCCTTCGTGGCCCCGGTGGACCCGGCCCAGGCGGGGGTCCACGGGGGAACGCTGCCCTGCCGCCACGGCTTTGCCGAGGTGGCCCCCGGCACGCTCATTGTAACGGCCGTCAAGCCCGCCGAAGACGGCGACGGCTGGGTTCTGCGCCTTTCCAACCCCACAGAAAAAGCCGTCAAAGGCACCGTCCGCTTTGCCCGCCGCCCTGCCGCTGTCCAATTGGTCACGCTCGAGGAGGTTGGCGGCAGCACGCTCAAGCTTGCCGGCAGCGCGCTGTCGGTCAAGGTTGAGCCGAAAAAGATCGTCACGCTCCGGGTGCGGCCCGCCTGACCCTCCGCGCGCGGGTGTTGTTTGGCGGCGGGCGGCGCGGATCCGTCCGTGTTGTTTCCGCGCCGCCATGCTGTCATTATATTGTCGCAGGTTGGGCCGCACGCCTAACCTGACGTTGTGTTGTGAGTTATGGCGCTTCAGGGAACGCGTAACCCCATGAATATGCAGGCAGCAAAACTGTTCGCCGACTACGCGGAGCCGCGTCTTGAGACGATCAGCCAGGCCATACTGGAGGCAATACCCTCCAAGGACCGGGAAGCGGTGCGGCATCTTGTGCTGCCTTGGACCCAGGCATTGGTCGGCATGCTGCGCGGACAGCCCTTCCGGGTGCAGGAATGGTCGGCAACCCTGGCGGAGGCCCTTACGGCCGCCGGTGGAACCATTCTCGACCTCATCGAAGTGTCGCGGCGCGCCCGGGACGTGGTGGTGCCCTTTTGGAGCGGCCAGGTGCCGGGGCTCACAGACCGCGACCTCGTTGAGATCGCCAACGAGATTTATGACATCCATATGCTGCAGGCCGCCCAGTATTTCACCCAGCGCGACCGCGATGCGGTCCTGTCCATGGGCCGCCGGCAGCGGGCCATCCTGGACACCGTGGGCCGGCCCTTCTTGCTGCTCGACGGAAACGGCGTTGTCCTTGAGGCAAACGGCGCCTGCGCGGAGCAGCTCAAAGCCCCGCTTGAGGCGCTGTCGGGCCAGAACTTCCTGGCCCTGTGCGACGAGGACACGGCCCAGGAGATACGCCGGCTCCTGCGGCAGCGCCGCCCGACACTGAAAAAGCACGAGTTCACCGGCCGGCTCGCCGCCGCTCCGGGCGGAAAACTGCAGTTTCTCGTGCAGCCCATGTTCGACAGCGAGGGGCGGCGCGACGGCGCCGCGGTGTGCTTTGAACCGGCCGACAATGAGCGGACCGGCGTGGCTGACGTGCTCGAATACATGCGGCGGCGGGTGGTCGACATCCTGCCTTTCCCGGTCCAGCTTTTCGACGAGAACGGCGTCATAGTCCATGCCACGGAGATGGCCCGCTTCTTCACCTTCGAAGACAACACCGAGTCCCTGCCCTACTGCTGCCATTTCCATCGCCGCCAGGGCGCGGCCGGCACGGTCTGTGTCTGCCGGCAGGTTTTCCGCACGGGTGTGCCCCATTTTGGGGAGGTACGGCTGGTCGAGCCGGACGAGACCCGGTGGTTCAATGTGGGTCTCCTGCCCATTTTCGCCCCCGACGGGCGCGTCACCCATGTCGCCTGCGGGCTGGCGGATTTTACCGCCCAAAAGCGGCTTGAGAAGCGGATGGAAAATCAGATTCTGTCGCAACAGCGCTCCTCGCTGGTGTCGCAGATTGCGCTGACCGTCGCCCAGCAGCTGCGCAATCCGCTCGGCGTTGTCATCGGTTTTGCCGAACTCATGTCCAAGGGGCTGCCGCCCGAGCAGACGGCCGAGGTGGTCAACCGCATCCTGCGCAACAGCCTGCGCTGCAAGGAAATCGTCGAGGACCTGCTCGACTTCGGCCAGGGCACCCCCCTCGAGCGCGTGCCCACCGACATGTGCGTCGTGCTGCGCGAGTCGGTGCGGCCCATGCTGACCAGCGGGCAGAACCGCTGCGTGGAATGGCGCCTCCCCGGTGAGCCCGTGTGGGTCGAATGCGTGCCGACCCAGCTGGCGCAGGTCATTATGGGCGTGCTCGACAACGCCCTGCGTTTCGCCAAGTCGCGGGTGGTCTGCGAGATCGGGACCAGCGCGGACAGGGCATGGATCAGTGTGGCGGACGACGGCAACGGCATCCCCGGCGAGTTGGACGAGCAGGTTTTTGAACCCTTCTTCACCACCCGCCGCGCCGAGGGCGCGGTCGGCCTGGGCCTGAGCCTGGCCCGGTCCGTGGTCCGCGACCACGGGGGCGACCTGTTCCTGGCCCACGACCCAGAGCCGGAACTGTCCGGCGCGCGGGTCGTGATTCAGCTGCCCGCCGCCGTTGAAAGATCGTCCGTCCCGGAACCGTCTCCGGCCCCGGACAGCGTGGTGCGGGCACTGCAAATCCTGCTCGTGGATGACGAATCGGACCTGCTGGACATGCTCACCACGGCACTGACCATGCGCGGCTACGAGGTGGACCCGGTGCAGACCGGCGCCGACGCGCTGGACCGCGCCCGCGCAATGGACTATGACGGCATCGTGCTGGACATCAATCTGCTTGGCGCCATGAACGGACGGGAACTGTACATGCGCATTATCGCGGAAAAGCCCGAGATGGCCAAACGGGTAATATTTATCACCGCCGACACCCTGAACTTTGAAACACACCGCTTTCTGGAGACGGTGGACTGCCCCTCTTTGGAGAAGCCCTTCTTGATTTCGGACTTCCTCGCGGCCATGGAACTGTTAGTCAAGAAACCGTTCCTTGCCCAACATTCGCCATTAAACACTTGACAAACCACAACATGTTGTGTAGACTGCGGTTTGCTAAGCACGTACCGACACACCGTGTACTACCGGTGGCGGTTTCTTCTGTTACAGCGTATGCGACTGGTGGTCGGGGATGCATCGATCCCTGACATAAACGTTGGAAAGCCGGTGTCCGCCGCAAGGCAGGGCCCGCATTTTCCAGACACGGTCACAGGAGCGGAAATGTCCGAAGCAAAACGGCGAACACAACGCCGTCTGAAGGGCGGATGGTGCCGCGTTCCAGCGATTACACTGCCGGCGGTCCTGCTGGCACTTGTTAGCGGCTGCACCACAAGCTCCCATCGTCAGGCGGTTCAATTCGATCCGGCGCCCCGCGACAGGGTGGGCGCCCAGGAACTGGAGCCCGTGGAGGGGCTGCACCGGCAGGGCAAGGGGGACCATGCGTACAACCCGCTGGTCGTGCCCAATCCGCTGCCCGAACCGGTACTCGCCGAAATCCGGGAACTGCAGAACAGCTATTCCGGCACCTTTCAGCGCGGGCTGAACCGCGCCGCCAAGTATGAGGGGCCGCTGCGGGCGCGTCTGTGCGAGGCGGGCCTGCCCGAGGACCTGATTTGGATGGCCATGGTCGAGAGCATGTTCCAGAACAAGGTCGTCTCCCCGGCGGGCGCGGGCGGCATGTGGCAGTTCATCCCGTCCACCGCGCGGCGCTATCAGTTGCGCATGGACAGTTATGTGGACGAGCGGTACAACTGGGAGCGCTGCACCGAAGCCGCCATAGAGTACCTCAAGGGACTGCATGACTATTTTGACGGCCGCTGGGACCTGGCCATCACGGCCTACAACATGGGCGAGGGCGGCCTGTCGCGCGCCATTGCCGCCAACGGCGGCGAGACCGATTTCTTCAAACTTATCGTGACCCCCCCCGCCAGCGACCGAATTCGTCTGGAATCCAAGAAATATTATCCGCGCCTGCTGGCCTACACCGTGGTCACCGCCAACCCCGAGAAGTACGGGTTTACCCGGGGCACCGAGCCCCCCGATGATGTGGAGCGCGTGCCCGTGCAGGGCATGTACGGGCTGGCCAAGCTGAACGAGGCGCTCAGTTTCGCGCCGGGCACGCTCGAACAGTTGAACCCGGACCTGCTCCGCGACACCACACCGCCCTCGGGCGAGTACCGGGTCGCCGTGCCCCGCCAGGACAAAGAGCGCTTTCTGGCGGCGCTGCAGACCGTTCCAACCACGCAGCCCGGCGCCGGCGGCGCCCTGATGGCGGCGAACAAGTACAAAGTGCACCGCAACGAGTCTGTCGCCAAGATTGCGAGCAAGTTTGGCGTTTCCCAGCAGGAACTGCTGGCCGCCAACGGGCTCAAATCCGCCAAGTCCGTCCGGACCGGCATGGTGATTTCCATTCCGGACGCCACCGGCGCCAAGGGTGGTGCCGTGACGGCCGCGCCGGCGGCCAAAGAAATTAAGACCGCAAAACAAGACGGTATCGTCGCGGCGGAGCCCGCCAACGATGAGACGCCGTCCGCCGCGCCCAAGACCTACAAGGTGCGCAAGGGCGACACGCTGGCCAAGATCGCGGCCACGAACAGGGTTCCCGTGGCCCAACTGATGGCATGGAACAAAATCGGCAAGAAGGGCGTCATTGTGGAGGGTCAGGTGCTGGCCGTGGGGGCTGCGGCGCCTGCCGCCAAGCCCGTCCCCGCCGCGGACACGGACAACATGCGGTATCACCAGGTTGCCCCGGGCGAATATCCCGCCGCCATCGCCAAACTCTACGGCCTCAAGACTGACGAACTGATGCGCATGAACGGCCTGTCCAGGGACGCCGCGCTGCATGCCGGCGAAAAACTCGCCGTGGGGCCGAAATCCGGCAACAAACCGGCCGACCCGGCTCCCGCCGAAGTGGTGGCCAAGGACCGGAAGAAGACCGATGAAGCCCCGGCAAAGGACCCGTCCGGCAAGTCCGACCAAAAAGTGATTACGGCAAGCCACAAGGTTGCCCGGGGCGAGAGTATCGCCGGCATCGCCGCCAAAAACGGCATGAAGCCCGCCGAACTGATGGCGTTGAACAAACTTTCGGCCAAGTCGGTGATTAAGGAAGGGCAGGAGTTGATCGTGCGCAAGCCCGCCGCCGACACCGGCCGCGACGCGGGCCGCAGCGAGGTCAAAGTCGCCAGGGCGGCAACGACGAACGCCAAGGGCAGCAAAGTGGTGCACACCGTTGCGCCGGGACAGAATCCCACGGTTATCGCCCGGCAGTACGGCGTGGACATCAACCAGCTTTACGAGTGGAACGCCTGGCCGAAAAACCGCATGCTGCAGGTGGGCGATGCGGTCGTGATCTACAAGAAGAAATGAACCCCTGAGAGAGCGCCGTTATCCCATCCGCGCGGTCGCGCGCGGATGGGTTTTTGTTTGTCAGGGCTCGTAGAGCGGGTACAGCACGCCGCCGGTGGGCAGTTTGGGGAAGAAGTAGGTGGACTTCTCCGGCATCGGCTCGGTGGCCTCGGCGCACGCGCAAATCTGCTCCGTCCGCGTCGGCTTGAGCACGAAGGCCATCAGCGCCGCGCCGCTGTCGACCGCCGCCAGCGCCGTGGCAAGGCTCTTCTCGTAACCGTACTCCGCGCCCTCGGGCATGCCCATGATGCGCTCGAAGATGCCGCGGTGGAGCAGTGCCACGTCGAGCGCGCGCCACGCCGGGCCGCGGTCCTCGCCCAGCAGCGCCTCGCGCTGGCCGCGGAACCGCAGCATAAACCTGCCCCTGCCGTGCACGGCCAGGCCGAACACGCCGTCCTCGGGGTCGGCCTTGACCAGCGTGTGCAGGTCGCCGTCGGTCGGCGTCACGTCAAACCACTTGCCCAGCGCGGCCATGAACGCGTCAAAGTCGAATCCGTCGTAGGGCTTCACCACGCGGTGCGCGGCGTAGACCCGCAGCCCCTCGTCCTCAAAGCCGACAAAGCCCATGAGCGCAAAGTCCCACGGCTGCAATTCGGCCGGGTTGCCCAATTTCGTGCGCATCTCGTCGCGGTAGGTGCAGGCCGTGCGGAAGCGGTGGTGCCCGTCGGCGATGTACAGCGTCTTGCCGGGGAAGAAGGCGCAGACCGCCGGGTCGGCCGGGACGCGCCACAGTTCCTGTTGCACCCCGTCAAAGGTGTGGGCCGTAAGGTCCGCCGGGCGTTCCTCCATCTGGGCGAGGAAGGCGGCCAGCCGCCGCTCGGGGTCGGAGTACAGCACAAACACCGCGCCCAGGCTCATCTTGGTGGCGGTGGTCAGCGCATAGCGGTCGGCCACCGGCTTGTCGAAGGTGCGCTCGTGGCCGAGGATGTGGCGTTCATTCGACTCGGGCAGGCGCGTGGCGGCGAAAAAGCCGCGGCGCGTGTGCGACTGGCCTTCCAGGTCCGTGAAGTTCTGGCGCAACAGGTAAAACGACGGCGCATCGTCGCGGCACAGCCCTCCCTGGGCCATCCAGTCCTGGAGCACCGCCGCGGCGTGGTCATAGGCCGAGCCGCCGTCCGGCCCCGGCTTGGGCAGGATCACATGAACCATGTTCCACGGGCTGCGCGCGGCCAAGGCGGCCCGCTCGTCCGGCGTAATCACGTCATAGGGCGGCGTGATCACGTTGTCCAGCGTGCCTGTGACGGCGGGATTAAAGCGGAATCCGCGAAATGGCTTGATTTCCAGCATGAGGTTCTGGTCCTTGTGGGTGGGGCGTCATCCACGCCTTGAAGAGCCGCTATTTTACCGGGGACGGGGGCGGCGCGTCAAAATCGGAAAGTGTGCGGCCCATTTTGCTGTCCTATTGGCTTCTGAATCCTGACTTTCTTGGTCGCGGCCACCGGCAGCACCATGCAGTCGGTGGATTCCATGTTCACGAATTGGAAACACGGATTGCGCGGATTACACGGACTGCAGGGGTTGATTTGCCCGTCTCTTTTTAGGTTGCGGCGGGCAAGCGCTTCTGATGGACCATGCCTGTGGGCGTAGGGGCGAAAACCAGGCTGCCATAATCTGTGAAATCGGTGGAATCCGTGTTCACGAATTACAGATACAGGTCGCGCGGATTACGTGGATTGAAGGGGTTGGTGTGCTCAATATACGGGCAGTGACAATGGAACGCCATTTCCAAACACCCCGCCTGCGGCCTTTTTTCTTCCCGATCCCGTCATAATGGGCCGGGTTCTGTTGACAACATGTGGACGGCTGAATTCTTTAGAGAGTTATCGACAAAACGTCGACACGCGGGCATCCCGCCCTTGACACGGGGCCGCTTCGGGACTATTGTACGCCTTGGCAATTGAAGCGGAGTGGTTACAGTGGTTCATCCAAATTCTCAGCAACGAGGCACGCCTGTTCAGGGTCATTCATTTGACACGACCCAGTGGAGTGTCATCGTCGCGGCGGGCCAGCCGCAGCATGCCGACCGGCAGCGGGCGCTGGCCACGCTTTGCGAGCGGTATTGGCATACGCTCTACGCCTACCTGCGGCGGCAGGGCCATTCAGGCGACCGTGCCCAGGATCTCACCCAGGAATTCTTCTGCCGGCTGCTGGAGAAGAACTATCTCCAGGACGCCCAGCGCGAACGTGGCCGCTTCCGCAACTTCCTGCTGGCCGCGTTCAAGCATTTCCTCGCCAACGAATGGGACCGCGCGCACGCCCAGAAGCGCGGCGGCCATGCCGTAATGTTGTCGCTGGACTTCTCACAGGCCGAAAACGCTCCGGGATTTGAGCCGTCGCACGACATGACGCCGGACAAGGCCTTTGAACGCACCTGGGCGTTGGCGGTTTTGGAGCATACGCTGGTCCGCCTCCGCGGGGAGTATGCGGCGGCGGGAAAGGACACCCTTTTCGAGGCGCTCAAACCGGCCCTGACCGCCGAACAGCCCATGATTCCCCTGAAAGAACTGGGCGAGCGGCTGGGGATGTCCGAGGGCGCCGTCAAAGTGGCCGTGCACCGGCTCCGCCAGCGCTACCGGGCCGCGCTGCGTCAGGAAATCGCCCAAACCGTGGCCGAACCGGCTGACATTGATGCGGAAATACGAGACCTGTTCGCCGCCCTGGGCGGCTGATCGGCATTTCACAAGTCGGCACCGCCGTCAACTGGGAAGAAGCGCATTGAACATGGATGCACAGGATGGACAGGATGAAAACATCCGGGGTTCTCTGACTTATCCTGTCCATCCTGTGTATCCATGTTCAAAATGTTCTTTTTCTTTGATTTGGAGGCGGCCTGTAACCTTTGGCGAAATTTCCTTCATTAAGGGGTAGGCGACACTGCCGAAGGAAGGATGAACATGATGGACCAGAAGAAATGCCCGCAGTGCGGCGTGCTGCTGGGCGCGGATGCGCCCGAGGGGTTGTGCCCCGGCTGCCTGATGGGGCAGGGACTGGGAGGTGGGCCCGATGCCGTTGGGGGCGTGCAGGAATCGGACGGGCGTTATGTGCATCTGGGTGAGCAGGGCCGCGGCGGCATGGGCCGGGTGCTGCTGGTCCATGATGACTATCTGGACCGCGAAATCGCCCTCAAGGAACTGATGCCGACTCCCGGCGGAGTTGGTGCCGACGGCGCGCCCACGCCGGTCCATCAGGCCATGCCGCTGGTGGCGCGGTTCCTGCAGGAGGCGCGCATTACGGGCCAGTTGGAACATCCTTCCATCGTGCCGGTTTATGAACTCGGCTACCGTACCGACGGCACGCTGTACTACACCATGAAACTGGTCCGGGGAAAGACGCTGCGGCAGGCGATTGGCGAGGCTGAAACGCTGGAGAAACGGCTCAGGCTATTGCCGCACTTCGTCGACCTGTGCCAGGCCGTGGCCTATGCGCACAGCCGCAAGGTGATCCACCGCGACATCAAGCCCGGCAATGTGATGGTTGGCGAGTTCGGCGAAACGGTGGTGCTCGACTGGGGACTGGCCAAGATTAAGGACCAGCGTGACGTGCATCAGGCCGGTATGGCCGAGGCACTGCGCGCCATGAACGCCGGCGGTGCTGATGCGGCGGCAAAGACCGCCTACGGCCACGCCATGGGCACGCCGTCCTACATGCCGCCCGAGCAGGCCGCGGGCCATTTGGACAAGGTGGACGAGCGCTCCGATATCTATGCGCTCGGCGCGGTCCTCTATGAAATCCTGACGGGCCGACCGCCCTTCACGGGCGGGTCGGTGCAGGAGATCCTGGACAAGGTGCAGCACGGGGAGGCGGAGAGCATA
Organism: Candidatus Hydrogenedentota bacterium; assembly: GCA_903902895.1. Classification (GTDB taxonomy): domain Bacteria; phylum Hydrogenedentota; class Hydrogenedentia; order Hydrogenedentales; family CAITNO01; genus CAITNO01. Next base: position 314 of record CAIUWO010000494.1, on the reverse strand, counting down.
AGGTCTCTCGAGCCGAAGGCCCCGAAGGAACTGGTCGCGATGTGCCGCAAGGCCATGGCCAAGAGCCCGGCGAAACGCTACCCCACCGCAAAAGCCCTGGCCGAGGCGGTGGCCGGGTGGGCACCCCGGCACATATCACGAACCCGGCGCATCGTTGATGCCGTGGTGCTGGCGCTTGTGATCATCATCCCCGCGACCTTCTGGACGGCCGATTGGTATACGGAACGACTGCTGAACGCAGAGGTGGAAAAGATCCGGGCCGAAGGGGCGCCGGTCTCGAAGGAGGACATTAATGCGCGCACCGCAGGCATTCC